>NZ_JBTLQH010000003.1:0-302268 GCF_054461575.1 Flavitalea flava
ACAACCCGAACTGTTCGCTCACTGGACCATTGGCGCATTGCCATCGGTTGGATAATAGGAGCCGGATGATGCGTGAGCATCACGTCCGGTTCTGTGAGAACTTCAGGCTGAAATACCTGGATTTACTCGTTGAGTTCGTCACGCTTACCCTTTGAATTTGTCGCGTGCCGAACTCAATACGCTATGCGTTGCGGAACAGCCGGAAATGATGGGACCATGCGCCTATTTAAAATTTGTCGCACCGGGATAGGCATCACGATTAGTAAAACAAATATAAAAGCAAAACGGATTACGAATTAGTAAAGACAAAATTTATGAAGATGAAAAAAATGATTGTTAGCGTAGCCATGATGATGGCGGTGTTTGGCCTGCATGCGCAGGCAGGCAAGAAGACAGGAAAGGTCGTGATCGAAGGCACGATGACAGGAGATTTGAAAGGACATAATCTCATGTATACCTATAACCGCATGGGCCAGGATTCCGCCGTAATCAAGGACGGGCATTACCGTTTTGAATTTCCATTTAACGGGATCGTCCAGAAAATGCTATTGCCGGAATATATAACGAAGGAAGGGCAAATGTACCGCCCTTTCGGTATCCTGATCGACGGGCCCGGTACCTACTATATCACTTCGGATATCAGCAAAGGAATGCATGAATCCATTTTGAAAGGACAGGAGGGGATGATGTTGTTTAGTAATTATGAAAATGAGCAGGATGCCGCCAATCTTAAAATAAACAAGGTCCTGGGAGAACGCTTCGGGCAGGATTGGTGGCAGATGGAAGAAAAAGATCCCCGCTATGCAAAGAAACAGGAATTGAATGATTCCCTGCAGGAAGCTTTTGTGCTACCCCTCCTTGAAACCCTGCTGAGAGAACACCCGGATGCAAATGCAAGTGTTTATGTATTGTCGGTCAATGCCCGGGGCATTAATTCCGTAGATCGGCAGCTACAGCTATACAATATGCTCTCCGAGGGTATGAAGAAATCCGATGAGGGGATGAAATTCTATAATTTCATTCAGGGGGAGAAAAACTCCGGTATCGGGAAAATGGTTGCCAATTTCATCTTGCCCGATCCCCAGGACAAGCCGGTCTCCTTTGATCAGTTCAAGGGCAAATATGTCATGATCGATTTCTGGGCGAGCTGGTGTGTTCCCTGTCGCGCATCATTCCCGACCATGCGGAAGATCTACCATCAATACAAGAACAAGGGCTTTGAGATCTATAGCATTTCTATCGATGAGAATAAAAAATCCTGGCTGAAAGCGGTCAAGGAAGAAAATAATCCCTGGTCACAGGCCTTGGATACAAAGGACATTAATCATATCGGTTTTGCCGTAACAGGGGTGCCTACCACCTATTTGATAGATCCGCAGGGTAGGATCGTAGCCAAGCAGGTTGGTTTTGACGAGGGTAGCAAAGGACCGGTAGAAGAGAAATTGGCATCGATGTTCGGCGAGTTAAGCAATGCATTAACACCAGGTGCCGGGAAACCAGGAGAGAAAAACGTGATCCCGGCCGCCACGATGGTGCCGATGGTGCCGATGCAATAAGGAAGAAGCAATTCATCATTAAAATCAAACATTATTAATCAGACGATGAAAAGAAGAAACGTTTTCTCAAGAATTTGGGCTCCGACTATACTATTAGTCTTGGGACCTATCCTGCTGCATGCACAAACTGCGGCCCTTCCAAAGACGATTACGGTAAAAGGAAGCCTCCAATTTATCGACCCAAAAGGAGACAAGAAGGTCCGGCTTTTTAAAGAAATGATGTCCGGAAAGCCCAAACTCATTGATTCGGTCACGGTCAGTGAGGATAAAAAATCATTCCGGTTCGTTCTCAAACAGGACCACCCAGGTATCTATCACGTGGAAGCCTTACAAGGCTGGGATCGGGCCAGTTTCTGGAGCGATGCGGATGTGAATATGGAGATGCGCGGGTATGATACCTCTTTGTATAAAGTAAAGATCCCTCATTATAATTTTGTGGATGGCTCCATGGATAATAATTTTATCAACCTGTTCGAACATATCGAACAGCTCAGCTATCTCCGGATGATCGATGAATACAATGAGGAATATTATGCGCAGGAATATAAGGCAAAAGACTCCACCTGGATAACCCACTTGAAAATCACGCCAAGGTACGACTCCATGACCAGGGACCTGCATGAGCGGACCGACCTGTTATTCAAGGTATATAAGGATCGCCCGGTAGTTTTGTATGGATTAAGGAGCATGACTGGTGCGGAAAGCACCGGTAAATACGATTATGCCCTGCAGTCATTGGATAGACTGATCGGAAAATATCCCTGGCTGACAGAAGCTAAAGAGGCCAAACAAACCATTATTACCAATCGCGAATTGGCCCGGAAAGTGAAACCGGGAAAGCCGATCCCTTCCATTTCTTATCCTGACGGTAATGGAAAAATGCAGGGGTTGAAAAAATATAAAGGCAAATACCTGCTGATCGATTTCTGGGCAAGCTGGTGCGGTCCCTGCCGGCAGGCGATCCCCAAGGTCAAGGAATTATATGGCAAGCAGCATCCCGATGGGTTTGAAATTGTGAGCATTTCCATCGATGCCGATAAAAATGCATGGAGAAAGGCCGTTGGTGAAGAGAAAATGCCCTGGGAGCAATTGTTAAGTCCTAATATGGACGAGACTATGAAGCAGTTCCAGTTCAGCGGGGTGCCTACCTTCTATATCGTTGATCCGAATGGGAAAATCATACGGACGTTTACCGGTTATGGCCCGGATTCGGAGGCAGACATCGAGGCCATCCTTAAGAACAAAACAATGGCCCCGTCGGAGGAGTCCATAGCCATGCCTGCCATGGGTTTTTAAAGGAATAGCGCGGGATCCTTCCAGATAATTTTTAATGCATAATCTTTAATCGGAAAAAATGAAACAATTTATTTTTTGTTTTGTCTGTTTTTTTACTATTACCGGCGCTAAAGCGCAGATGGGCTCGGCCCAGGTAATAGTTTACGCCGTAGAAAAAGCGGTTGTCGTTAACGGAACCATGGATAAGGTATGGGCGCAGATGAGTAATTTGAAAGAGTTGCCGAAATATGCGAATGGGTATGTCACTGCTGTATCATTAGGTAGTGAGGGATCCGGCGGATACCACGAATTTGTACTTACCCTGAAAGACGGGTCAGAACGGAAAGGAAAAGTTCAATTGCTTAACCCGGCGGGCGAGACGCCAGGGGTCTGTGTTATCGAACTGGCGGCTCCTTTTCCTGCCGGTATAGAAGGAATTCTCCTGGTAATGAAAACAACGAATGGGGAAAGCCCCAATACGATAAAGGTAAGTTGGAACGCTTCCATTGGTGGAACTCCTGAAGCAAAGGCCAAACTGGTGAAACAATTTGAGGAAGAATTCGATGGATATCTGAAAGGAATAACGGAGCTGTTCAAATCATAACCAGGGATGAAAGAGCTCTTCAAAGGAAGGGCTCTTTCATCTTATTTCCTTATACCTCTTAATATCGCGAAGAGCATATTCTACATCGATCTTATCTTTCAGGCGACAAAGGAGAATGCCAATTGAAGGATTGTCTATGGGCTTTTTTAATTGGGTATCTACTGCGGAAAGGTAATAATTTAGTTTGCCAGCATATTCAGGTTTGAATTTACCTGCTTTCAGTTCAATAACAACATAGCATCGGAGATGGAGATGATAAAACAGTAAATCGAGAAAGTAGTCTGATTCACTTATTTCCAATTTGTACTGCCTGCCGACGAACGCAAATCCCTTTCCAAGCTCCAGCATAAACTCCGTAATTCTTTGGGTCAACTCATTCTCAATTTCTCTTTCCTTAGATTGATCATTAAGTCCTAGAAAATCAAAGTGATAAGGATCCTTAATTGTTTCTACCGCCAAATCAGATTGAGGCTTTGGCAAGGTTAATTGGAAATTATGGTCCGCCTTCCCGGCCCTTAAATGGTACCCATTTTTAATATTTACTTCGAGTGAATCTCGTGACCAGCTATTTTTGTGGACAGCATTGGCATATAATAAAATGATTTCCAGTTCTTTAAATTTCTGAATCAGCAATAACTGGTGCCTCCATGGAAGTTGTGCAACGGGCTGGTGCACAACTTCTCCAAAGTTGGAAAAGAACAAATACCATTGTCGGATCGCATAAAGATTTCTTCGGGAAAAACCTTTTATTCCAGGGAATTCACGTTTCAAATCAGTAGCAACCTGCCCAATAAAATTTTCACCAAAAGAGAAATCTTTTTCCCTTAAAGTTATCTCCTTTCCCAGATCCCAATATATTTCAATTAAGACATTATTAACGCTTGCTGCAGCTTTTAATTGGGCCTGTTGCACTTTCCTCTTTATCTCTAGTAGCCAATACCGATATTCATTATCGGTGAGCACCTTACTCGATTCCATTATCTTCAATTTTAATAAAATAATCCTAGGAAAATGAGTATTTAATTACGAAAGCGGGATGCCTAAAAACGGCATGCGAGAAGAAGGTTAAGACTTTGCAAATTTTAGCTATTGCAGGTGGCAAAGCTAAGTAAAATAATCATCCAATGAAATTTAAATAATCAGATTCGCTACCCGACAAAAGGCAAGATGGTTCGGTCATGGGGTAGGGGATCTCATTTTTTTTCTCGAAAAGCCGCGTAAAAGAATTTGACTGCCTACCTGGATTTTTCTTTTTCTTTTAAAAGCTCCTTAAAAATATTTGCGTAACTCAGAAGTTACTTATATATTTGCGTAACTATAAAGTTACTCATCATGAAACGATCAATTAACCAGCAATTGTCCTCAGCAACGCTTGAAACAATCCGGATGATCGGAGATAAATCACCATCAAAAAAATAGAACAATGACAGCAATCAAAACAGCAATGACAACACAACAGGTAGCAACGCGATTCAATGAACTTGCACAGCAGGAAAAATGGTTCGACATACAGGATGAGCTTTTTGCAGATAATGTAAAAAGCATCGATCCGCCCAACTCTCCTTATTTCGGTAATGCGGAAGGCAAAGCTGCGGTTCGAAAAAAAGGTGAGGATTTTGTAAAAAAGATCGAAGGCGCTCACAAATTGTATACGTCCGAACCCCTTGTAACCGGCAATCATTTTACGGTGGCAAGGGAGAAAGATATTACTGTGAAAGGATTCGGAAGAATACTGATCAAGGAGATCATGCTGTATGAAGTGAAAGATGGCCAGATCGTATTGGAACAGTTCTTCTATTAGAATGTGTTGACAACAAACTACTCAGAAACAATTTCGAGGCAGTCAGAAAATTCAGGAGACATAATACCAAAAGTCAATTCTGGCTTTAAAAAACAACCTCTGTTATTATCAACCGGAACAGGTCCGCATTTTTTGCGGACCTGTTCCTTTCTATAACCATTCAACAACCCGTTAAAAGCTATCTTTGCCCCTGATTTAAATGGGAGGGCGATAATTTTTAACCTCCAAAAATGTATATAAATTGAATCGTTTAGAAAAGAGAGATTTTGACGCAGTGGTAGTAGGATCGGGACCAAACGGTCTGGCTGCCGCCATCACGCTTCAACGCGCCGGTCTTTCGGTCCTGTTGCTGGAGGCAAAAACAACTATCGGAGGAGGCATGCGCACCGAAGAGCTGACCTTGCCCGGTTTTCGGCATGATGTGTGTTCGGCGATCCATCCCATGGCGGCCGTTTCTCCTTTCCTGCGCACCCTGCCCCTTGACAAACACGGTCTGCAGTTCGTCCTTCCGCCTGTTTGTGCCGCACATCCTTTGGATAACGGTCACGCTGCCTGTCTGTATCCTTCGTTGGAAAAGACGGCTTTATCCCTGGGGGACGATGAATCTGCCTGGCTCAACTTATTCCGCCCGCTCCTAAAAGACTGGCCCGGGCTGGAAACCGATGCCCTTGGGCCGCTTCGGTTTCCCCGTCACCCCCTGGACATGGCCAGATTCGGTCTGAAAGCCTTATCCCCGGCGCTCACCCTTGCCCGTCGTTTCGGTACACCCGAAGCGAGGGCTCTTTGGAGTGGCATGGCGGCGCATTCCATTCTCCCGTTGTCCAAATTGGGGACTTCTGCGATAGGCCTGGTGCTCTCCATTGCCGGACATCTTCATGGATGGCCCATGGCAAAAGGTGGTTCTGCCTCCATCGCCGGGGCTATGGCCAGCTATTTTTTATCGCTGGGAGGAAAAATCGAAACGAATTTTCCTGTTACCAGCCTGGCGCAGCTACCTTCCAGTCAATGTGTCCTCTTTGACACAAGTCCCCGGCAGTTGCTGAATATAGCGGGTCATCGGTTTTCGGCGCTGTATAAGGCACAATTACAACGATTCCGGTATGGAATGGGCATTTTCAAAGTCGATTGGGCCCTGGATGGCCCCATCCCTTTTACCAACGAAGATTGCAGACAGGCTGCAACGATTCACCTCGGCGGCACGCTGGAGGAGATTGCCGAAAGCGAGGCACAAACCTGGAAAGGGAGGCACCCGGAGAAACCCTTTGTCCTGCTGGCCCAGCAAAGCCAGTTCGATCCGACAAGGGTGCCGCTCGGAAAACATACCGCCTGGGCTTACTGTCATGTACCGAACGGATCAGAGACCGACTGCACGCAAATTATCGAAGCGCAGGTAGAGCGTTTCGCTCCCGGTTTCCGGGACAGGATCCTTGCCCGGCATGTTTTCGATACTGTAGGATTGGAGGCCTATAATGCCAATTATATAGGAGGTGATATCAACGGAGGTGCTATTGATATCAGTCAACTTTTCACCAGGCCGGCACTGAGAGCCAGCCCTTACCGCACCTCTGCAAAAGGGATATATATCTGTTCATCCTCTACTCCCCCGGGCGGCGGAGTACATGGCTTGTGCGGGTATCATGCGGCAAAACGGGCGGTTAAAGATATTTTCCCCTCAAATTCAAATCATTTTCGCCAGAGTTCCCAGTTGTTTTAATTTAAACCTTATTTCCTCTGACCAGGGCAGGCCAATACAAAGTCTCATACAATTTTCAAATTGATTTTGCAGGGTAAACATTCGCCCCGGCGCAATGCTGATACCTTGTTTAATCGCCAGATCATAAAGTTCCACCGTATCGGTTCCTTTGCTGAATTCAACCCAAAGAGCGAGACCGCCCTGAGGTCTGCTTGTTTTGGTTCCCTCCGGAAAATATTGGGCTATGGCATGGACATAATTTTGATAATTTTCCATCAAGGTCCGGCGTAACTGTCGCAAATGATTATCATACTTACCCATTTTCAGAAAATTGCCAACCGCTTCCTGTACGATAGTAGCGGAAGATATGGAATGGACCAGTTTCAGCTTTAGCAGCTTTTCTTTGTATTTGCCCGGTGCGACCCAGCCCACCCGATAACCTGGCGCCAGGGTTTTTGAGACGGAACCGCACCATAAAACATTGCCACCTTTATCAAATGATTTGCAGCATTTTGGACGTATCGTACCGAAATAGAGGTCGCCATATATGTCATCTTCAATCAGTGGAATATTATGTTTGGACAAAAGGTCAACGACTTCCTTTTTATGTTCATCGGGCATACAACTGCCGAGCGGAGTGTTGAAATTAGGAACCAGCAGGCAAAGATCAATTTTGGGAAGGGCTTTTTTTAAGGCATCCATCTCTATGCCCGTGACAGGGTGGGTTGGCAGTTCCAGTATTTTAAGACCGAGACTTCTCGCCAGCTGTAAAATACCGGGATAACAGGGGCTTTCCATGGCGATGGTGTCTCCCGGTTTTCCCAGGGCCATCAGGCAAAAAGAGAGAGCGTTCATACCCCCGTTGGTCGTTATCAGCTCATTTTCCTGCAAGTTTCCTCCCCACCCTATGGAGCGGGCAGCGATCATCCTCCGCAATTTTACATTGCCCTGCAAGGGTTCGTATTCTGTTCCGCCTTCTCTGAGTTCCCGGGTTGCCTGCACTATTTCCTTTTTCAATTTTGCCAATGGCAGCAGATCTCCGGAGGGAACTCCGATGGAAAAAAGGGTGAGATGATCATTGGCCATATTGGCATAGACTTTACTGATCAGTTCATCCGGCTCGTTATTTTTAGCTAAAGAGGATGGCCGGCTTACTGTCGGAAGGGGAAGTTTTAGGTAAGGCAGCCGGTTTACAAAATAACCCGACTGCGGTTTGGAGACGATCAGGGATAAAGCTTCCAGTTCCAGGAACACCCTCTTTGCGGTATTCATACTAATACCATGTTCGGCACATAACCTCCTTACAGAAGGCAATCTGTCTCCGGATTTTAACACCCCACCGGTGATCTGTCCGGCAATTCCCCGGGAAATTTCAGTATACAGATAATCTTTACTCATACTGCAAAATTAACTGTGTCCATTGAAATACACAAAACTGAGACTGTTTTAGTGTCTATTCCTTCTTTATTTTGCATCCATAAAAAAATGATCACCCTATCATGACTGGAAGTAAAATTAATACAGGCAAAACAACAGAGAACAATAACAAAGGTTGGATAAATGGGTTCATCGGCGTATTGATATTCAGCGGCTCCCTACCTGCAACCAGAACGGCTGTCCTGGATTTCGCACCGGTTTTTTTAACGGTTGCCCGGGCAACCATTGCAGGACTGCTTGCTCTTTTCCTCCTTCTGATTTTTAAGGCGAAGCGGCCTGCAAGGGGACAGGTTTTCCCGCTGGCGATTGTTGCTTTAGGTGTCGTTGTTGGATTTCCGATGCTGACAGCGCTGGCCTTGCAGTATGTGACGTCTGCTCATTCCATTGTATTCGTGGGCTTGTTACCGCTTATGACGGCAATATTCGGTGTCATTCGCGGAGCAGAGCGTCCCCGTCCTGCATTCTGGTTATTCTCGGTTTTAGGAAGTTTATTGGTTATAGGTTTTGCCATTGCCCGGGGCCTCTCCGCTTCACCTGTCGGAGATGTCCTGATGTTGCTGGCCATAATTTTGTGCGGCCTCGGTTATGCCGAAGGAGCAAAATTGTCAAAAACACTGGGAGGATGGCAGGTGATCTCCTGGGCATTGGTTCTGTCCTTACCATTTATGGCGCCTATAATGTTATTGCAGCTTCCGGTGTCATTCGCGGCAATTGGTGCGCCGGCCTGGATCGGCCTGGCTTATGTTTCCCTGTTCAGTATGCTGATTGGTTTTATATTCTGGTATCGCGGGTTAGCCCAGGGCGGTATTGCAGCCGTGGGGCAACTGCAGCTCTTGCAGCCATTTTTTGGACTGACCCTGGCCGCTACCATACTTCACGAAAAAGTGAGCATGGGGATGTTAAGTATCACCGTTGGCGTAATTCTTTGTGTGGCCGGTTCAAGGAAATTCGGCTCCTCCCGGAGAATAAAAGAAATGGGCTGAGGATATTTTGAGAACAACGGATGAACCATACATGCTGCAGCTTTCCGTTGATCATCCGATCCTGTTGGCTGACGGACGGGACCTCACCTTTGTCACTGTACGGGTGGCTGATAAGAATGGGTTAACCGTGCCGGATGCAAAAAATTCCCTTAAATTTTCGATGGAAGGTCCGGGGAGGATCGTCGCAACAGATAACGGCAATGCAGCGGATCTTGTATCCTTCCTTTCGCCGGAACGTGCGGCATTCAACGGTTTATGCCTCGTGATCGTTAGAAGTAAAGCTGGCCGGCCAGGAACGATCAGATTGAACGCGGAGTCCAAAGGACTTAAAACCGCGAACATCTCATGGGAAAGTGTAAAAGGCTATTAAACCTGGTTAAATTTCTCTATATTAATCAAAATTGATTATTTATGAAGAATAGAAGGAATTTCCTGCATACCGCAGCATTGGGATTTCTGGCCCCCTCCATACTTTCATTCGCTAAATCAAATGTTGAGAATAATTTGCCTGGAAAGGGAATTGTACGGCAAGCTGAAGAAGGAGAAACCTATTTTGTAAGGGAAAATACGCCAATTACCATTACAGTTTCAAAGACAGTTGACAACATTGATACGATTTCCATTTGTACGGAAGAGATATTGCCCGGAAATGGTATATCCATTCACAAACACCTGAATGAAGATGAAATATTCTTTTTTCAAAAGGGTAGTGGCATTTTCCTTTTAGAAGATGAAGAAATCCCTATTAAAGGGGGAGCCACTGCATTTGTACCGAAAGGCACATGGCATGGGCTTAAAAATACCGGTACGGAATCAATGGTATTTACATTCGGTTATACTCCTGCCGGATTTGAAGATTTTTTTAGGCATATCGGGACATTGAAGGGAACAACTTTTAAGGCAAAATCGAAGGATGAAATTTCATTATTAGCCCGTAAATATGGCATGGTATATAAGTGAAAACCTTTATGTTGTTTCAGTCCCGTTTCTGGGCAAACAGCCAATCCCACAAACCTGGTGTGATACTTACCTGGTACCAGATGTTATGGCCTTCATTGGGAAACTCGGTATATTTTGGATTTCCGCCTGCTTTCCGGATCGCGCTTATCATATCCCTTGAGCCCTTGACCGGGACGTGTTTATCCTTTTCGCCATGGAAGGCCCATACAGGTATATTTACAATAGCAGGAGCGCGTTTGGGGTCGACTCCGCCACAGACAGGTATAGCCGCGGCAAATAGATCCGGCCGGGTACAGATAAAATTCCAGGTTCCATACCCGCCTCTTGAAATTCCTGTTACGTATCGTCTTTTTGCATCTATGGCAAACTGGGTATCCAATGAAGCAATAGCTTGATATACCAGGGAATCTACTGACGGATAATTCGGAATACCTCCCCAGCCTGAACCCGGCGGGCAGTTGGGGATAAAAAGAAAGGCAGGGTATGTTTTTCTTTCCATCTCACCGGATAAGATTTCAGCCGCAGCCGCTCCTTCGATTTGTCTTATTTTATCCGTTCCTGGTTGACCTCCATAGGGCAGGGATACGACAAGCGGATATTTTCTGGTGGAATCGTAGTTCAAAGGTTTTAGTAATCGGTAAAGAAGGGTATCACCTTTAGGGTTAACAAATATCCTGGCTTCAAAAAGTGCTGCCAACTCTTTAGTCTTTTCAAAATTCCGTTTATCCCAGTATAAGGACGAATAACTTTCTGAAGTTATCATTATGCCGAAAGTCAGCATTCCTATAAAACCTGCTATTCCCACAAAACCCATTGTATTTTCAAAAGATTCCTGAACAGGCATATCCCTGTTTTCCTTCTTTACCAGTCTGCTTTCACTTATGAAATGGAAGATAAACAGGAGGGGAATCAGGCAAGTGGCCAGGGATGTCCATTGCGAAATCTTTCCCAGGGTATTGTTTATTTGGGAAACGGGGGAAACCAGGCTCCAGATAAAAATTGATCCTAAAATGGACGAAAGAAAGAGGATTAAAAATCCGGATGCCTTTAGCCAGGGTCTTTTTCCTGTGCTCGAAAATATAAGACTTACTCCATATACGATAGAGGCCATTATGAGAAAAACTACCACCGGGGTTCTTAATGTTCCCAGTTTCCCTGATGCGATTATCATATAGGTGACAAAAGCATTACAGGCGTTTGCGATGGCTAAAATTGTTCCGGTAGAAAAGGCAAACCAATACTTTCGGGCGTAATAGTACTTTAAAAGAAGTATTGCTCCTGCGAGGGAGACTACATTTACTAACCAAAACCACGGAACAAAGGAGTCCAGAAAATAAAATTTTGCGCCGATCAACAAACCGGTTATCCCCTGCCATAGGCTACATGCGACAGAAAGCCCTGAAAAAGAAATGATTAATATGTAAATTTTTTTATTCATTCCAAGCATATTTTTACGTTTCCTGATGAAAGGGAACTTTATAGCGGTTCTGCTTTTATCAAATTATTGAAATTTTTTGGATGAAACAATATGATTGAAAGTTAACGCTGGCTTATTCAGCTTTTGAACGCCGCATTGGATCGCTGAACACCAGGAGAACAGTGATCAGCCCAATGACAAAAAAACTCAGGACAAGGGGAGCAACTCCATTGACCATCAAGCGACTAATGACGGATCCCAATGTTGCCCCAATAAAAAAGAAAGAAGTCCCGTAAATAGCTGAGGCCATACCTGCCATATTTCCCATTGGCTCCAGGGCCAAAGCACTGCTGTTTGGCTCGACGGCAATATTAATAGCCATTAGCAGGGCTACGGCAATGAAGAAGGGGAGCATGCCCGGCGGATCACCGAAAAAGAAGGTGAACAGCAGCAGGAGGCTTCCTATAAGGGCATAGACGAGAAGAAGCCCTCTTAAGGTTCGTCGTGCACCATACCTTGATGAAAGACGGGAGTTCAGAAAGGAGCAAAGAGACATCAGCAACCCGATGCCAGCAAAAATCCAGGCAAATAGTTCCGGTCTGCCGTAGATTCCTCCTACAATATGTTCGGAGCTGGCGACATACGAACTTAATGTCGTGAAAAGAAGGGTGGTAATACCGGTATACCGGAGAAAGGTCCGGTTACCCAGGACCTGACGGATAGAATGACTAATATTTTTCCAGTTCAGAGCGATGCGTTTGTCGCTGGGAAGGGATTCCTCGAGTCTGAGGGACCAGAGAAATATGATAACCGCAAACAGAGGAGGAGTGAGGAATACCATCTGCCAGGATGAAACGGACAGAATAGCCAAACCTAAAAAGGGAGCAAGGATTGGAGTGAACAGGAATAGGGTAAAGATCAGGGACATGATACGTGCCATCTGATCACCGACAAAACGATCACGAACACCCGCCATAGTAGTCATAAAGACTGCTGACGCCCCCATCCCGGCCACAAAACGCGCAACAAGCATGAGTTCCAGGCTAGGGGCAAATGCCGCGGTTATCCCACCGGCGATATAGAGGGGGAACCCGACTTTTAAGATCGCCAGTCTTCCGAAACGATCAGAGAATGCACCAAAAATGATCTGTGCAACCTGACCCATGAAAAAGAACGAGATGATCTGTGCTGTTGCAGTTGATCCCGGCCTCAGCCCAAAGTGTTCGCGTAGCTGTCCAAATGCAGGTAGCATGATATCGATTCCCAAAGCCGTCAGGGTCATAGTGCAGGCTGATAGGGCAATAAATTCGGTTGTTTTCATTTTCATCTGCTGATACTTAGTATATTTTTACAGTTGTTCCTTTTTGCAAACAGTTGTTACTTTTCGCATACAGTTGTTCTTTTTCGCAAAGTAATTTAAGGCTTCCCCTCAATGTGGGTTTCATTTTTCATGCCGACCGTCCGCAAAAATTACCATTTAAAGAATAATAAACCAAAAGGCGAACTTATGGCGCTTATTCGGCAATAAATAGTATTTTTAATTTCTGCATTCTGATATACATCCGGGGAGTACCCCGGTTATACTCCTGTATACGTTCAATGGTATTTAATTTTAAAAGATAAACTAACTACGCCGTTTATGAAAAGGATCACTACATCCGTTTTATTCCTTGTTTTTCCAGTCTGTTTGTTGTTTGCCCAGATAGATGAGCAATTAAAAGAGGACATTCGTAATACCGGTTATATACATAGTCCGTTGCGCTTGGATTATACAAAATCCTTTGAATCTTTCGGGCTTACTAAAAAAGTACTGGTTTCCAATATGCTTTGTAATATGGAAGATCTTGGTAAATGGTCTCATAAAGGAATTGGCGGTATGAGCGTGACGACGGAACGAAGCATAGAAGGGAGAAACAGCCTTCGGTTGGTTGCGCCAACCACTTACCCCCAGTTTCTGGACTGGGGCCTGGGTTTTGGTACCTCCCTTGCCAGTTATACTGTGGGAGGGGCCAACTGGGAGAAATACAACCGCATCCGGGTGTTTATATATCCTCATTGTGAAGGAGCCCGTACTATTTATCTTAATTTGATCGTAGAAAATGAGGGTAAAATCAAAGTGCCGGACAGGTATGGCCGTGAGGGGATACATGAAATCAATCTGATCAATGGTCAATGGAATGAATGTTTTGTCGAGATGTCCGAACTCGCCCGGGATAAGGTGACGAAACTTTCGTTTGGTATTGAAGTTTTTGGAAAAGAACGGACCATGGGCGATTCATTGAAATTCGATATCGATGCAGTATCGCTGGAAACGGTCGAAAACCCCGAAGTGGTCAGCGGCTGGGTTCCGGCGGCAAACAGGATCATATACTCTACTACGGGATATGGGGTGGAAAGCGAGAAGTCGGCAATCGTGCGGGTAAATAAACATAACGGGAGTTTCCAGCTATTGGATAATATAACTTCGGGTGTAGTATATCAGGGGAAAATCAATTCCGGAAAAACTGCACTCGGCACTTTTGAAACCATTGATTTCAGTGATTTTAAGAAGGAGGGGCAATACAAGATCAGGGTAGGAGAGGTTACCACCCAACCTTTTTATATCAATCGCAATATCTGGGATAATTCCGCCTGGCGGGTATTGAATTTTATATTTTGTGAACGCTGCGGCTACCCGGTTCCCGGAAAACATGGGGCTTGTCATACTGATCTCAACGGAAAATATAACGGGAAACTGTTTGCCCTGAATGGCGGCTGGCATGATGCCGCCGATATGTCACAGCAGACCGTACAGACCGGCGAAATAGCCTATTCGCTTTTAGAAATGGCCAACAAGGCAAAGGAGAAGGGCAATATCGATCTATCCCTCCGGTTATCCGAGGAAGCGCAATGGGGTATTGATTTTATTCTTAAAACCAGGTTTGATGGCGGTTACCGGATGCAGGACTGGGGCACCAACTTGTGGACCGATGGTTTTATCGGCACTAAGGACGATACCAGCGGATGGCGTCCGGAAGTGGTACATAACAGTGGTTTTGAAAATTTTCTTTACTCGGCAATCGAAGCCTATGCATCTTTGACCATGGATAAGGATCCCATGTTAAAAGCACATCTCGGCAAGGTCGCCAAAGAAGATTTTGCCTTTGCGCTCGAACGGTTCGAAAAATTGGGGTATAATGAACGCATAAACAGGGGAGGGCATGCTTATATGGCCTCTCAGAGCCAATATATGGCAACGGTATCCTGGGCGGCCAGTATGTTGTACAAATTAACCAAAGAGAAATATTACGCAGATAAGGCCGCTGACTTTATAAAGTACACCCTTTCCTGTCAGCGTACGGAGCCCCTGAAGGATCAACACAAAACAAGAGGCTTTTTTTACCGCGATCAGAACAGGAAATCGATCGTGCATTTTACCCATCAGTCCCGCGACTACGCCTACATGCAGGCTTTGACGGCACTTTGTGAAACGCAGCCAGAGAATCCCGACTATAAAAAATGGGAGGAATCCATCCGGATGTATGGCGAATACCTGAAAAATATTATGCATTATGTCGAACCCTATGGATTAGTGCCGAGCGGAGTATATAATGTGGATGAAGTAAAGGATTCGGTTAATTTTTATGCGGTACAGGTTGGGGTCAGAAGCGGGGCTACTCAGGATTATAAAGAGCAATTGGAGAACGGGTTCAAACTGGATGACGAGCATTATCTCCGGGTTTTCCCTGTTTGGTTCTCGTTCCGGGGGAATGCGGCTGTTCATCTTTCTACCGGTAAGGCAGCAGCACTCTGCGGTAAATTCTTAAAGGATAAAGAGCTGATGAATATAGCCGAACAACAACTGTTCTGGATAGTGGGAAAAAACCCATTCGGCCAGTCGTTGATATGGGGAGAGGGCAGCAATTATCCTCAGTTATATACTGCCTTGCCCGGGGAAACGGTGGGTGCAATTCCGGTGGGTATGCAATCCCGGTATAATGAGGATACCCCTTACTGGCCGCAGATCAATACGGCTACCTATAAGGAAGTTTGGGGAGCCTCGGCAGCTCGTTGGCTATCCCTGATCTCCGAATTTTAAAGGGAGGAAAAGGGAAGGTTTGACGCTTGCTTAGATCCGGTTCGTTGCTAAATTCCGGTGTTTACCGCCCCATTCACTTAATTGTTTAAATATTGGTCCGAATGCTAAAGCCATCTCCGTGAGTTCATATTCTACCCGTGGAGGAACTTCTGCAAAGACGGTTCGTTTAACCAGCCCATCTTTTTCCAGGGCCCGTAACTGCAAGGTCAGCATCCGTTCCGTTATATAGGAGAACTCTTTTTTCAGCTCGCTGTACCGGAGTTTTTTGTACTCTTCCAGCTTGCTTATGATAAGTATTTTCCATCTGCCCCCGATTTTGTTGACGGCATACGTAAGATCACATTCAACAATGTGTTTTTCGTTCCGCGTATAAGTCGAATTACTCTTTCTGGCTGCCATTACATACAAATTTGTATGTACCATACAATTGGTGGTACTACCTGTAAAATTAGATGCTGCCTGTTAATTTTGCAAAAAAGAAAAATCATGGATCTCTATTTAAAAGGGCAAACGGCCGTAGTGACAGGGGCCAGCCAGGGAATTGGCCGGGCCATCGTAAAAGAATTGGCTATGGAAGGCGTAAAAGTCTTTGCCACTGCCAGAAACGTAGAATTCCTGAACAGCCTCAAAGATGAAGTTATTGCTGCAGGCGGCGTGGAACCAGTTACGTTTGTCCAGGATTTCGTCGCGCCCGAAGGGCCGCAAAAGATTGCGGCTGCGGCGTTGGCAAGCCTGGGGCATGTGGATATTTTGATTAACAATGCGGGCCGTAGCCAGCCAATGGATGTTGTCGGAAAAGAGGACGGGTGGGTCGGTTCCATGACACTGGATTTTGATCGTCCCCGGCAATTGGCCCAACAGCTTTTGCCCCATTTTATAGCGCGTAGGCAGGGTTCCATTCTGAACCTGGCCAGTACCTATGAGTTACGCATGATCAATGCTTCGGCAGTTGCCAAAGCGGCCCTGGTCTCCTGGTCCAAAGGACTTGCCGGACAGGTGGGACAGTATGGCATCAGGGTCAACTGTCTGCAGCCCGGCCTTATAGATACGGAGAATATCCGCCCTTACTTCCCCGGAGAAGAGCGTAGGAAATTCGCCGAAAGCGAGATCCCTCTGGGTGATTTCGGTGACCCGCAGGACATGGCCAATATGGCCGTTTTCCTGGTGTCGTCCCGGGCGCGGTATATCACTGGCACTGTTGCCGTAGTCGATGGGGGAATGCGCCGCTATGCGTTCTGAACATTACGCCAAAATCCTATACATGTTTCATTAGGCTACTAATGAATATTCCGGATAAATGTGGATAAAAGAATCGCAGATGCCTAGTTCTATTTTACGGCAATAGTGTTTCTATATACTATTATGCCGTTACCCATAAATATAGAAGATTTACTTTCTCCCAGGGCTATTGAATCCGATCGAATCGAATTTAAAGCGGGCTGGAATCCGGATGCCATTTACCGGTCCATTTGTGCTTTTGCAAACGATTTTGATAATACCGGAGGAGGATATATTGTGGTTGGTGTTGAAGAGGAGTATGGACGCCCAAAAAGACCGGTAAAAGGAGTGCCGGCTGCAGAACTTGCGGAAATTCAGAAAAAGATGATTGGGTTTAACAACCTGATAAACCCGGTTTATCACCCCAGGCTCTTCATGGAAGAAATTGACGGTGTGCAACTATTGATCATATGGGTAACAGGAGGGAAAAACAGACCGTATCAGGTGCCGGACCAAGTTACTTCCAAAGAAAAGCGCCATTACTATTTCATCAGGCAATATGCCAATTCAATTAAGGCAAATACGGAACAATCCCAGGAATTGATCAGCCTGACCAATCAGATTCCATTTGATGACAGGCCGAACCGGCAGGCAAAGCCGGATGATATTTCCCCGGTACAACTACAGGATTATTTACGAATTTCTGGAAGCAGATTAGGCCAATGGATCGGTCAGCGTCCGGTTTTGGAAATTTTAGAGCAGATGGCCTTATTGGATGGGCCGCCCGAACATGTTTCATTACGAAATGTAGCCTTGCTATTATTTTCGGAACATCCTGAAAAGTTTTTTCCTTATACCTATATAGACCTTGTACATTTTCCCAAGGGAGTTACGGACAAACAATTCATAGAAAAAAAATTTAAAGGCCCGGTTCAGCAACAGGTTCGGCAGGCATTGGATTATATACAAGGTAATTTGCTGCATCAGTTGATTACCAAGGTAGACGGACGGGCTGAAGCCGTTCGGGTTTGGAATTATCCGTACAAGGCGCTGGAAGAGTTATTGGCCAATTGTATTTATCACCGTAATTATCAGGAAAGAGAACCGGTAACCATTCGTATAGAGCCAGAGTTTATTCTTATTTATAACCTGGGAGGCCCGGACCGATCAATCCGGATGGAAGATTTTCAAAAAGGCCAGGTTTTCCCTAAACGCTACAGAAATAGCCGCCTGGGAGATTTTTTGAAAGAATTGGAACTTACAGAGGGGAGGGCGACAGGAATACGGGTCATTTGGGAGGTATTAAGACATAATGGTTCTCCGGATCCGGTTTTTGAAACGGATGAAGATCGATCCTGGTTCCAGGTCAAATTGCCTATTCATAGTGCTTTTATAGATTTGGTTGATCAAAGCATTGGCAATGATGTTTTTGCGGCTACTTCAGTTATAGAAGAACTGTCCTGTAGGCTTAAGGCCCTCCACTTAAACACCAACTTAGACACTAACTTAGACACTAGCTTGGTCACTGACCAGAAATGGGCTGATTTTGCAAGGGTTCTCATTTTTATCCAAACAGGGCCTCAAAAGCGGGAACATATTCTAAGAAATATAGGTCTAACCAACCATAGTAAAAATTACCTGGCCTATATTGAACCTCTGGAAAAAATGCAGTTGGTGGTCAAAATGATACCTGATAAACCTCAAAGTCCCAGACAAAGATATTGTTTAACGGAAAAGGGTACTGCATTGTTATTCTAAATTGGAAAACGGAAGTTGTGAACCAGCTTGGTGCACGAATTGTTAAAACACTGTCCTACATTTGCGGACTATGAAAAAACCACATTTTTACTTACGTTTGCCTTACTAAGCACCCTCATTTACGCACAAACAGTACCTAATATGAAATGGAACAATAAGCCATCCCAATCAATCGTAGACGGGCAGTCCTTAGAAATGACCGTTGACCCGGGAACCGATTACTGGAGAATTACCCATTACGGATTTATCAGGGACAACGGACCGTTTTATTATACCGAACAAACCGGCGATTTTGAGGCTACAGTGAAGATCACGGGAGCATATCGCGAACTTTTCCACCAGGCGGGTCTTATGATCAGAACAGACGAAAAGAACTGGATCAAAACCGGGATTGAATATGTTGATGGTGTTCAAAATGTCAGCGCGGTGGTAACGCATGAAGTGTCGGACTGGTCGGTTGTTCCCAGACACGATAGCCCAAAATCCGTTTGGCTAAAACTATTGCGGAAAGGAGATTTTGTAGAGATCAGTTATTCATTCGATGGTATTAAGTTCGATATGCTTCGCCTGGCCTATTTTCAGCCTGCCGTTAAGGTTATGATAGGTATGGTGGCGGCAGCGCCGGGTAAAGAAAGTTTCGAGGCGACATTTGACGATTTTAAAATCACTCCGATCTCAACCCATTAACCGGGTTCCTTAGGGCCGCTTTTATCGCCTGAAAACTGACGGTTGCCATGGCAATAAACAGCACGATGCCTCCAGCCAGGGCAAATATCCACCAGCTCATCGTAATCCGGTAGGGATAATTTTCCAGCCATTTGTTGGCTGCTATCCAGGAAATTGGGATAGAAACTGATAGCGCCAAAAGAACCAATTTTAAGAAATCCCCTGACAGGATCGTTACTACACCCCTGACGGAAGCGCCCAGTACCTTCCGGATGCCGATCTCCTTCGCCCTTTTTTCAGCAGACAATACCGATAGACCGAACAGCCCTATACAGGAGATGAAAATAGTAAGCAAAGCGCCGAACAACACTATTTCCTTCCATTTTTTCTCCGCATCATAATTTTTTGCATTCACCTGTTCTTTAAAGTCGTAGGAATAAGGTGCCAGGGGAAAGACCTTTTTGAATACCGTTTCAATAGCAGCCAGGCTTTTCCCTTCAGTATGGGGTGCGATTTTTATATATAACAGACCCACTCCATTTCCGGAATTCATTTTAAATAATTGTGGCGCGATCTTTTCCGTCAGGGCCTTAAAATGATGATCTTTTACAACGCCCTCTACGGTATAAACACCTGCCGGTTCATAAATCCTTACCTTTTGGCCGATAGGGTTTTTCCAGCCTGCTTCTTTAACAAAGGTCTCATTCACCAGGACTGTATGAGAAGGATCAGCCGGGAAATCAGGCGAAAAATTCCTGCCTTGTAAAACAGGGATTTTGAACATGGGTAAGTAAGATTCATCTATGATCTCGAAAGCTACATTAATATTGGCCCCCATTTTTGCCATACCCGGACCCTCATTTACCATGACTGTAGTTCCGGAAGTGCCGGGGTTCTTTGGTGCCACGCCCAGGATAGCCGGGTTCCGGAGTAGCTCTCCTTTGAACAATCCGATTTCCTGCGGGCTCATGCTCCAATTGCTCACCATGACCAGATTGCTGTCATCATACCCTAATTGTTGGGAAGACAGATAATTCAACTGGAAGAAAAGGGTAAGGGTTCCTACTATCAAAAAAGAGGCTAGTACAAACTGAAATACAACCAGGGATTTCTGGAGCCAATTCTTACCGGCTCCCATAAACCGGCCGTAAAGTGTCTGCACAGGCTTATAATTAGACAATACCAGGGCAGGGTACAAACCTGCCAATAAACCGGTAATCACAAAAAGGATGATATAACCCGCAATCAATTTTATATCCAGCAGATAGGAGAAGGCAAGCGCCTTATCCGACAACTGGTTAAATACGGGTAACAGGGAGTAGGCGATTAAGAGAGCAAGAAGAAAGGCCACCAGGCAAAGCAGCAATGACTCGCCCAGGAATTGCAGGATCAATTGGTTTCTCCCGCTGCCGATCACTTTTCGGATGCCGATCTCTTTGGCCCGTTTTAAGGACCTGGCTAAGGTCAGATTGACGAAATTGATACAGGCGATCAATAAGATAAAAAGAGCGATTCCCGACAGGACGTAAGAATAAATGGGGTCGCTGCCATCGGAAAGACCCTCGTTGGCGCCGGCTTCCTTGCTGAGATGAATGTCTGTGAGAGGTTGCAGGAAATAAGAGAGGCCAATATTTTTTAGAGAGTATTTTTCTTTGATTATTTTGATCGTTTCTTTTGCCTCAGTTTCGAATACTGCCTGCATTTTTGCATCGACAGCTTTTGCATTCGCATGAGGATGGAGAACGACGAAAGTATTGAGGAAGAAGCTAAACCAATTTTCCTTATTTTTCCCTTCCTCCGGCGACATAGTAATGGGCAGAAGGACCTGGAATTTGATGGAAGAATTTTCCGGGCAATTGGCGGCAACAGCCTTGACCACATAAGGCACAAAAACATCTTCCTTCAGGTACATTATTTTGCCAACTGCATCCGTGGTCCCGAACTGGGCTTTAGCTACATTTTCCGTGATAACTACTGAGCGCGGTTCCTTTAACGCATTCATGGAGCCTTTTAACAAGGGAAAATTAAACACGGAGAAGAAATTGGTATCGACCCGGCTCACAGCCTGTGATTGAATAGTTGTTCCTCTCCGGATATCTACATACGATTCCTGCACCCGGACAAAGGCGGAGATCTCCGGAACGCTGGCCTTAAAGCGCGGTCCTTGAAAATAGCCCGAATATCCGCCCTTTACTTTGTTGCCATTTTCCCGGGTAATTTCCCTGTCGATCCGGAAGATCTGTCCAACCTGGTGATGGAAACGGTCATAGCTGACCTCATCCTTTACGTATAAAATGATCAGTATAGCACAGGCGAGCCCCAGGCTCAGGCCACCTATATTGATAAAGGCATAGGCCTTATTGCGAAACAGATTCCTTAACGCAGTCTTGAAATAATTGATGAGCATATTGGTATTTCTTTTCTGGCTCTTTCTCTACCAAAAAAATGCCGAAGTGTAATTATGTGAATGTCAATATTTTGTAATAGGGTTGGCAAATGAACCGTTCGTTTTTGATACGGTCACTGTCCGCACCTGCTAACCTTTATATTACATTTACCCCAATAAAAAGGTTAATTCATGAATATCGGGAGATTAACGCAAAAGGACCTGGAAGAAATAAAGGGGTTACAGCCTCAGGACTGGCCGGATATTCATCCGCATTACGCGTTTTATGTGAACGCTCCCTTTTGCACTCCGATAGGGGTGAATATTGATGGCCGTATCGTTGGCATTGGTACATCGATAAGATTCGATGATACGGCCTGGATCGCCCATATCATCGTCGATAGTCATTTTCGAAACAGGGGGATCGGGAATCGAATCGTCAGTGAATTAGTTTCAGCACTTCAAAAAGAGGGTGTCGAAACTTGTTCGCTGATTGCTACAGAGCTGGGGTATTCCGTATACAAAAAGATTGGTTTCAGGGTCGTTTCGGAATATTCTTTCCTGACCAGGATAACCCCTTGGGCGTTTTCTAACGCCAGCACAGACAACAACAAAATATTTCCTTTTGAGGAGAAATATCGCCGGGCTATCTACGCGATGGATCAGCAGGTATCCGGAGAAAACAGGGAAAAAATGATCGAAGGGCACTTGGAAGGGGCACAGGTTTTCTTGGAGAATAATACCGTCAGGGGATATTTATTACCCGCGCTTAATGAAGGTTTGATCATTGCCGACACGGTGGAGGCAGGAACGACATTGATGAAAATGAAATATGTGACAGGAGATAGAGCCGTACTTCCATCGGATAACCTGGCTGGAATGAATTTCCTATTGCAAAATGGCTTTACGATGATAGAAAGGAAAGGGGTAAGAATGGTTCTGGGAAAAGAGATTCATTGGCAGCCATCTGCCATTTATAGCAGGATAGGGGGGAACCTTGGATGAAAATTGCGGAGCGCAAGGATGTATGGCAGCAAATCGGTTTTTAAACTATAGTTTCTTTAGCAATATGTTCCTGTACTCGACTTTCATTGGCGGACCGACATGCACCTGTACGCCAAGTAGCCCTTTAAATTTTTGGTTCACGCTATCATTATCTGTTACATCGCTCATCAAAATGCCATTGATAAAATGTTGCAAATGGTTACCCTTGATAATCAAATGATATTCATTCCAATCTTCGTTTTTTATATGAGCCAGTAAGGAATCCTGGCTTCCAAGGGATCCTGTTAGCTTTGCCCCGGTCCAGGCATTGTTTTTAATATTGGAGGATAATGAGCCGGCAAGGGTCGGTATCATTACTATTTGCCCCCGGTAGGCTAATGTCGTCCGGACCCGTTCTTCATAATTTTGCCCGGTGTATCTGTTCTCCCCGTCGATATCGGCCTGGTATCCTTTTAAGGCATGCGGCAGGTTTTCGACCATGTCACTCCGGTAATTTATGCCGCTGTTTCCGCTCCTGGTAATACGGAACTCCGCTTTCAGCTCGAAGTCTGCGGGTTGCCCTTTCTGCCAGATAATAAACGTGTTTGCCTTCAACAGGGTGGAAGGAGTTACCTGACCTACCAGACAACCGTTCTCCACTTTCCAGTAAGTGGAGTCGCCTTCCCATCCTTGCAGCGTTTTGCCATCGAATATTTGCACAAACCCTTCCTTTTTATTAGGGCTCATGCCGTGTTGGCAACTGCCGGTTATTAATGCGGCAAGTATAATAAGTGTAAACGGCTGTTTCAAATTCTTTACGGTCATTTTTGGGGCGATTAGAAACGATCTCCGATCACAGATCGAATGCCATCCATGATCGAAGATCGTTAAATAAAGGACAGGGCTGCCTGTATATCCTGAAAAATTAAAAGTAAGGGCTGAGGGATCCTTCATCTGCAGGCAAAGGATACCTTGCCGTGATGACCGAAAATGCATTGTTCGGAGGCACTGCTCCGGGTGGATAGTAGTATGCCTGTGGATTTGTTTTAATGCGGTTACCGTAATCGGTAATCACTGTTGAAAAACTGTTCGAACGAACCAGGTCGAACCAGCGTTTGCATTCAAAGGCAAGCTCTACTCTTCTTTCCTGTAGGATGGCTGCGCGCAAATCGGCCTGAGCGGTAGCCGTGGTGCCGCCAAGACCTGCACGTGTCCGGACCTTGTCGATATAGGGGATGGCTTCTGAGCCCTTACCCCCCTCGTTCAACACTTCAGCCAGCATTAACAATACTTCCGAATAACGATAAGCAGGTACATTATTTCCTGTATTGTTCCAGATAGCGTGTGGTTTCGCGTACTTCAAACAGTAAGGATAGGTTTTGTTTGTATTGGCACTTCCACCTGCAAATACATAACCAATAGTCGCATCCTTTCTTTTGTCGCCCACTTCATAGGCAGCGATCAGATCCGGCGTTGGCGCATTGTTGCCCTCACCGGAAAGATCCTGTGGGTTTGAAACCTGTACGATCGGCTCTATTTCCGTGGAGGACAAAGGCATCGGGAGCATATTGTATATCAGGGAGCCGTTCAGCCCATCGGACCCCTCCATAAATTGTATTTCAAAAACCGACTCGGCGTTGTTTTTATTATCTGTAGTTCCTGAAAATACATTGTTGTATTCCGGGATGAGCGAGTAGTCACCACTGGTTACAACATCTTTTAGTACGGGTTCTGCATCCGACCATTTCTTATGTTCCATGTAAGAGTCAGCCAGGAGCGTCTTGGCCGCGCCTGAAGTGGCTCTGCCTGGTTCTTGCGCAGCTTTGTTAGGCAGCAGCTTGCTGGCAGCCAGCGCATCGCTTTCTACCTGCAACAATACTGAATCAGCGGTGGAAAGCGGAAGTGCAGCCTGTTGTCTGGTCAACACGGGTGTGAGATGCAAGGGTACGGAGCCAAAGTATCTTTCGAGCGCGAAATAGGAGAAAGCCCTCATATACAAAGTCTGACCTTTCAGATTGTCTTTCACGCTGGCATCGAAATCGATCGCATCGATCGTCGCGAGAATCTGGTTACAACGCGAAATAATCACATAATAATCCCTATACTGCTGGGTCACATGTCTATTGGTCATAAGATTATTGGACACCGTAATAGCAAAATCCGCCAGGTTTTCCTGTTGTTCGGTAGCGCCGAATTGTGGGTTCCGGTAATAATAAGCATTGTCGGAGTGCATTTCGGTGGTGTAGAAAATCTGGTTATTATAGATTTCCCGGAGCGGATTGTAGGTGGCATTTACAGCCTGTTGGAAGTCCGCCTGCGTTTTAAAGAATGTTTCTGAGGTCAGAGAGGTTTGCGGCGCAATGTCCAAAAATTTATGACATCCCGTTAAGCTGTAACCCGCCAGCACTATTGTCAATATTTTCCTATAGTTCATTGTAATGGATTAAAATGTTTGGAAAGTAGTTTGTTTCATTTTCTGCCTTAGAAATTGATGTTGGCACCAATCGTGTAGGTACGCGGAACCGGATAGTTCGATAGGTCTATGCCCTGATCAAGATTATCCCCCGAACCATTTCCATCTCCCTGGGCACTTGTTTCAGGATTCGGACCACCCCAGTATTTAGTGAACGTATAAACCTGCTGAACAGAAGCATACAATCTGGCAGATTTGAACACCTTATTTTTGACGTTAACATTGTAGCCAAGGGTAATATTCCTGATGGTGAAGTAAGAGGCGTCGGCGATGAAGCGGCTGTTAGGCCAGTCTCTTTCGATACCAGTCACATTCCCACCACCTACGGTCGTTCCGTAAAATCCCTTACCAGGATTTGCCACAGAGCGGAAACGATATTTTACTTCTTCTACCAGGTTGAACACGCCGTCGAGATTGGCAGTACTATATAGGTGGCGAACAAGCAGCGAGTTGCCATGTGAACCGGAACCGGTGATCGAAAAATCCCAGGGGCCCAACTGGAAGTTATTTACTACTCCGTAGGTGAATTTGGGGAAAGGGCTTCCTGTAATCACACGATCATCGTTGTCTCCGCCATAGGTTATTACCCCGTCTTTATTCTTGTCAAGCAGTTTGATGCTGCCCACCGTGGAACGACCGGGGATTTGCGGAGATTTGTCAAGATCCTCCTGATTTTTGTAAACACCATCTGCCACCAATCCATAGAATTGGCCGAAGGGTTTGCCCACCTGTGTAATATGGAGACCGTCGCTGCCGTATACGCGATCAATCCCAGGGGCGAGCTTTTCAACAATATTTTGGTTGAAAGAGATGTTTGCAATGGTGGTCCATTTCAGACGCCCTTCCAGGTTACGGGTATTGACAGCAAACTCATGACCCCAGAATCTGATCTGGCCGATATTGTCGGTATAATTGCTGAACCCCGATTCCTGTGGCACCTGAACACCATACAACAAATTTGTGGTACGTTTTGTATAATAGTCGTAGGTAAACTGGATACGGTCGTTTAAGAGGCCCAGATCGACACCAAAGTCAAACTGTTTGGTTGTTTCCCAGCTCAAAACTCTGTTCTGAAGCGAGGTAACGGCAGCTCCTGTGGCAATCGTATTGCCGAATACGCTGTTTAAACCCGATCCTCCTATATTAACGAGGGCGTAGGGCGTGTAGTTTCCGATATTATTGTTGCCGATCACTCCATAACTTGTGCGCAGTTTAGCGAAAGATATTTTGGCACCCCTTGCAATACCCTCAAAGAAATTTTCGTCGGATACTACCCATCCCAGCGATGCGGAAGGGAATGTTCCATAACGTTTGTCAGCACCGAAGCGTGAAGATCCATCACGACGGAAGGCGGCTGATGCGAGATACTTTCCTTTGTAATTATAAGTTAACCGCGCCAGTTGCGAAGATAGTGCCCATTCCTGCACATCGCTGTAAGTTCCGTTGCGATCGATATTTACGGCGCCCTGTACTGTTAACAGACGGTCATCTGTATAGGTATTTGTCGCAATAATTGAGCCTTCTCCATGAAACTTCTGGTTGGTATAACCACCGAGCAATTCGAAATTGTGGTCTCCAAAGCTCCTGGTATAGGTGGCCAGATTTTCGTTCAGCCAGGTGATCCCTGTACCGTCTATCCGGTAGGAACGGGCTGTTGTCGGTACCGGAACGTTGATGAAATTTGTAGCTGTCGATGGAGAAAAGAAGAAAAACTTTCGGCCATTGTATTCTACATTAATAGTAGACCGGATGTTAAGCCCCTTTATAGGAGTATAAGAAACAAACCCGTTCGCGATCAGGTTGGTCTGTTTGTTCTTATTCACGATTTCCTGAGCCGCCCGGACCCAGTTGGGATAATTAAAGATATTATTGGTACTGGCCGGAAATTTATTGTAAAGGGTGAGCTGGCCTGTGGAATCACGGATAGGCATCACTGGCCAGGTATGCAAGGCATTGAACAGCACGCCGGTGCCTCGATCTCCATCTGTAAGCGGCGTATTGTCTTCAATATACTGTGGAGCAATATTAAAACCCATCTTTACCTTGTCGGAGATATTGAACGAATTGTTCATACGCAGCGAATATCTCGTATAGGCATTGTTAAGTACTACCCCCTGTTGGCTGAAATATCCCGCAACGATCGAGGTGGTTGTCTTTTCGGTATTGGAAGTAATGGTTAAATTATAGGAACTCAGTGGAGCCTTTCTGATTAATGCTCCATACCAATCGTTGTTTTTATTCCTGTAGGATGCAGGGTCCTGAAATTCCACAGGAACCGGCTGGCCTGCGTCCTCATAATATTCCTTTTTGAATTCTGCAAATTCTTCTGCATTCATCATTTTGATACGACCATGCATAGGTAATTGCTGAACGCCTCCATAGACATTCAAACTGGCAGCGGTCTGGCCTTTCTTTCCCTGCTTGGTGGTAATCAGAACAACGCCGTTGGCCGCGCGTGATCCATACAGAGAGGTAGACGCAGCGTCTTTCAACACACTTAGATTTTCGATCTCATCCGGATTCAGGTTGCTGATATTTCCTGTGATTGGGAAGCCGTCGATAACATATAACGGATCACTGCCTGCAGATACCGACAACTGTCCACGGATTCTCACCGACATCCCCTGACCCGGTTTTCCCGTGGTCTGGTTGATTTGCACACCCGCGAGCCGTCCCTGCAGCTTCTGTGTGATCTGGGAGACAGGGATGTCTTTTACTTCTTTTTCCGAAATTGTTTGCACCGAGCCTGTCACCGCTTTTCTGACCTGGCTGCCATAGCCTATTACCACGACTTCGCCCAATCCTTTGGAATCGAGTGCGAGAATAACATTCATGACAGCATGGCCGGAGATGGATAATTCCTGAGAGATATACCCTATAGAAGTTATTACCAATTTCGATTTATTACCGGGCGCCATGATGGAAAAGGAGCCATCTGTATTGGTCGTAGTGGCTGTCTGCGTACCTTTAACCGTGACGGTGACTCCCGCCAGTCCGGCTTGTTTTTCATCTGTGATTTTTCCAGTGACGGAAACTTGTGCCCATGCTCCTGTAGCACTGAATAAAAGAAGATAAAGCATAGCTGCATACCTTACCCTTTTTCGGTTAAATTTTCTCATAAGCTTAATCGTTAATTGTTAGTGTATAGTTTTTATAATCAGAAAATGTTTGCCTTGAATTATTTTGGGATGGGGTGCCGGATAGTAACGAAACCCGGAAATTTTTTGCGTTTTCATCGTCAATAGATGGGTAATAAAAAATAGTAGAGGGGGTAAATACGGAGCCTGTTTGATTGGGATTACGCCGGATGGCAGAATCAGTTTATTCATGTGACAAGCATTTTAAAGTTTTATAAAAATAGATACTCTGTTTTGAACAACCGTCATGCACTGTCCCGTTTGATAAAAGTAAAATGTAAAATATAGTGTCATCTATACGGATATTTTAGAGGCAGGACACTACAGGATGGACAGTCATATTATATTTGATAGGTTTAAAAACTATTAACTTATAAATCTTCCATATGAATAAATATTTTCTAACCTTTCCGTTTTTTATTTTTTCAATTATTGCCGCATTTTGTCAATCGAAGAGTAGTGGTTCTAACCATAAAGTCGGCTTGCTAAAGTTTAGTAAACAACAAATTTCGTCCGAAAGCTTTGAATCGGTCAGCGTGTTCGACGTAAACAATGATAAAATCCCGGACATTGTTTCGGGTGCGTTTTGGTACGAAGGTCCGGCCTACTTCAATCGCCATTACATTGGCCCTGTTAAACAATATGGAGAATACTGGGATGATTTCTCCACCATACCGCTGGATGTTAATGGAGATGGCCGTATAGATTTTATAACCGGAGGATGGTTCGGGAAGAGCCTGATATGGAAAGAAAATCCGGGGAAGGATGTGGAATGGAAGGAGCATATCATTGCGGAGCCCGGTAATATCGAGACTACCCGTGCCTGGGATATCGACGGTGATGGCGTTGCCGAGATAGTACCCAATACCCCAGGGGATCCGTTAATTGTATACCGGCTTGTGCGGGATAGCCAGGGAAAAGGTACCGGAGTATTCGAACGATATAAAATCCTGGACAAACAGGGCCATGATATCATAGCTAAGCAAGGGCATGGTTTGGGGTTTGGCGATATAAATGGTGATGGTCGTGGAGATTTCATTTTAAATAACGGTTGGATTGAGGCTCCGGCAAACCCCTATAAAGATCCCTGGATTTTCCACCGGGAATTTGACCTGGGGACGGCAAGCGTTCCGATCATCGTTGCCGATATCAATAAAGATGGCCTTGCCGATCTGATCGTAGGGCAGGCCCATGATTATGGATTGGATTGGTACGAACAAAAACAAGATAAAGGAACAAAACAAACTACCTGGATCAAACATCCGATCGACCCGTTTAATTCGCAATTTCATACTATGGAATGGATTGATCTGGATGGTGACGGGCAGCAAGAGCTGATTACCGGCAAACGTTACCGGGCTCACAATGGCCATGACCCGGGTGAGAGCGATCCCCTGGGAATTTATTATTATAAATGGAATGGGGAAGGCTTTACCAAACAAATTATCAGCTATGGCCCTTTTGGCGAAGGGAAAGGAGTAGGAATTTATTTCAGCGTCAGCGACCTGACAGGATCCGGAAAAAAAGACATTATCGCGGCGGGAAAAGACGGCCTATATATATATTTCAACAAGGGCTACGAGTAAATCTTTTATTCCTTCAGCAATTTCAACGCTTCCTTACCACCATGCACATGATCCGTTATTGACAATATATATATGCCTCTTGCCAATTTACTCAGGGAAAGAGTCGCATCATTATATCCCTGAAGGAAAGATATTCGGCTAACGAGTAAAACCCTGCCTTGTATATCCATCAACCGTAAGTCAAGATCTTCTGCCTGGTCGGAATATCCATGAATAAATAACTTATCATGCACAGGATTGGGATACATGTCAGGAGATTCCACGAAGGAATGGGAAAGGGTTTTATTGGCGGGGTCCAGCGGGTGGTCGATTTTAAAACTGCCGGCAGCTTTTGACAAGGTACCGCCGACATATACATTGCCACTGAATACCCCGGCCCAGGAATTTGCACCCAATGCTGATCCCATTATTCCATAAGTTCCGGCCCCAAAGCCGACTCCCCAAACTCCTTTGCCGGTTCCTGCGCCGTTTGCTTGTCCCAGAACCCCCACAGAATTCGCATTGGTAGAATTGTTTTGAGCGTATATACATGGTGACTGGCTGTTGGTATTGAGCACGTATACCGACATGGCCGCCGAGTTAAAGCCGGTGGCAGCGCTCTGCACGTATAAGGCAGGTGCATCCGTGGAATTGATCAGGCCAAGGGCTGGAGATGCATTATTAGATGTCCAGTACTGGCCGACATGGTCATGATCGGAACGGGATAAAGTGTTGGAACTACCATCTCCGCCATAATTGGCGGTCAGGCTAACATTGCCTGTCGATCCGCCGCCAGTGAGTCCGTTCCCGGGAGTTACTCCGGTGATCGTACCAGGGGCCCCGGTGATGGTGATGGCATTGCCGGTAATGCTGAGGTTCGTGCCACCGGCCCCAACGAGGACCATATTGTCGGTTAGACCATTGATACTTTTGACGACCTGCCCTGCAGCGATATGTGTGGCCGCAACGGCACCTGACGCGATCTTGGCCGGGGTGACTACTCCGTCCTGGAGATGAGTTGCCTTTTGCAAGCCCGCCACATCTCCCGCGAGGGTACCCGAAAAGGAAGCTGTACTATCGGCTACCAATGCATGAACCGCCTGAACTGCGTAAGGCACAGTTATCAGTTCAACGGTTGCCAGGGAAATATAATTAGCACTCCCAGTGGTATCGATTTCCACCTGGAGGAATTTATTCCCGGTACTCCAGGTGATGGCGGGGAAAGTTCCGGACGCCACCGTGCCTGCGCCTACCTGCAGGTTCACCAAACCATAGGCATTACTGGTAGTCAATTGAGTCTCACTGTATTGCACCGTACCTGTTGCCGAACCATCCCGTATGCTGAATCGGAGGCCCAACGGTTTGTTGGCTATGACCGTTCCGGCATTGCCTCTGACAATCGCCTGATAATTAAATTTTTGCGGTATCTGTGCCCGGATAGATAAGGTGGCGGACAGAACGACCGCCAAAAGGATAAAAAGTTTCATGCAGTTGCTAGGGGGTTAAGAGTAATTCTTCGATTCAAGAATAAATATAGAATTTAATTCTATGGTAAGGATAAAATCCTTTGATAACAAATCCCTCAAAACAAGTAAATTCGTTTTAACGGGTACAGGTAATAAATCCCGGAAAAGGTTAAGGACAAATAATAATAGTATGGGCTTGAAAGCATCAGCGATCATTATCAATGCTCTACGCCGAAAGCAGGGTTAGCAATCAATATATTCCGCATAAGTTTTAAAGGAAGTATGATGAACCAAATATTAAAGGGTGTCAATTTTGACACCCTTTAATATTTTCAATATTTTTGAGAGATATTCTTTAAACAGTCTTAATTTTTGCCTTTTTGAGGTATTCCTTGGCATCTTCCAATTTTTCTGGAAATAAAGCAACGTCTTTAAGTTGATTGGCTACCAAAGCCAGGAGTGCGTTTTCAGGTATAGCTACCATTTTTTTGCTATCTTCTGCATTATTCATATTACAAATTTAAGTTTTTTTTCTTAATGTCTTCCTCCCTGAAACTTTAAGAATGAAAGAATTTATCTTATTTTGCTTCAATGAATTTTCCGGAGATTAAAAATATAACTGGAATGTTAAAAAAGTCAACCTGTTTAGCCCTGTTTCTTTTGTCAGCTTCCCTCTGTTTTGCCCAATTCAACCTCGGTACGATGGACACGACAAGGGCAGCCCGGGAGAATCCCCAGTCACGTAAAGCCATTACGGTAGCTTCGGAATTTATGAAAAAATTGATCGAAGGGGCGCCATCCGATAGTCTGGTCAATCTTTGCGGTATCCCCTTTTGTCACGACGACTCTGTCGTAATAGGAACTCGCGTCGAATTAAAAAAAGCATTGGAAGAAGTTCTCAGCGCAAATGCACCGGGCGCCAAAAAAAATCATCCACGGGTCGATACCGCTTATGTTTTTGGTGTGGAAAAGGGTATCTTGTATAATATAGTGCCGTTAAATATCTATCTGACCATCGTTAATATCAGATTCACTATTAATGGTCAGCAGCCTGTAAAACAAACGTTGTTTGCCATTCAAATGGGTGACGAGCCCAAAATAGTAGGAATGTCAAATTGAACACTTTTATCAAACCGTGATCCTGTCGATACCAGGGGCAAAATGATTTAATAACATGATAACCGTTCAGGAATTGGTTGATAACTATGAAGGAAATTCAAATGAAGAACTCCTGGGTATCCACGGGCAGATCGATAATTACACGGTTGAAGCAAAAGAGGCGCTGGAAATTGTAATTAAGAAAAGAGGAGGCATAGAGAATTTAAGTAAGGAGTTGACAGCGCGGATTGAAATAGATGCAGAGAAGAGTAGGATTCGAAACGAGAGCATGAAGTTCTTTTCGCAAAATCTACAAGCAGAGGAAATAAGCATAAAACTGAGTTCCCGGCTTCTTTCTCAGGAACAAGTTCAACGTATAGTTGAATCGGCCTTACATGATAACAAATTAGAAAAAGAAGATTTGTCCATCAAACCAAGAACGATTTTTGGAAGTGTCGCAGGAGGATTTATCGGAGGTACGATAGGCGGTATTTTTTGGGGTGCACAGATGATTTATATGAAAAGGATGTTTGTTATATATGCCCTTGGATTAGTGATCCTTAATTATGGATTAATACGACTTTTTACAAAACAATCGAAAAAAAACAGGGCCGTTTTTGTAGCCACTATTTTGTCTGTTATTTATGCCTTGTTACTTGGACAGATATTATATGAAATGATTGGCTATCGTGGAACCCAATAAAATAACTTTACAGACGGAGTATTTAAAAAAAAGTCGGTTGTAAAATTTCACAACCGACTTTTTTGTTTTCATTGATACCCACCAAAGTAAAACACCCCGAAATAGCCTTTTCCCTGCTGTCGGAACGAACATTACTAATAAGCTGTCATGCTACCCCCTGTTTAACGGATTTCCTTAATTCCTTCGCAGCGTTGACCATTTCCACCAGGGCTGCCTTTGTTTCCGGCCATTGTCTGGTCTTCAGCCCGCAATCCGGGTTCACCCAAAGCTGGTCCACGGGAATAACGGCTTTCGCTTTTTCCATTAAGGCAATCATTTCCGTTTTTGAAGGGACTCTTGGGGAATGGATATCGTATACGCCCGGTCCGATCTCATTCGGATAATTGAAGTCGGCGAAGGCATCCAGCAGCTCCATTTGGGAACGGGAACATTCGATCGTGATGACATCGGCATCCATATCGGCTATGTTCTGAATGATATCGTTGAATTCGGAATAACACATATGGGTATGGATCTGGGTTTCGTCCTTTACACCACTGGCGGAGATGCGGAATGCCGTCACCGCCCATTTCAGATATTCCGGCCAGTTTTCTTTCCGTAGGGGCAAACCTTCCCGGATAGCCGGCTCATCGATCTGTATGATTTTTATACCAGCCTTTTCAAGATCAACTACTTCATCCCTGATGGCCAGGGCAATTTGTGTACAGGTCTCGCTACGCGGCTGGTCATTGCGTACAAAGGACCATTGAAGGATCGTCACTGGCCCGGTCAGCATTCCTTTTACCCATTTATCGGTTAAGGACTGGGCAAAGGCCGACCATCTGACCGTCATGGGAAATGGCCTGGATACGTCGCCATAGATTACAGGAGGTTTCACGCACCGGCTTCCGTAGCTCTGCACCCATCCGTTTTTGGTAAAGACAAATCCTTCCAGTTGTTCCCCAAAATATTCCACCATGTCATTTCTTTCAAATTCTCCATGAACTAGCACATCGATGCCGGTTTCTTCCTGCCAGCGGATCGCTTCTTCGGTTTCTTTTTCGATGAGCGAATCATATTGTTCAGCAGTCAGGTCTCCTTTTTTAAGCCTGGCTCTTATATTCCGTACTTCCGCGGTTTGCGGGAAGGAACCGATCGTGGTTGTTGGGAACAAGGGTAGATGAAGGGCCTCCCGCTGTTGGATTTTGCGCAGGGAAAAATCATGCTGCCGAATTGCATCCTTTTCGGTAATACCGGCCGTTCTTTTTTTTACGGAAGGTTTGTGGATCAGGGAAGAGGTTTTACGGCTGATATTAGCGCTGATATTACGCTTCCATTTTTCGTTGGCAATAATCTTGTTTTCATCGGAGGCCAGTTGTTTTAACGTAACCACCTCATCGATTTTTTGTTTGGCAAAGGCCAGCCATTGTTTTAATTCCGGGATCAGCACCGTATCGTTCGTTTCCAGATCCAGGTCGCAGGGTGAATGGAGCAGGGAGCAGGAAGGGGCGATCCAGATCCTATCTTTACCGATCTTTTCTACTGCCTTGTCGATATAAGATAACGATTGCTGATAATCATTGATCCAGATATTCCTGCCATCGACAACGCCCAAAGATAGATTGGTTTTTGATTTTTGGAAGCCGCCGCTCAGCACATCCTCCAGTTGCGAAGGGCATCGTACCAGGTCGAGGTGAATGGTTTGTACGGGCAGGCTTAGTACAGTAGGCAGGTTTTTACCGTAACATTCAAAATAACTGGCTAAAATGATATGCAGACCGGGGAATTTACCCTTTATCTCCTGGTAAGTTTTGACAACAACGTCCAGTTCGGCCTTCGTCAGATCAAGAGCCAGGCAGGGTTCGTCGAATTGTATATAATGGGCCTTGCTATCGTCCAATTTTTTCAGCACTTCCAGGTAAACCGGCAGTAGATTTTTCATCAGTTCCAGCCGGTGAAACCCCGGTTCTTTTTCTTTGCCCAATAACAAATAGGATACTGGTCCCAAAAGGACAGGTTTTACATTGAATCCTTCGCGTTTTCCTTCATTGAATTCATGGATGACCTTATTGGAAAAAGAAGTAAAAGTCTGGTTGGCCGTGAACTCCGGGACGATATAATGATAATTGGTATCGAACCATTTGGTCATTTCCATGGCGGTAATATCGAAACCATCTTTCTGGTATCCCCTGGCCATGGCGAAAAGCAGGTCGATATCCGTCAATTGTTTTTTTTCCATCAGGGTATGATATCTTTCCGGGATCGCACCCACCATCAGACTGGTATCCAACACCTGGTCATAAAAAGAGAAGTCATTACAGGGGATCAGGTCAATCCCGGCGCCCCTCTGTAATTGCCAGTTATGGCGCCGGATGTTTTGCCCGGTAAACATTAGTTGTTCCGCGGGAAGGTTGCCGGACCAATACAATTCCGATGCTTTTTTGAGCTCACGTTGACTACCTATCCTCGGATAGCCTAAGTTGTGTGTTTGCATGTTTTTGCTTTTTAAATGATTAATGATCAGTTAAAAGCCTTTGCTAAACCTCACAATGCTTACGTAGGAATAAAATGTAAAAGAAAGAGAAAATGTAAGGATTGGCCTGGGTGTGTACTACATCCCACAAGATCCTGGACTCCGGGAAAATCCGGGAATCCGGTAAAGACCTGTCCATACACCAATCTGACGTTCTGCTTCATTCCACGAAAGCATTGTCAATACGGTAAGGCAGGTCTCCTGGCTTGTAACATTTTTGCCGTCCTTCCCATCCCGGAATTACGGGACAGTGGACAACGTGGGCAAAAATCGTTTACGTTACTTACAGTTGCGGGACAGCTTGTGATTTACACACAATTCCCTTTTAACCCCGGGGCTACCCGGGGACCATTTCCGCTTGATGAAGAAATATAGAAAAGAACTTTAAGGTGCAAAAATACTTGATTTGAGTCCGTATTGCAAATAAATTGACAAACCGGCAGAGATTATTAATTTTTCAGGTAACTTAAGGGGGTATATTACTAATGCCATATTCGAAAACAAGGAAATCAAAACCGCGCTTACCAATACCAGGTAGAACACCCATCTCATTTTAATAATATCAAACTCTAACGACCATGAATCAGTACCTTTTAACGCTTGCTTTTTTGGGGATTCTTTTCACATCCCAAGGCCAGAATCAAGTAAAACATCCATCGGAAGAACCCTTGCCAGCCGGGCTTCAGACCTATCTTCAAACCATTCAATTTGGTTCGATCGGCAGCAACAAACCGACAGTTCATTACCAGGTACAATCAAAAAACCTGGTCCGGGTAAAGGTGCAATGGGAGCTAAGGGATTCGGTCAGACAGGACGATCTTCAGGTCAATCTGACTCCTTCCTTCAAACCGACGTTTAACTGGGCGCCGCATCTCACGCCTACCGATGATCATATCATTGCCCAGCATGTCTTCAGATCGCCGGCACTTATAGTATCATCGGGCCAAAAACAGATCATCCTGATTCCCGATCTGGACCTGTTACAAAAAAAGCATGCCGTGGATTGGTATATGGATATGAATGCCCCCGCCAATAAACTAACGATCGGGTGCAGCAGATCGAAAGTAAAGGAACATGTCTTATTTGTACGGGAAAAAGGTGCAATCTATCCGCCGGGCAAAATTGAATTAGGTTTTTATCTGATGACTGCGGATGATCAGGAGAGCATCTTTGACCCCTGGAAAAATGTCTTATCCTTTTTCTGGAAAAACTGGGGCAATCCTTTATATCAGGCCGGGGAACCCTTACTCAATAAGGATCTGGGAGCATACGTCGGCCAAACCTATAACTGGGCATTTAACTCCTGGAAGAAAAATGTATGGCAGGATTTTACCCTGAACGGAAAAGAGGTAGGAGCGCCGGTCTTTATCGTCAATGTCAGCCAAAGCCCGAATTTCCCGGGCAAACCGGATGAACGGGAATTCCGTTCCATCTGGAACCAGGCCTGGTTTTGTTCTTTACGTTCTGCACAGGGTCTGTACCGGTATGCCCGCAAGAAGGATGACAGCAGCCTGCTTAATTATGCCTTACGGACAAAAGAACTGGCCCTTTCTTTCCCACAGACCAATGGCTTTTTTTACAGCGTGATCGGGACAGAAATGGAAAAGGTGCAGGAGGGAGGCAAAACCTATAACCGTTCAAAGGGTTGGGATACCCATTATTTCGGCAATTCCAACCGTAACCCGTATACGAGAAAGGCGGAAGCGTCTCCTTTCCATATTCTGGATATGAGTGTTACCGCCAACCTCATGCTGAGCTGGTATGATGAACTGGAAAAGGATCAACGTTTATTGGATTATGCTGTCCGCTATGGTGACGCCTTGATCGCCATACAGCAGGAAGATGGTTTTTTCCCCGGCTGGTTGTCCCTGGAAACCCAAAAGCCAATGGATCATCTTAATCAATCCCCCGAATCGGCGATGTCGGTTACCTTTTTATTAAAATTATACGAGCTTACCAAGGACGAAAAATATCTTAAGCCAGCCTTGAAGGCAATAAATGCCTTAATGGATAAAATAATACCGGTGGGTCAATGGGAAGATTTCGAGACCTACTGGTCTTGCAGCAGCTATGGATCGACCGACCTGGTGGGGAAAAAAGTGGTTCGTAATAATATGTTCAAACAAAACAATCTTTCGATGTACTGGACAGCCGAGGCTCTGTTCAATGGATATAAGCTAACGCATACGGACAAATACCTGCAATATGGCAGAAGGGCATTGGATGAAATGCTGATGTCACAGGCTTCCTGGCAACCGCCCTATATTTATGTACATGCACTCGGTGGTTTTGGAGTAATGAATGGGGATGGGGAATGGAACGATTCGAGACAAAGCCTTTTTGCCGAACTGATCGTAAAATATGGACAGGAATGTAAAGAAGTAGAATATATTCAACGGGGCCTGGCCGCGTTACGGGCTTCGTTTGTCATGATGTATAGTCCGCAAAATCCAACGACAAAAGTACAATGGGAGAACAAATGGCCATTCTTTGCCAAAGAGGATTATGGCTTTATGATGGAAAACTATGGTCATGGTGGTGTAACCAGCCCGAAAGGAGTGGGAATAGGAGAATTCACGATCTATGATTGGGGGAATGGAGCGGCCTCCGAAACTTATAGCCGGATGCTGGATCATTATGGGGAGACGTTCATAAATGCAAAATAGTTGTTATATTTAGGCTAAAACCCTTATTTTATGGACACAATTCATGTACAGCTATATTCCCACGAAGAATACAAAAAGGACGAAGCGGCCAATCTCATTTTCGAGGTCAGCAACCCTTCTAAAAAACCGATCCGGTTGTTGAAATGGAACACGCCGTTGGAAGGCCTGCGGAGCGATTGCCTGGATGTCAAAAGAAATGGCAAATCCGTTCATTATGACGGGATCATGGTTAAGAGGGGAGCGCCAACACCTGATGATTTTATTACCATCGAGCCAGGCCAATCCGTGAGCAAAAAGGTAGACCTGGGGGAAGCATATGATATGTCCACTCCTGGTCATGTAAAAGTGGATTACAAAAAAGAAGGCCTGCGGGTGACGGGCGATGCCGATAAAAAAATCCCTGCAAACCAAAAAATGGGCGCAGCCGGAAAAATGACTGCCATGGCTTTTACGGCTTCCCTGAAGCGGCCCGGTAGCCAGGTAAAGGTCGTTACCAAAAAAGCTGATTTCAAAATCACGGGAGGAACAACCAAACGTCTTCCGGCAGGCGCACGTGAGAGGGCCCTGCAGGCCAGCAAAAAACCCCCGTCAGCAAATTTGAAAACAACCTTATCAAAAACAGCCTTATCAAAAAAAGCTAAGGCCGCCGTCACTGGCCCTTATCCCTGCCTGCTCACCGGCGGAACGGCGGCCCAGAAACTGATTGTAAAAAAAGCGCATGAAAATGGTTATCAGCTTGTCCTTGACGTCCTGACAAGCATGAAAAATAACAGGCCCTATAAGACCTGGTTCGGGGCCTATTCAAAAGGCCGTTTCGGAAAGGTAAAAACCGACTACCAGAAGATCCGGTCTGAATATGAGAACAAACAATTCACCTATGACCTGACCGGGACATCCAAGGACTGCCGGGGTAATACCTATGCCTTTACGTATCAGGGGGGAGACACCATTTCGCTTTGCAGCGCCTTCTGGGCGGCTCCTGACACCGGTGATGATTCCCGGGCCGGCACGCTGGTACATGAACGCAGCCATGCCTCGGCCTTTACCGATGACCTGGCCTATGGAAAACCTGATTGTCTCACGCTTGCCAAAAAGACGCCGGCAAAAGCAATAAATAATGCGGATACGCATGAGTATTATGCGAAAGGTTGAATTAACTGCCTTTTATATTTTTTCATTCGTGATACTCGTATCCTGCAAAGGAAATGATGCGGGTCCTTCAAAAGAGGCCATTAATGAAATTCACCTTAAAAGAGGCGGGCTAATTTCCTGCGGAACAGGTGGCAAACAATTCGGTACAGTTGTCTTTGATGTTTCCTGCAGCGAAAAAGAAAAAAAACAATTTAACCTTGCCATAGAACTCCTGCATTCCTTTGAGTATGATGAAGCGGAAAAGGCTTTTTCAAAAATTATTGATGAAGAGCCGGGATGTGCCATGGCATACTGGGGGGTAGCCATGTGTAATTATCATCCATTATGGACAGCCCCTGCCGGGGAAGAATATCAGAAAGGGGCCAAAGTTATTGAAATAGCACGGGCGATCCCCAAAAAATCAAAAAAGGAGGCGGATTATATCGAGGCCATAGCTACGATTTATTCGGCCTGGGATAAAGTAGATCTTCACACCCGGAGTGTTCATTTTGAAAAGGCAATGGAAAAAATCCATGTGGCTTATCCGGACGATCAGGAATCTGCGATATTTTATGCCCTGGCGCTTGACGCAGCAGCCGATCCGGCAGATAAATCGTTTGCGAATCAAAAAAAAGCCGGATCTATTCTAAATGCCCTGGCTCTCCTTGCACCTGATCACCCGGGAATTGCGCACTATATCATTCACACTTACGATTTCCCCGAACTGGCGGAATTAGCCCTGCCTGCCGCAAGAAAATATGCGACCCTGGCTCCTTCATCCGCACATGCCCGGCATATGCCTTCACATATTTTTACCAGACTGGGGCTTTGGGATGAATGTATTACGGCTAATCTGGCTTCTATCGCTTCTGCCCAATGTTATGCGGAAACGGCTGGTATTAAAGGGCATTGGGATGAAGAGCTTCACGGCATGGACTATCTTGTTTATGCCTATCTTCAAAAAGGAGAAAATGATCTTGCCAGGCGGCAATGCGATTCGCTGCTGACCTTTACCCGGGTTTTTCCGGTCAACTTTAAAGTAGCTTATGCCTTTGCTGCCATTCCGGCAAGGTACGCGCTCGAAAATAAAATGTGGAAAGAAGCAGCTGCTCTTCAACTCTATCCGCAAAGGTTTCCCTGGGAAAAATTTCCCTGGCAAAAAGCGATCAACTGTTTTGCCCATGTTCTTGGTTCTGTTCAGATGGGTAAAATGGATTCAGCCCGTTACCTGTATAAAGAACTAAAGGCAATCTTTGATACACTAACCGTACAAAAAGATGCTTATAAAGCAGGGCAGGTACAAATTCAATTATTAACCTCGGAAGCCTGGATCCATTTTAAGGAAGGCCAAAATGAGGAAGCGTTGGAAAAAATGAATTTAGCTGCTGATATGGAAGACAGGACAGAAAAACATCCCGTTACGCCCTGTGAAATAATACCTTCCAGGGAATTGCTGGGAGATATGTTACTACAAATGAATAAGCCTGAAATGGCCTTGAGCTCCTATGAGGCAGACCTGAAAAAACATCCCAACCGGTTTAATGGACTTTATGGTGCGGGTCAGGCCGCGGAAAGATCGGGGAATCCCGAAAAAGCCGTATTATATTACCGGCAATTATTAACTGTTTGCCATTCGTCACCAAATAGCCGCGCAGAACTGGCTATCGCAAAGAAGTACTTAAAAAAACAATAGTAAATGTATCTCCTTTCTTTCTTTTTATTTTTCCTCCCGGTTCAGAGCTATTCTCAGGAGAAAAGGGAACCAGATACCGTTCCGGTAAAAATCCGTGTGGATTTTGCAGTGGAAAAGGGAAGCATGAAACCTATCTGGGCCTGGTTTGGTTATGACGAGCCCAACTACACCTACATGAAAGACGGGAGAAAATTATTGTCTGAATTGGCTGCCCTGAGTCCCGTACCCGTGTTTGTGCGTACTCATAGCTTGTTGGTGACCGGTGATGGAACGCCTGCCTTAAAATGGGGCTCGACCAATGCCTATACCGAAGATGTTCAGGGCAACCCGGTTTATAACTGGCGACTTATAGACAGTATATTCGACACGTATGTTCAGCGGGGTATGAAGCCGCTGGCGCAAATTGGTTTTATGCCCGAAGCCTTATCAACAGGGCCGGCTCCTTACCGGCATGACTGGAAACCGGGAGAACCATATTCCAGGATCTTTACCGGCTGGGCTTATCCGCCGAAAGACTATAATAAATGGCGGGAATTGATATACCAGTGGGTTAAGCATGCTGTTGGACGTTATGGGCAAAAAGAAGTGGAAAGCTGGTATTGGGAAGTATGGAATGAACCGAACGGTTATTGGAAAGGAACCCGGGAAGAATATTTTAAATTGTATGATTATGCGGCCGATGGTTTAAAAAGGGCATTGCCAACTGCAAGAATAGGAGGGCTTGATATTGCGGGGACCTCAAGCGAAGGCGCGGTACAATGGATGAATACCTTTATTCGGCATTGCCTGTACGAAATCAATTATGCTACGGGCAAAAAGGGCTCGCCCCTGGAGGCGCTGCTTTTTCATGCAAAGGGCAACCCAACCTTAAAAGATGGGGTAGTATGGATGAACATGTCGCCGCAGTTACGGGATATTGCTATGGGATTTAAAATAGCCCGCTCGTACCCGGAAACAAAAGATCTTCCGCTTATTGTCGGTGAATCGGATCCTGAAGGCTGTGCCGCCTGTGGCATGGCTACCAACCCTTCCAATGCCTACCGGAATGGTACGATGTATTCCAGTTATACTGCCGCCAGCTTTGCCCGTAAATATCAATTAGGAGATGAAGCGGGTGCCAATCTTGCCGGTGCAGTTTCCTGGTCCTTCGAATTTGAAGATCAACCCTGGTTCTATGGTTTTCGGGATCTGGCTACGAACGGGGTGGACAAACCTGTATTGAATGTTTTCAGGATGTTTGGAAAGATGTCCGGGCAGCGGGTGCAGGTAGAATGCGACCGGATGTACCCGTTAAAGGTGATAATAGATTCTGGCGTCCGGGGGCAAACGGATATTGGAGCACTGGCTTCAATCGATAAAAATACGGCCGCGATCATGGTATGGAATTATCATGACCAGGACAAACAGGCTTCGGGAGATTCCATCGAAATAGAGCTTGCCAACTTACCGGTTATGGGAAACGCGGCAAACCCGGCAAACCCTGCAAACCCTGCAAACCCGGCAAACCCTGCAAACCCTGCAAACCCGGCAAACCCTGCCAGCGCTGTAAATTTGAACAACCTTAGCGTGAAAAATATCCGGGTAACTGAATACCGGATCGATAACCAGCACAGTAATTCCTATGAAGCCTGGAAGAGAATGGGATCACCTCAAAAACCTTCTCCGGAACAGATCTTACTGCTTGAGAAAACAGGCCAATTGCAGGTAATGGAGACCGGTAAAAAGTTAGCCATAAAGGATGGTAAGGCGGTTCTTCATCTGACCCTGCCCCGCCAGGCGGTAAGCTTGTTTACCTTGTATTGGTAAAAAAATCCTGGGTTAAAAATTTCTTTTGAGGCAAACCAATTCCGGTGTGGACAATTATTTTGTTCCCACTTTTGGCAGGCTTTGTAGCATCTCCTTTTCCAAAACGGATTTTCCCCATTATTTTCGAATTATTTACAAGATAATATAATTTATCCTCTGGCTTATTAACAATTATCCCTGGGTTTTCCATGTGGATTACTGTCATAAACATACGATGGTTGTAACAAGAAAAACAGGCAATGAACGATATATCTAAGTTTGGATATTGAAGTTGCCATTATGAATTATGAAAATTACCCAGTTATTGCGAGTAATAATTATCAGAAATATTTATTTTTTAGCGAAGGTCCGCAAGGGATAATCGCAAAGGGTGTTATTTATTCTCAGATTGTAGGAGATTTATTTAATCTTAGTTTCGGAGATTGGAATGAAGGGTTTCAGCAGATGGATGATTTCACGAGAACAAATAATGGAGATCGAAATAAAGTTTTGGCAACGGTAGCATTTACTGTAATCGATTTTTCCAGAATATATCCTGATGCCAGGTTATATATTAGAGGGAGTACTATTGGGAGAACTAGATTATATCAAATAGGAATTAGTGTTAATTTTTTGATAATCAGTGAATTATTTAATATTCTTGGTTTGTTTATGGATAATTGGGAGACCTTTGAAAAAGGAAGGAACTATGAAGCCTTTTTGATTACTAAAAAATAAGTTCTTAAATTTGAAATAAGATCATTATATGAAAAAAGCAAAGTCTAAAATAGCATACGAACACGTTGTTACCATCGATCCGAATATCCCGGATTTTAGTAAATCTCCCTTTGTTATAAAAAAGGTAGAAAATGCAAAAGCATTTTTTGCTAAACACGGATTGCCCAATATAGAGGAGATAATAAAGAAAAGCAAGTAACCTGTTTTTGAGGGTTTTCAAAGTTTATATGAAAATAACCGAACAAAAGAAACATCATCCATCCATTACAGTAGATCCGAATGTACCGGATTTTAGTAAATCTCCTTTTGTCATAAAAAAGGTAGAAAGAGCCCGTGCGCGCATAGCAAAATATGGTTTGCCCAAAATAGAAGGAGACAAGAAAAGCAAGTAATCGATTGCGAGAAAATTTCAAAGCCTATATGAAAAATACTGAACAAAAGAAACATCATCCATCCATTACAGTAGATCCCCATATTCCGGACTTTAGTAAATCTCCTTTTGTCATAAAAAAGGTAGAAAATGCAAAAGCGTTCATTGCTAAACACGGCCTGCCCAATATAGAAGAAATTAAAAAACGTAAATAGCGGATAAGCTACCAGTATAAAAATATTCCAAAAAAAGACGGCGACCTAAAGTCGTTCCGAAGCGTCGTCGGCTTTAAATTTGATCCGAAATATAGGTCAGCACTTTCCTATCCGCTTATATCCAAAATCCCCCTGAACGTCTATCTGCGTTATAGCTTTTTGTTGGGCGGCTGTATCGGGAGTCGCACGTTTAATGGAACCATCAACCACTCTCTGTTCATGGTCGAAAGCCAATTCCTAGTCCTATTTGTATTTATCAAAACTCAGTAAGCATTCAGTGTACCACGTCCTCTTACTCTTGTTTGGCTGGTGTTTTTGACCGCTGATTATTCTACTTTCGCCACTCAATTATTTTAAAGTCTTGAACAATAGTGTCCTGATTAAACTTTAAACTCAATGTTTTGGTATGGTTAAGAGTTCTGTCCTTTCCGAATTCAATTTCAACACCGTAAAGTATTTCTGAAGTGTTATTGAATTTCAATGGTGTTACAACAGGTTGTCCTAGTAGTTCGGCAATTTGACTATATGATTTCCCTTTTAGTTGATAATTATTCAAAAGATCTTCAATCATATATTTGCGATTTGGAAATCTCAAAAGATCAGATTGTTCAGCCCATCCTTTTTTGTCAAACTTATGGTTTGAGTTACAAGATGTTAAAAGAATACTAAATAAAATAAAGAATAAGTATCTCATTTTTTTGTCTTTTTTTAAGTTTATTGTCACATTTTTATAGCAAAACTATCCTAGCCTAAAGGAAGAGCCTGGACGTGGTTGGGTGAATGCTTACAAAACTCAGACCCATTGCGGAGATTAGGTGATTACCTGCCATCTTTCCGGAATATGCTCTTTATTGAAAAGAGCCAGTTTCACTTTACCATCGGGTTCAACGATGTTTACCTGTTCTGCCGTCAGTAGTTTAAAATGAACTTCCCCGGAGGAATGAACCGGTTTCAGTGCCAGCCACATAATGACCAAGGTCAGGGTCAGCGCGTATAGGATAAGCAAACGCACCTGTGTTTTTATGATGCGTAATTCGGCTGTAAGTTGTTGTTCCATTTCTATAAGGTTATTAAAACGCTAAATAAGCGATAATTCTCTATTTTGTAAAGGAAACCCCCATTTAAAAGGCCCATCCCTAATAATAATAACTAATGTCTGAAAACAGGACTTTTACGTTAAAAACCTCCCTTTTCGATCGTCACAGGCAACTGATCATTGATTCTGAATACCTTGAATTTGAGGATACTAACTTAGTTTCCTCCCTCCCAACTAAATTTGTAAAAGAGGAGATCGAGTCAATACGTTACGGTATCAAGGGGATTCGTGGTTACCGATTTTATATTGGAAAAATATTCTGTATTGATATTAAAAGTACTTCAGGGCAGGTCATCAAACTCAGACTTAAATCCCTTTACCGGGTTAGAAGAAAACAATTAAGCAGTAAATATGTGGAAATAGCTAATTCCATCCTTCGCTGTTATTTTGATGAAAAATCGAATCATTATCTTGCTTTATTCAGTGACAATAAAACTTTTGAAATTATTGGGATTCAATTTAACCCTGAAGGAATCATATTCGATGAGAAGGTAGGAATTGTTCCCTGGGAATTTTTGGGAACCAGGCGATATTATCGTTATTATAGCATCTATTCTGAAATGAATACGAATCAGTATAAAATATTTTATTATATCGAACAATGGAATACAGCGGTACTTCAGCATGTGGTGGAAAATATTCTGAAAATGAAATTCCCGCTTAAAAAAATACCTACATGAACAACCGGTTCCACGTCAAATCAAAAATTATAGTACCCATACTGTTAGCATTGCTAACGCTACTTTATGTTTATTGGCATATTGACAGAGCCGATTACCGGTCTCTGGAATTATCCATTGTTATTATTGGAGGTTTGGGATTGTCCGGGCTAATATCCTTGATCCTTTTGTTGGTTTATTTATTCAGGCATGAGTGGTTCCTTTTTTTGACGATTTATGTCACTGCCCTGTTCAGCAGTTTTTTGGCCTCTGCATCGTTTCTGGCGGTATCAGGCGAAATCCCGGTTTGGGCCTTTTGGGGTTTTATCATTCCGGGGCTCTTGTTGATAGGTGCAAACCCCAATCCCATAAACAAAAAAAAGCAGCGACGATCTGCTCAAAATCCGAGCTGTCGCCGCTGCTTACAATTTGATCCCAACTATGGTTTCCACCATTCAGTTTGCAGATCGGTTCCTCCTGTTTTCCCTAGGGTTTTTTCATTCAATGTTATTTTTCGATCGTTACCGCATTTCCCAGTTTTTTCCGGATACTAAGAATGCCTCCCTTATCGAGCGGAAGCCAGTACCAGCCTTCTTTATTCCTGTCTGTCACTTCCGGTAATTTTTTACCGTCGACATTAATGCTCCCGGGTTTGTATGTCAACCTGAATAGGTCTCTGGAAGCCTTGTCGTACGTTTTATAAACGATCTTTCCCGGGGCATATGTAATTTGTTTTACGACCGAAGAAGTCCTCAGCATATGATCGGCATCCGAGGGAGCCAGCTCCGGGGCGGCAGCCATGGCCCTGATATAATGACGGACAAAATCACCATAACCATCCGTCATCCAGACATCGTTCGTAGGGTAATAATTCTTTCCGTCGTTATCGACTGCATAAGTGGCCCAGATCAATTCCCGTACCGCATTACGCGTAAGCGTCGTGTCTCCGGTGAGTGCCCAGTAGAGTAGTTCCATGGAACCCTGACGGGCGGTATGACTGTTACCCGGAACCGGGTAAGCCGTTTGTTCATTGGTGATCGTTACGCCATATTTTGACCAATCCTTATTGTTAAAGGTCCTGTGCACCCAATCGAAAATACCGGTAACTGTTTTTTTCCAATCGGTATACAGCTCCGGGTTTTCCATGACATACATGGCATAGGTAGTGGCATTGATCTGTGTCTTGGAATAGCCGGGTACATCCTCGAAGAAAGGACCCCAGTCATTCGTAACTTCCGGATAGGTCTTCATCCAGTTAAGGGCCACGGCGAATGCTTTTTTATGGGAAACCGTATTCCCTTTTTGCAGTTTGATCAGTTCGCTGAATAACTCCAGCGTACCCACCCAGTTTGTCGTGTAGATCGCTTTGCGGGGGTCTTTGTAGAAATCATTCACGCCCAGATCGGGTATCTCGCCGGTTACCGCGTTTACCTTAAAAGGCCAGGGCGAATGACGGATGTCTCCCGCTTTTACATTGGCCGCCATCGTATTTGCGATCTTTACCGCAGCTTCCAGGTATTTGGTTTCCCCGGTCTTTTTGTACAAACGCACCAGTTCAAAACCCAGGGACCCTGCTTTATCCGGTTGCAGCACGCCAATAGGTGCCTTCATATCCCCATCGTAAATCCCGGATTCCACATGGGTATTATAGGGGTAAGGAATATTCGGCCATTTGGTGGATGGGGCTGCCAGCGAATGCGCCAGGTAATAATCCGCCTGGTATTTCGCATTGTCGATCAGGGCCTGATTCCCGGTATAGTTATAATAAAGATCCCAGGAGGAAAGACCCATGGCTACCTGGTCTCCACCGATCCCGCGGCCATCGTGTTCCGCTTTCCATACCTGGTGGTTCATATAATACTTGACGCCATTGGTATCGATCTCCATATTGTCCCAAAACTTCCATACCAGTTTCAGCATCTGATCGAAAGACTCTCCATAATTGGTGGAATTCCAGGGTAGGAGCGTTCCGGCTCCATTCACACGTACCCGGTGATAGATGATCGTATCGGCTATTGTATGATCGTTGTCCGCCTGAAATATGTCCTTGTTCAATGTCCTGAATTGCGCCGCTGCGGGACCAGCCTGCATGATCAACGCCGAAAGGGACAAGGCCGAAACAAACAAGCGAACCGGGTGTTTATATTTCATATTCATAATCGTTGCAATTTAACGAGATAGCTTTAAAGTGTGATCCTTTTAACAAGCGACTTAATAATTCAACCGCCTTAATAATTAGGATTTTGCACCAGCAAATTATTCTTGTTCATTTCGTCCCGGGTAATAGGGAAAAAATAGGCCTTGTCCAGCCATGCGCTCTTCTGCACGGTATACGGGGTGATCACCGGAACGGTGGCCGTGGTATGATCCGGGTTTAACGTATAAACTACAGTAACACCGCTGAATTGCTGATAGGCAGAAGGAGCGATCAGCCAGCGCCGTACATCATAAAACCGGTTTTCTTCAAAGGCCAGCTCCACACTTCTTTCGTTGCGGTATCTGTCGCGCAGGGCAGTCCCGGATTCAGTGATATCGGGCATACCGGCTCTTTTCCTTACCTGGTTGATCGCGTTTCTCGCATCACCGTCCTGGCCCAATTCCATACAGGCTTCCGCATAATTCAGCAGCACTTCTGCATAACGCATATAACGCCAGGGGGTGCCATTCGTACTGAACTGACCGTCAACGGCAGGATCGATGAACTTACGCAAATAATAGCCGGTATAACAACCGTTAAAACCTTCCACCGGACCTTTTCTGCTATCCAATCCATAAGTCTCTTCCATTTCACCCGTCGTGCTGTTCCAGGTTTGCCAGGTGCCTACCTGTATGGTACCTGTGGGCTCCAGACTGATCAGATCCACGGGTCTTTGTTTGAATTTGGCTCCTTCGTAAAGGATGCTGGCATAAAAACGGGGGTCCCTGTTTTTATAGGGCTCATAGGCCTTGGCCGGATCGGTCCAGCTAAAGGGAGTGCCATCCCTCATTTCAAAACGGTCGACCATTTCACCGGAAGGTGCATCCTGGCCATACAAATGATAACCATTGGAGCCGGATAGGAGCGAAAGTTGATTTTTCTCCGGGGAACCGTATTGGCCAACCTTAAAATACCGTACCCAGATATCTTCTTCCGTTCCATTCACCAGGAACAGATCGGCAAAACTCTTGGCAATGGAATCTCCCGGTGCCGGAGTGGCTTTATACAGGGAATAGGCGTTCATATCGATAACGGCTTTGGCGGCATCTTTTGCGGCCTGCCAACGGGAAGTACGGTCTCCGTTCGTATAACCCAACAGTTCCGGATTGGCATATCCTCCGAATACAGTGGTGTTATGCAGATCGCTGGCAGCAAATAAAAGTGCTCTTGATTTCAGCATAAGCGCAGCTCCCTTGGTAGCTCTTCCCATATTGCTCCCGCTTTGTACAACCGGTAATAAAAGCGCAGCCGAATCACATTCCTTGCTGACAAAACTGATCACGTCGGCATAAGGATCACGCTTAACCGCAAACTCGTCGTTCAGCCCGTATGCTTTGGTGATAATGGGCACACCGCCGTAAAGAGTGGCCAACTGATGATACATATAGGCCCGCAGGAAATGAACCTCACCGATCAGCCTGTTCTTTTGGGTGACATCATCTACTTTGGTGGAGTCGAATGTCGTTGCCTGGTTGATCCGGTCAAAAAAGATGTTACAGGCCCTGATATTCTTATAGAGAATAGCCCATGTCTCATGAGGCCAGGAAGCCATGTCATCCGCAGTGATCAGACAGTTATTGAATTCAAAAAAACTAAACCACTGGTCATGCATCTCATCCACGAACTCCGCCTTCAGCAGACCGCCGCCTCCGTTGGTAGGGTTGTCTATGTTCAGATAAATGCCATTTACAAAAGCCTGGATTAGATTAGGATCATTCCAGGTATCGTCCGGAGAGAACTCCGTCAACGGTTTTTTATTTAAAAAATCTTTATTACAGGATACCGCCAGTACCAGGGCACTGAGCAGGATGGCGGATTTACAGAAAATATTTTTCATGGTGGCTAGTATTAAAAAGTTAAATTAAGACCAACGTTCACGACTTTGTTGGAAGGGTAGGGATTGTCTGAATTGGATTCCGGATCATAATTCTTCAGTTTGGTGACCGTTGCCAGATTCAAACCGCTTACATAAGTCCTTAATCCCTTTATGCCCGCACGGGTCAGGAAGGGAGCCGGGAAATTATAACCGAACTCTATATTCTTCAACCGTAAATAATTATTGTTCCGCAGAAAATACGTGTTGTTGACGTCATACTGGGTCATCCAGTATTCATCCGCAAAATTCCAGGCCCTTGGTTTGGAAGCATCTATATTGGTGGGTGTCCAACGGCCGATGGCATCGGCTTGCAGGTAGTTGCCGCTTTCCCCGGAAAAGGTAAATTGTTTCCGGATCGCGCCGCTGGCTCCCTGTAACAATACCGTGGCATAAAAATTCTTATACTGCAGATCGATGCTGATGCCGCCTGTGAAGGTCGGAACATCATTTTTGTCGTTGCGGACCTGGTCGAGACCATTGATCTGCCCATCCTTATTAACGTCCCTGAAGATAATATCCCCGGGTTTTGCATTGGCCCAATGCGGATACTTGTCGATCGCGTCCTGGTCCCTGAAAATCCCCACCGCTTCATAATAAAGCGTGGTATTCATGGGATGCCCGGTCGATAGCTGATAGGCGGGTGCTCCTGGTACTTCGTCCCAGAACTTAATCTTATTTTTCTGATAACCTCCGTTAACCGACACTGTATACGTCAACTGACCGACTTTTCCGGTCGTTCCGACCTGGAACTCAAAACCCTGGTTGACCACCTTTCCGATATTCTGACGGGGCAGCGTAAGCCCGGTCGAACTTGGAACAGAAGCGTTACGGTAAGCAAGTATATTGGTACGCAGGTTATAAAAATAATCCATGGAAAAGAAAACCTTTCCATCCAGCAGCTGGCCATCCACACCGATATTCGATTGATTGGCGATCTCCCAGGTTACATTGGGATTGGCGATACGGATCTCATTGATCGCCTTATTCTCTTCGTTTACATTAAACACATAGGTCGTTGGAGTAGAGCCATCCCCTGCATAAGCATAACCTTGCAGGTATTGGTAGGGGTCGATACGGTCATTACCCGTCTGGCCCCAGGAACCGCGGATCTTCAGGTTATTGATCACCCGCACATTCTTTTTCCAGAAATCTTCTTCTGAGATCACATAACCGAGGGAAACACCCGGGAAAAAACCGAATTGGTTGCTGCCGGATGGGAAAATATAGGACCCGTCATAGCGGAACACGAACTCAGCCAGGTATTTTTCTTTATAGTTATAATTCAAACGGCCGAAATAATCCAGACGGGCATTGACGCTCGCGCCACCGCCATTGGTCTGGTTCAGTCCATCGCCGCCGGCAAACAACTGATCGGCTGCCGAGGAGATATAATTCCTCCGGGCTGCATAAAAATTCATAGAATCACCGGTGATCCTTTCCATACCGACAAGCGCCTTGATATTGTGTACCCCGGCGATCGTCGTACGGTAATTGATCAACCCGTTAAGCGTTGTCCTGTTCCCGTTATTAAAGTCCTGGCTTAACTGGGGCGTCGCATATCCGCGCAAAGACTTGGTCAGCTGTGGCTCGTTATTGGCATTATAGCTCTGGCCATCCCAGTAGTACAGATACCAGGGCGTTTGCCAGAGTTTGTGATTGTCCACGAATTTATCGATAGAGGCATTACTGGTAACCGACAGCCCTTTTACCCAGGGGATATTGATATCCAGTTTGGTATTGCTTTCCAGCACATAACGGATATCCTTATCGTAACCGGTGGCACTTGTCGCCATGACTACGGGATTGGCTCCGCGTTCGATATCCGGACCGGGCAGACCATTGGGCCATCTGGCCGCGATATTGGGTTTGCCGCGCATGGTGGACGAGTAGATATTATCGGAACTTTGAGTAGGATAATTCCTGTTCTCCTGACGGCCGGACAGATCAAAACTCACCTTGATATTGGAATTGACCTTGGCGTCCAGATTGGCCCTGAAATTCCCCTGCGAATAATTGGTTGCGCTGTTCCGGTAAATCCCGTCCTGGAACCGGTAACCGGCGGACAACAGGTAATGAACGGATTCGTTTCCACCTCTTAATGAAACGTGGGCATTTCGTTGCACGGATACCGGCTTATATACTGCTTTGAACCAGTCGGTATTCGGGTGGCCCCAGGGATCGGAGCCGTCCTGGTATTTCTGAATGTCTTCTTCGGAATAGACCGGGTCCATGCTCCGGTATTCCTTGATCTCGTTGACCATCTTTGCCCAGGTAGCGGCATCTGCCATTTTCGGGATCACGGAAGGACTAACGAAACCCTGATCATAAGACAGGTTCATAGTCGGTTTACCTGAGTTTCCTCTTTTCGTAGTGACCATGATAACGCCGTTGGCGGCACGGGCGCCGTAAATGGCGGCAGAGGCATCTTTGAGTACAGTAACGCTTTCGATGTCGGAAGGATCGATCCTTTCCAATTGACGGCCGGGAACTCCATCGACCACGACTAATGGCGTGTTGTCGTTGAGCGTATTCGAACCGCGGATGAGTAAAGTACTTCCGTCATTGCCCGGTTCACCGCTTCGGGTGACCGCTGTCAGACCGGGGATACGACCCGCCAGACTATTGCTCAGGTTCGTAGCGGGGGACTTGGCCAGATCGGCCCCTTTGACCGAAACTACTGCGCCCGTCAGTGTGGCTTTTTTTGTCGTTCCATAACCGACGACCACTACCTGGCTGAGCGATTCCGCCTCACTGGTCAGCCGTACATCGATATTTTTGTGTCCGCCCACGGGTATTTCCCGGGCGATAAAACCTACCGAGGAAAATACAAGAATGTCGGTCGGACCGGCATTGATCCGGAATTTTCCGTAGTCGTCCGTGGTTGTGGCCACTGCGGTTCCTTTCACGGTAACCGTTACCGCCGAAAGCGCCGAATCACCGGAGGTGACGACGCCTTTCACGCTTTGCTGTGCAAAGACGGCTGTTGTACAACCTAATAAACAAATGATCAAAACAAACTTACCCAATTGAGAAATCATGGCCGTCAGGTTTTGGATGAAAGGAATAAACAAATTTTTTTGTATACAGTAAATTTTCTTCAACTCAGTAATGCCTGAACATTGTATACAGGATTACCAATGCACCAACCATAGGAAGGATTCGATAGGAAAGGTGTAATAAAGGAAAGACTATTGATAGGATAGCGTTCGTACCACTACATACAGCCTAATACTTTTTTATTCGCTTCCAGCGTCCGGCAGATGTCTTCTTCCGTATGCGCAAAACTTACCGAACTTTGTTTGCAGGCGAGCGGGATAAGATAAATACCTTCTTCAATCAGCGCTCTGCGGTAGTTGACATCGAACGTGAAATCATGATTCTTCAGGATATCGTGCAGATCATGCGGCGCTTCCTGCATAAAATAGGAGCAGGAGGCCGATCTGTTGCGCGACACCACGGAGGGAATCCCTTTTTCCATGAAAAGTTTCTCCAGCCCTTCATATAACAGCAGGCTCATCGCATCGATATGTTCATACACCGACGGATCCTGCAGGATCTCCAGTGTGGCGATAGCCGCCGCCGTATTAAAGGGATGGGCATTATAGGTACCGGCAATCAGGACCCGTTGGTCGGGATTGGGAGCATCGAACAACTGCATGATCTCTTTTTTTCCGCCAACCACTCCGAGTGGATAACCGTTGGCGATCGCCTTGCCGAAAACAGATAGGTGAGGGCTTACCCCTGCCACCTCCTGGTATCCTCCCAGACCGGACCGGAAACCGGTCTTAACCTCATCGAAAATGCAGACGGCGCCATATTGTTCGCACAGATCCTTCAAACCCTGCAGGTATCCGGCCAAGGGAAGTACCACCCCAACATTCTGCATGACCGGTTCGGCCAGGATACAAGCCACCGGATAAGTTTTTAAAACATATTCCACCGAGTCCAGATCATTAAAATTGATACAGTGTACTTTTTCTTTGACAGATCGGGGAATTCCTGCAGAAGAAGGCAGGAATTTATATTCACCCGGTGAGACCCGCGGGCCGATATTACCCAGCGTCGGCATCACCTGCCTGGCTACATCATTGTGCCATCCATTATACCCTCCGGTCATTAGAATAATATGTTCCTTGCCGGTGTAGGCCCGGCTCAACCGAATGGCATGAGCAGTGGCCTCGCTTCCGGTATTGGTGATCTGAACCAGGTCGAGGGATGGGATTAGCTGGCACATTAGTTTGGCCAGTTTTACTTCCAGGCAGTTCGTTCCGCTGCCGATCAGGGATAGACCATCCTTAATGACAGCGATCACCGCGTCATTGACCTCATCGTTATTATGGCCCAGGATATGGGGCGCGAAAGCGGCGTGGTAATCTATATATTCCTTGTTGTTGAGATCGTAGATATGGCTTCCTTTGCCTTTATTAAAGACAATATGGGGATTCACTTTCCGGTTCAACGAAACTACTCCGCCGGCAATATACCGGTTTGCTTCCCGGAGTACGGTTTCGAACAGGTCAGTCCTTTGTTCAGCCCTTTGCTCAGCAGTCATATAACAAGTTGAATGATGGAATACTCCATAAATGTAAACAAAATATTCATTTTTTGTTTACAAATTTAAATAAATCTTGTTAACGAAGAATTTGTTTTAATCTAAATCTTCCCTGTCAATGCCAGCCCTGGTTTTTGTCCCGCAAGCTGTCCGCCATCGGCTACAAAGACCTGTCCGGTGATAAAACTGCTTTCCTCGCTGGCCAGAAAAAGGAAAAGGGGAGCAATTTCGTTGGGTTTACCGGCTCTGTTGAGGGGGATGAAAGTCCTGACAAAATTTTCGGTGAATTCCCGGGAATCGATGGCTTCGGAGAGAGGAGTTTGAATATAGCCCGGGCAAACGGCATTGACCCTTATGTTCAGATAGGCGAGTTCCAGCGCCATAGTTTTTGTCAACATGATCACGCCGGCTTTTGAGGCATTATAATGAGCATATCCGAATTCCCCATCCATACCGTTCTTGCTGCTCATATTAACCACGACGCCTTTTTTGCGGGCGGCCATCAGCCGGCAAACGCTTTGGGAGACAAAGAACATTCCGGTGAGATTAACATCCAGGATTTTTTTCCATTCCTGTTCCTGGATATGCAGAAATGGTGTTTCAAAGGCGATACCGGCATTATTGATCAGGATGTCGATAGGCTGTAGGTTATCCGCCTCAGCAACCACCCGATCGACTTCCGGCCTTACCGAGATATCGGCAAAATAACTATGAACAATCGGTGTCAGCCGTAGCAGCCGTTCCACCGCAACGGCCAGTTGCTCTTTATTAAAATCCAGGATGGAAAGGACCGCTCCTTCCTTCGCAAATTGGCAGGCGATCTCGAAACCCAGGCCTCTGGCGCCACCCGTGATCAATACATGTTTGTTTTCGAATCGTTTCCCTGTATTCATAAAGGTACCTTTTGCGCTAATCCTGTTGGCTAATCCTGTGCGCTAATCCAGCCCCAGCACCGAAGCCGCCCCACGGGTCAGATGGCTGGTCAGCGCTTCTTCGGCTTGCTTCGGTTTTTTTTCTTTGATATACTGCAGGATTTTCCGGTGTTCCAGGTCGGTCTGCGAAAAGTCATCCAGATAAGTATGCGTCTTTCCTAATTTTAAATGGAAAAAAACGATAGGACTGGTATGGTAGGCCTGGTACAATCGTTCATTCCCGGCAATTTCGAACAGTGTTTCATGAAATTTCATATCCGCTTCCATGGCCCCGCTGAAATAACCTTGTTTATACATAGACGTAAAGTCATCACAAATCTTTTGCAGCCTGGATAGATTGGCGGCATTCATCGTGGTGAAACAAAGTCGTAAAGCGCCTACTTCGAGGATGATCCGCAGCTCCCGGATCTGGTGGATATCTTCCTCCGTGATCGAGGTGACAAAATAACCTCCTTTTTCACCGAAGGTCACCAGACGCTCGCCCAGCAGACGGTTCAGCGCTTCCCGGACGGCCATGCGGCTCACCTCCAATCTTTTAGCCCAGGCATCTTCTTTGAGCCGGGTACCGGGCATCAGGATGTTCATCAGGACCTGTCTCCTGATCTCGTTATAGACTTTTATGGCTTGCGAATCGGATTTCATGTTTTGGTTATCGTTTTTTCATTTTCAGGCTCAATATCGTGCAACGGGCTCAATATCGTCAAACGGGGTCAATTGATCGTATCGGGTTCAAATTACATCATTAAGACCGGCCAACGATAGGTTGTATAAAAACAAGATCTTCGTCACTGGCTGGTTTTAAAAAATCAAAATCACAACCCTTATCGGCCTGCAATACTTCCCGTATATATAAGGCGGGGTATCCTCTTTTATGTCTGTTTTCAGGAGGGCTCCATGCCTCTCTTCGTTTTTGTAATTCGGAATCGTCCACCAGGAGGGTGACAGACCTGGCCGCCGTGTCTAAAGCGATCTGATCTCCGTCCTTTACCAGTGCCAGCGGACCGCCCTGGGCGGCTTCCGGGGCCACATGCAGAATCACCGTTCCAAAACTGGTTCCGCTCATACGGGCATCGCTTATCCGCACCATATCTTTTACGCCTTGCATTTGCAATTTTTTGGGAACAGGGATCATTCCCCATTCCGGCATACCGGGAACACCTTTCGGCCCTGCATTTCTTAACACCAGGACCGTACCCGCACTGACCGGTAAAGCCTCGTCATCGATGCGGTTGAGCATATCGTAATAAGAGTCGAATACTAAAGCCGGTCCGGTATGTTTTAATAATTCCGGGGAGGCTGCCGCAACCTTCAGCACTGCGCCATCCGGGGCCAGGTTGCCCGAAAGAATGGCCAGGGTAGGCAGCGGACTAACAGCGTCGGTGAGAGGCCGGATAATATCGGGGTTATGAACTCCATTTTTTCCTGGCTCTTTTCTTTCTGCGATCAGACTCCCCAATGACCGCCCCGTATAGGTTATGGCAGCAACATCCAACAGATGGCCCAATGTTTTCAGAACGGCCGGTATGCCTCCCGCACCATGAAACTCATCGATCAGATATGTTCCCGCTGGCTGGACATTAGCCAGACAAGGGACAATGCCAGCGACTTCGTTAAACATAGCGGGGTATAAAGAAATATTCAGGCGTCCGGCAATGGCCGTTAGGTGGATCAGTGCGTTGGTTGATCCCCCGAGAGCCATCAACAAGGCAACGGCATTGCGGAAGGCAGCCTTGGTCAGAATATCGGATGGCTTCAGATCGTCGACTACCATCTGCACGATACGTTTGCCGGCTTCGCGGTTAGCGGCAGACCGGTCAGGACTATCGACAGGCATGGTACTCAGGCCAAGAGGCATAATGCCCAGCCCTTCCAGCAGACCATTCATCGTAGAGGCGGTTCCCATCGTATTACAGGATCCGGCTCCGCAACTTAGCGCGACCCCTATATCTTCCCATTCCTGGTCATTAATGACACCTTTTCTCAGCTCATCCCAGTATTTCCAGAGATCGGTGCCGCTTCCCAAACGTTTGCCTTTATGAATACCCACTTTTTTGGGTCCCGCATTTAATTGAAGGGCAGGTAAATTCGCACTGACGGCGCCCATCAATAAGCCAGGTACCGTTTTATCACAATTGCCCAGCAGCACAACGCCGTCGAGCGGGTAGGAGCGTAAATTCTCCTCCACATCCATGGATAATAAATTGCGGTATAACATGGCGCTGGGTTTCATCAGCTCTTCACCCAGGGTAATGACCGGGAACTCCAGCGGAATCCCTCCCGCTTCGTAAATTCCTTCTTTTACCTGCCGGGCCACTTCCCGTAACGATATATTGCAATTATTCAGTTCACCCCAGGTATTGGCAATGCCGATGATGGGCTGACCGTGATACTTGTCTATGTCGATACCGCCTGATCGTAATGCACCCTTATGCAAAAGACCGGTCTCATTTGCTCCATAGAACCATTCGTGGCTTCGTAACCTCGTTTTCATTTTTCACTGATTTATCCGTTAACATTGGCATCGGCTACAAGGGGAGCAGTTCCCCCGGCAGCAGCGGCATTTTGTTTATATTCCCAGACCGTAATGACGATGGTGCTGACAAGGACCAGCAAACCGCCGGCGACGGACATCAGACTTAGTTTTTCATGCAGGAAGATGACGGCGATGGGTAATCCGAAAAAAGCGATCAGGAAATTCGAAAGAGCGACCTGTATGGCTTCCAGATTTTTCAGGGCGGTAAAAAAAAGGATCATCGATAAAAAATTATGGAAGACCGTCAGTAAGGCCAGTCCGATCCAGGTATTCGTTGTAAAAGAGGCAAACCCCTTCATTACATTGCCCTCATAGTGCCAGACAAAAGGCAGCAACAGGACCACCATAAATATATAGGTATAAAACAGCATTTCCATTTCGGTATAGTCATTCGCGATCTTTTTACAAACGGTATTATAGAAACCGCTGCCCAATACGCCGGAGAAAATAAGCAGATTGCCGATGATATATTGCATGCTCAGACTAAAGCCGAGAATATCCTTCATCGAGCAAAGGGCCACCCCGGCCAGCGCGATGATAAAACTTACCCAACGAAGTGTGTTCATCTTTTCTTTTAACAGCACAACGGCGAGCAAAGCCGAAACGACAGGCAGCAGCAGATTGATAATGGATGCATTACTGGCCGTAGATTGCTGGGTGCCGAAGGTCATCAGGACCTGGGCCGGGAATTGTCCTACCAGCGCAAGCAGGGCAAAAATTTTCAGATCGCTGAATTTCCTGTTTTTATTTGCTTTTACATCCTTATAAACAAAGGGGAGCATAAAGAGGGTAGCCAGCAACATCGGAATAAATACCGTGCTGAATGCTCCAACCTGGTCCTGCACCAGCTTGATACAGGTAAATTGAAGGGACCACATCAGGTTACAGGCGAACAGGGCGCTCCAGGAAATCATTGATCGTTTCATGGCTACTAATGTAAACAGTTTTTGCGAATAATTGTTAACATTTTTATACCGGAATAGCCCCCGGGACAGATCGGAATCAAAAAATTTGCGGGATAGGATAGGGGATTAGCCCCGATTGGATTACTTTTAAGGCAGATAAAATTATCCCTCTTTATGCCCTCAGCAATTCTACACCCTGTGAATATTCTACCCCCTGTAAAAGAAACGATCCGTATCGGCGCGCTGCAACTGAACTTTTTGCTGGATGGAGACGATACCGGTAATACCCTGGTCTTATTCGAACTGATCGTTCCGCCAAATGCAAAAGTTCCCGCTCCTCATTTTCATGTGGCGGTAGATGAAACGCTCTACGGATTAGAAGGAACACTCACCCAGACTATAGATGGCCAAACCCGGGAATTAAAACCCGGTGATAAATGTTTTATTCAGCGGGGGAAGATCCATGGCTTCACCAACTTACAGGATGTTCCCGCTAAAGCCCTTTGTGTGCTCACTCCGGCCTCTATCGGTCCTGCTTATTTCCGGGAAATTGGAGAAGTGATCAATGCGGGCGGCCCTCCCGATATGCAAAAGGTATTGGCTATAATGCAGCGTCACGGGCTTGAACCGGTTAATTCGGCTTAATATCTTGGTTGTTCAACCTCATCCTACCAAAATTTTAACGGAAGCTTCCCTATTGGCAGCGAAGGTCAATGCTGCGAAAATATCTTGTTCTTTCAGGGCTGGATAATCCTCAATAATTTCTTTATTTGTCATACCAGAGGCTAACCAGGAAAGAATATCTCCTACCGCAATCCGTGTATTCTTTATACATGGCTTTCCAAAACGAATTTGGGAATCAATTGCAATAAATTGTGAAATGTCCATTATAAAAAGAAATACTATCAGTTAATCTATTTTTCCTTCGCACCGTTTCGGTCCGACAGCCTAAACCATTCCTTAGCGTAAGGTTTCAACAGGGTATCGGCTGCCGATGGCCCCCAGGTTCCGGTTTGGTATTCATGTAATTGTTTGCGGGGGCTTTTCTTCCAGGCCTCCAGGATAGGCATGACCACTTTCCAGGCTGCTTCGATCTGGTCGGCCCGCATAAACTGGGTAGCATCTCCTTCCAGCACGTCCAGCAAGAGTGCCTCGTATGCCTCGGGAAGAGATTCTGTATAGGTGTCCTGGTACATAAAATCCATTTCCACGGGCAGCAATTTCATATGCAGACCCGGCACCTTGCTTTCGAAAAGGAGGCTGATTTCAAGCTCCGGCTGGATACTGATGATAAGCTGATTAGGTACGATATCATCCTTGAAGATCTTGTGCGGCGAATCCTTGAACCGGATCGTAATAACCGAGGATTGCCGGGGCATGGACTTGCCTGTCCGTAAAAAGAAGGGAACTCCCTGCCAGCGTTTGTTATCGATATAGAGCCGGGCTGCCACGAAAGTTTCGGTAGTCGAATCCGGAGCAACCTGTTCTTCCTGGCGATAGCCGATCCTGGGAATTTCGTTGATCTCTCCAGCCGTATATTGCCCGCGAACCACATCTTTGTACACCTGGTTCGCAGAAAAGGGCCGGACATTTTTTAATACACGCGTTTTGGCATCCCGGATCGCTTCGGCTTCATAAGCCTTAGGGCAATCCATGGCAATGATACACAAGAGCTGCAGGAGATGGTTCTGGATCATATCCCGTAAGGCTCCGCTGCTGTCGTAATAACCGCCGCGTTTCCCCACGCCAACTTCCTCAGCCACGCTGATCTGTATATGATCGATGTATTTGTTGTTCCAGAGAGGCTCGAAGACATAATTGGCAAAACGGAAAGCCAGAATATTCTGGACCATTTCCTTACCCAGGTAATGGTCGATATGATAGATCTGTTTTTCCTTAAACCGGGAGCTTAAATAGCTGTTGAGCTTTCTGGCTGAAGCCAGATCGACGCCGAACGGTTTTTCTACGACAATACGGTCAAGGGTATCCCTGTTGCAAAGTTTTGCCTGACAAAGTGAGTCGGCGATGGGCTCTATGAAACGGGGAGCTACGGCAAAGTAGAACATACGGACCCCTCTTTGCTGCTCGAAAGTTTTAATGTTGTCTTTCAGGGTAGTATAAGTCTCCTTTTTCATGAAGTCACCCTGGACATAACGGATCCGTTCTGCAAAAACAGCCCATTTCTCCTGATCGGCCTTTCCCTTGCGGCTGAATTCATTAACCCCGGCGAGCAGATCGTTTCGGTAAGTTTCCTGGTCAACCGGTAAAAAGTCGACGCAAAAGATGACAAAATTGGAGGGCAGGTGACCGTCTGTGTATAAATTATAGAGGGCCGGAATGAGTTTCCGTTTGGTCAGATCGCCTTTAGCCCCGAAAATGGTAATAGCCGATGAGGTTAACTTATGAACTTTGCTCATATTGTTGAATTTTTGCCGATTTATTATTTCAATTCTTTTTTTTATTTCAATGCCAATGGTTGTCAAATCTACCAATTTATCCATTGCCTTATCAATGATCCGCCAGGATCTTTACCGGGATTTTTTGTTTATTCCTGTTGTTCACCAGCAATAACAAGGGAAGGGTTAACAAAAACAGCAGGCCCACCAGTAAATAGGAATCCAGGTAACTGAGCAGGGTGGATTGTTTTACTACCGTTTGTTCGAGAACACCAAGGGCCTGTTGATGTGCTTCCGATAGCGTTCCTCCTTTAGCCTGAAAATAACCGGTATAGGTATTTAATCTTTCCATGGTTAACGGATCGTCCGGGGTAATATGACTAATAAGGGAGAGACGATGAAAGGCCAGACGCCGGGCAGAAAAGGTGTTGACCAGGGAAATGCCAAACGATCCTCCCAATTGACGCATCATATTATTTAAGGAGGCACCCTGCGGCATATCTTTGGGTTCCAGGGTCGAAACCGCCAGCATGGTTAACGGAACCGTCAACAGGGCGATCCCCACGGCCCGGAATACAAGATAAAAACTGAGCGTATTGGCTGACACATCGGGGTTTATTTGGGCAATTGACCAGCTGAAATAAATAAACAATAAGAAACCGGTTACAATGATCAGGATAGGGGAGAACCCTTTCTGCAGGAGCCTGCCGGATAGTAAAAGAGCGAATAAGGCCAGGATGGCGCCCGGTAATAATAAAAGACCCGTTTGGGTGGGCGTGAAATTCAGCAAACGCTGAGCCACGACCGGGGTCAGGAAAACCGAATTGAACAAACCGATTCCCGTAACAAAGGTTAGCAGCGCGGAAATCGTCAGGGTCCTGCTTTTCAGGACACGGAGATTCACTACGGGATTGGGGATCCTCAATTCCCACATTACAAAAGAGACGAGGGCGATAATGGCAATAACCGTAAAGACGGTAATATATCCGGTATCGAACCAGTCTTCGGTCTGCCCTCTTTCAAGCACAGTTTGCAGCGTACTGACCCCTATGATCAGCAGGAATATTCCCGTCCAGTCTATCGCTTTAACGGCCGGTTTAATAACAGGTTCGGTTAGGAGATAAGAACAGGAAATGGCTGCTGCAATGCCGACCGGGATATTTATATAGAAGATCCAGGGCCAGGAATAATTTTCCGTAATAAATCCGCCTAAGGTTGGACCGATCGTAGGACCGATAAAAACGCCGAGCCCGAACAAGGCACTGGCAATACCTTGTTTTTCTTTAGGGAAGAGCTCGAAAACGACAGCCTGCGAAACAGACAACAATGCGCCGCCGCCAATGCCTTGCATAAACCGGAAGGCATCCAATTCCCAGATATTCCCGGCGTTCCCGCACATAAAAGAACAGAACGTAAACAAAATAATAGATCCGATATAATAGGTGCGGCGACCAAGTCTTGCCGTTAAGAAACTGGTAATGGGAATGATGATGACATTAGCGATGGCGTAGGAAGTGATCACCCAACCTCTTGAGAGGGGTCATACAGATAGTGTTATTTATTTACGCTGGCAGCAATCGGTTATTTTAAAAAGACCGATCGGTCTTTTTTAGGGCAAAAAAAATCACAAACAAAAAGACCCGATTTCCTTTTTCAGAATATCTGTTATTATTTTCATTTGAGCATTGCTTCCCAGTACGCGGCTGGTTAAAATAGCCCCTTCGATCAGGGTAAACATTTTTATGGCAAATTCTTTATCGTTCCAGGTTGGCACAAATTCGCCGTATTTAATGCCTTGTCTTACGATATGGCTGATATTATTTTGCAGCGTTCTTATGGCTTCGGCAACATGAGTTTTTACCAGGGGATCCGTATCATCCGCTTCAATCCCGAAATTCAGGATGGGACAACCACCGATTTCGTTAAGAACCAGCCGGTCACGGTAAAAATCCAGTAAGGCAAACAATTTTCCTTTCGATGTGGTTTCTTTTTTTAAAAGGTCAGTAAGATTGGCGTAAAGTCTTTTGTACAGAAAATCGAATACTTCCACACAGATCTCTTCCTTATTCTTAAAATTACCATAAATGCCCCCCTTGGCCAGCTTGGTAACTTCCATTATATCACTGATGGACGTTCCCGCCATCCCCTTCTTATTTATTACCGGGGCGGCTTGCGTCACAATGAACTGTCTTGTTTTTTCTGCTTTAGTCATCCGGTCTGTTTTGGCCTGATTTAATGGTCTGTTCCGTACGTCAGTTCCCTATCCCGATACAAAGATAAGACCGATCGGTCTTGTTGTCAACTATTTTTTCTTCTCCACCAATCCTGCGTTCTCATCGCCCCGGAGACGAGCTTTGGATCATTGCTTTCCAGACAGCCGGTAAGGAACTCCCTGGCTTGTTCATTATCAGAAAAATCCTGCAAGGCCAGGAAAAGATCATAGGCATAAAGAGCCCCTGTTTTTAAAAAAAATTGGTTCACTTTATCAAAACTCAATGGATATTTAAATAATTTCCATAAGGTACCGGCAAATACCAGTTGTGGAATACCGCCCGAATCCTCTGTCTCCTCCAACTTTTTCAATAACAGGGCCTGTAAATGTGGATATTGATGATACCTCAGCGTTTCAACGGCTCCGGATAAAACAGAATAATCATGCTCCGTATCCAATCTTTTAATATCCCTGGCTATTATTTCTTCCTGCCATTCCTTTTCTTCGTTTGGCGTGGCATTATAGATATCGCCAAATCCATCCGTATAGATATAGATCTTTTTCCCGCCATTCATCATATACAAATCCCTGGAAGTAAACTGTGGCATTTTCTGAATTAAATTTTAGGCGTTTTCCTTTAAGGTCAAAAGTACAGGTAAATACCCCAAAAAAGGCAATAGGGCACCTAATATAACAGGAGCAGGATGGCCGTGGCCAGAACGATGAACAGACCGGTAATGGATAAGGGTGTATACCAGGCAAGCGCCCATATACAGGAGAGAGGCAGTGGCTAAAACCGTAGGTTTGATGGCCATTAATTTTTTTTCTTTTTTACAGCTTTTACGTGTGCCTTCAATTCAGCATTGACTATATTTTCCTTTACCCTGTACTTTACAATTTTGTTGATCAGGGCAATCGGAAGGGGTTTGTCCATGGGGAATTGTATCGAACCTTTGGAGCATTGGTAAGGTGAAAGTTCCTTTTTAAATACTTCGATTGCTTTAGGCCCGGGGTAAAATCCAATATGTTCTTTCCATCCCCCATACCATACGAGCATTCCGAATAGTTTAAAAGATGGCAGGCTATAGCTGATCACTTCTTCTGCCTTGGGCACTATTTTTTTGATGGCTATTCTTAGCTCCTGCAATTTTGCCTTCGCAGGGCCTGGCAAAGTAGAAAAGTACGCATCCACAGTTTTACCTTTTATTGAGGAGGTTGTTTCCATCTTTCTGGTTTTTAGTTCTATCTGATAGTAACAAACCTACAAAGAGTAATCCATTTTAATGCGGTGTAAACGGGACTTTCGAAAGGGGTAATCAGGACAATTTTTATCTTATATAACAATCCAGACTGTGGCTCAGGTAACGGGTATTTTTATTTCCCGGCCCTCGTCTTAGCCCCTTTTTGAGCAGCTTTGGATCTTTCCGCCGGTCCCTTGGTCTTAGCCGCTTTCCGTGCACTGGCCGAACGCTCGGAAGGACTTCTTTTGGCCGCTGCCGAACGGGCATGCCGGGACAAGGCGGTTGGTGAAGCTGCATCGCTACTTTCCTTTTGTAAGGCTTTTTTGCTTGCCTGTGACCGCGTAGCGTTGACCGGTTCATGGCGCTGGCCCTTCTCCGATGCTCTTTTGGCATTGGCCCGGGTTTTTTCGGAGACGGTCCCTTTTTTTGGAACAGGAAGCTTCACCCCGGCGCGCCGCGCTTCGGAGAGGCCGATCGCGATTGCTTGTTTGGCCGATCTGGCTCCATGTTTCCCTTCCCGGATATTTTCTATCTCCTGGTGAACGAATTCACCCGCCTGAGTTCCGGCAGATTTCCCTTCTTTCTTATCACGTTTTGCACGATCGATTGTCTTTTTATCTGGCATAAAATACGTTTTACAAGGTATAACGCAATTGATATGCCAGCGGATAACGGTTAACGACCGTTAACCTGGAAGGGTCTGCAAGATAGCACAGGACAGTAGTCCGGTCTTTTTTTTGTAGTATTGTGGGCCGAGCCGTCAAGGCCCCAAAAGTCAAATGCCCTGAATCAACTAAACGATTGTAATTCCAGATAAGAATGGTTAAGAATGCCCATAAAAAGCCCGGCCCCTTTCTGGCGAAATTTGTCCGCATTGGTCTTGTATCCGTCTTTATACTATTGACCGTTTTTGTAAATCCCCTATATGCCAATGGCCCTGAAAAATCGGCCGGCAACGGGTTTTGGCTCTGGTCCTTTTTGGGAAGACTGCATCCTATGATCGTGCATTTTCCTGTCGGCCTTTTATATGTAGCCTTCCTGTTTGAAATAATAGCCCGCAAACAAAAGACAGTCAGGTATCAAAGTTCCATTAAAATTCTAACGATCACCGGAGCCCTTTCCGCCATGGTAGCTGTTGTATTGGGGCTGCTGCTTTCCAATGCCGAAACCTATGGCAGCGACGCTCTTCCCCTCCATCAATGGAGCGGCATTGCCACCATGCTCCTGGCCTGTGCCACCGCCTGGCTCTATAAAAAAAATTATCGCAAAATGCCGGCCGTGTTACTGGGTTTCACTGTAGTTGGTGTTACTTTCGCAGGACATTTTGGAGGGCAATTGACCCATGGCGAAGATTATTTTAGCAGCGTTTTGCCTTTTGGAAAACATGACCAGGCGGAGACAGGAACGGGTGGGGAAGGAGAATTGGGGAGCAATTTTACCTTAGCCAGCGTAAAAGGGCCCCTGACTGCAGACCAGGTGCAGGATCTTAATATTCAGGTCAGGACGATACTCGCCCATAACTGTTATAGCTGTCATGGTCCTGCAAAAGTAAAAGGAGAACTTCGCGTCGATAGTCGTCAGAATCTGTTTAAAGGGGGAAAGAACGGCGTTATCCTTACCCCGGAGCACCCCGAAAAAAGCGAACTGATCCGGCGGATCAAACTTTCCCGGAGCGATAAGGAAGCCATGCCTTCCAAAGGTAAAGGCCTTACTCCAACGGAAATTGCCACGCTCGAATTCTGGATCAAACAAGGTGCCCCCTGGCCGGCAGGCCCCGAAAAAAGCCTGTACCGGGTGGCAGCCCTTGAGCCGCGTTTACCGGAATTACCGGCAGCAACGGGGGATCTGACCAACCCGGTAGACCTTTTCGTCAATGTATATTTTCAACGACATAAAGTGGAATGGAAAACTTCTGTAGATGACAGGATCTATATCCGGCGTGTTTACCTGGATGTGATCGGTCTGCTGCCTCCTCCGGATAGTATCCTGGCTTTTGAAAAAGATCCCCGTCCGGACAAACGGCCTTTGCTGGTTAAGCGCCTTCTCAGCCGTGATCAGGACTATGCCCAGCACTGGCTGAGTTTCTGGAATGATGCCCTTCGTAATGATTATAGCGGTACCGGGTATATTACAAAGGGAAGAAAAGGGATCACGAAATGGCTGTATACCTCCCTGCAGGATAACAAGCCCTATAACAACTTCGTCAGAGAATTGGTTAGCTCCGATCAGGGTTCCGAGGGTTTTGTCACAGGCATTAAATGGCGGGGTGTTGTCAACGCAAGTCAGCGAACCGAAATGCAGGCTGCCCAGAACATTTCCCAGGTGTTTATGGGACTCAACCTGAAATGCGCTTCCTGTCACGATAGTTTTGTCAGTGACTGGAAACTGGATGATGCCTATGCCTTCGCCAATTTATTCTCCGACAGCACCCTTGAAATTAACCGTTGTGACAAGCCAACCGGAAAAATGGCAGGCAGACGTATTCTCTATAAGGCACTGGGAGAGATCGATCCGAACGCTCCCAGGAAGGAGCGGTTGCGACAGCTCGCCGATAACCTGGTTCAACCCAAAGATGGCCGTTTATACAGGACCCTGGTCAATCGTATCTGGACACAATTATTGGGGCGCGGGATTGTGGAACCGGTGGATGTGATGGATAACGAACCCTGGAGCCAGGATCTGCTCGATTGGATGGCTTATGACTTTGTAGCCTCCGGATACGATATTAAGCGACTCCTCTTTACGATCCTCAGTTCCAAAACCTATCAATTGCCATCCATGACCGTTAAGGAACCGGCATTGATCACCGCTCCTGGATATGTTTTCCAGGGAATGTTGCGCAGAAGACTAACCGCGGAAGAGTTTACTGATGCCGTCAGCCAGGCGCTGCAGCCAATTTACGCGGATAGTATGATCGTATACAAACTTCTTCCCGGCGATAGCAATACGATCCGCATCCCTTTTGCCAGGGCTTCCTTGGTGAAAAACGATGCCTTTCTAACCGCCCTGGGCAGGCCAAACAGGGAGACGGTTTCGACAAGCCGGATATCCCAGGCAAATTTGCTGCAGGCATTGGAATTGACGAATGGAACTGTCTTTAATGAAGCTATGAAACGGGCTGCTGTAAAATGGAAACGACAATATCCTGATCCGGCGGTTATGATCAGGGAGATCTATCGCAACGCTTTGGGGAGGGGACCGGATAAAGAAGAGGAAACCTTGGCCCAAAAGGCCTTGGGAAGTTCTCCCTCGGTGGATGCCGTGCAGGACTTTTGTTGGGCCATGGCCCTGCATCCGGAATTTCAATTGATCTTTTGAATACCTTTATCATAACCGTTTAACTATGACCAATCATTGGAACCGGAGGGATTTTATCAAAAAATCAAGTGCAGCCACCCTGGCGGCCCTGGCCGCAGGTGCGCCAATGGCCAGCCTCCTGACCGGTTGCGGCAAAAAGTCGAGGCTGGCTGGTTCCACGGCCGACAGCGTTATCCTGCTTTGGATGGCCGGAGGAATGGCTCATACGGAGACCTTCGATCCCAAACGGTATACCCCCTATGAAAAGGGCATGGAAGGTAACAGGGTACTAAGCACCTTTCCCTCTCATCCAACCGTTCTGGACGGGATCCAGTTTTCCGAAGGGCTGCAGTCGATTGGCGGGGTGATGGACAAAGGCACGCTGATCCGTTCTTATGTAGCGGCGGATATGGGTTTTATCCTTCATTCCCGGCATCAGTATCACTGGCATACCTGTTACGAACCCCCTCAGACAGTGGCGGCACCGCATATAGGGGCATGGATTGCCAATCAACTGGGGCCAAAAAATCCCGTCATTCCGGCATTTATCGATATCGGCCAACGGTTTACTGTAGGCGAAGCAGAAGAGCTGAAGGCATTCCATACGGCCGGTTTTTTGGGCAATGAATTCGGCCCTTTTCTTATTCCCGATCCCAGCCAGGGACTCGAAAGCGTTCGACCTCCGGTGGGCATGGACGCCAAACGTTTCGAAGCGCGTAATAAACTATATAATGATCTGATCAGCAAAAGCCCGGTGGGCGATCTGGGCAGCGACTATCAGAAAGAATCGTTGAAACGCTCCATGGAACAGGCCTATATGCTGTTAAATTCCCCGGAAGCAAAGGCCTTCGATCTCAGCCTGGAGCCCAAAGCCTCATATGATATTTATAATACCGGCCGTTTTGGATTAGGCTGCCTTCTGGCCAAACGCCTGACCGAACAAGGCGCCCGGTTTATCAGTGTCACGACGGAATACGAACCCTTCCTGGGTTTCGATACCCATGAGAATGGGCATACCCGGATGGTCAATATGAAAAAGATGATCGATGGTCCGGTCGCACAATTGATAAAGGACCTCGATAAGAGCGGCAGACTGGACCGTACCCTGGTGATCCTGGCCAGCGAATTCAGCCGGGACATGATGGTAGAAGGGCGGCCCGATGCCAAAGTGAAGGAGCAGGTGAAACAGCCCGATATCCTGAACGATCTTAAGTTCTACGGCATGCATCGGCATTTTACCGACGGAGGCTCCATGCTTATGTTTGGCGGCGGTATCAAAAAAGGTTTCGTTTACGGTAAAACGGCAGATGAACGTCCTTGTAAATCCATCGAGAACCCCGTAAAGATCGACCAGATCCACCAGACTATCTATCACGCTTTAGGTATCCCGGAGGACACACAATATGAAGTCGAAAAACGTCCGTTCTATACCACTCCGGATGGTAAAGGCAAAGCAATTAAGGAGCTGATAGGATAGCTCCCATTTGTTGTTATTAAATTAATACCCCTCCTGCATAATAAATATAGATAAACCCTTTCTTTGTTGCCGTTCCTTTCCCTTTAAAAATTATTCTGCATATTCAACTCTTCATCCTGCCTGGCAGGAGTCAGTCTACTATCGGTAAATACTTAGGAGAACCCTATTGCCCATTATCAAAACCCCAGTTTATGAAGATAAATTTACCCCGGTTGAGTATTGCCAAATTCCTGATCCGAAAATTTTCTGTGTTTGTCTTTCTTTTTATTTGTAGTCATGCGAATGCTCAGATACGTATTACGGAATACATGTATTCCGGTGCCAATGGGGAATTTGTTGAATTCACGAATGTCGGAAACAGCCCTGTCGATATGACGGGCTGGAGTTTTGACGATGCCACCCGTAACTTAGGTGTGCACTACCTGACGGCATTTGGCGTCGTGCAGCCCGGAGAATCGGTGATAGTCACTGAAACCACTCCGGTGAGTGCCTTTCGTGCAGCCTGGGGTTTGTGTGCAGGTGTAAAAATAACCGGAGGTTATACGAATGATAATCTGGGCAGGGCCGATGAAATAAATCTTTATGATTCAACGAATACCCTGGTCGACCGGTTAACCTATAATGACCAAACGCTGGGTGGTCCGCGGACGCAAAACAAAAGCGCCTGGGTAAGTGCTGCGGGTTTAGGTGCGAATACACCTGCTCAATGGACTCTTTCTGCGGCAGGCGATGCTGAAGGTTCATTCGTTTCCAGTGGTGGCGATATCGGTAGTCCGGGGAAAAGCACCCGGGCAACCGTGCCGTTTAATCCTTGTATAGTGGTGGATGGAGCCCCAACCATAATCATGAATGTGGCTTCGACTACCAATTACCTGGATGGCGGTGTTACGGCATCACCTGCCAGCCCCTTTTTTATCAGCGGTGCGGCGGATGATTCAACGGACCCTGCCCGGTTTTCGGGAATCGATTTTATTATCGGAGATGATCTGACTCCTGTGGAGCAATTGACGGTTACTGTTGCCAGCAACAACCTGACAGTTGTTCCTATTGCCAACATTCAGCTGACAGGTACCGGAACTTCGCGCAATATAAAAATTAAACCATCTGCCGTAGGATATGCCACCATAACCATTTCCGTAAATGACGGGGTGAGTACGACACCTTTTGTATTATTGTATGCAGCCTCGGCGGCAGCGGCCATGCCGGCCGATACCCGTTGGCATACGGGTATATCGGATGCTTCGGATGCCGTAGCCCTGGACAGCAGTTGTTTTATAACCGGAGATGATGAACAAAATGTATTGAATGTATATTCAAGATCGAATTCAGGCCTGCCTCTCGTTTCCTATAACTACACGGCTAATCTGAACCTGCCCGATCCCGCCAAACCTGAAGTGGATGTGGAAGCCGCAGCCCCAAGCTTAAAAACGACAAACAGGATCTACTGGCTGGGCTCGATGAGCAATGGTAAATCGCCTTTTGACAACAAGCCAAATCGTAACCGGCTTTTTGCGACCGATGTGAGTGGGACGGAAGCCGCAACTTCTTTTTCATTTGCCGGCTATTACGGTAATTTAAGGACTGTCTTATTGGCCTGGGGGGATGCCCATGGATATGGATTTTCAGCCAGTGCGGCGGCAGGAATCGATTCAAAATCGCCTGCAGGTTTTGCCGCAGAAGGAATGGTTTTTGGCCCGGACAGTACGACCCTTTATATTGGTTTGCGTGCTCCGCTGGTACCCACCGCGAACCGGACAAAAGCGGTGATCGTTCCCCTGTTAAATTTTGAGACATGGTTCAATAATGGCGCCCCGGCAGGTGATCCGCAGCTGGCCCTTCCCATCGAATTGTCGTTGGGGGGTAGGGGAATCCGTGATCTTATCCGGTTGCCGAACGGAACCTATATCGTTCTGGCCGGGAACCCTGGCGAAGCGCCTTTACTGCCAGCCATTTATAAATGGAGTGGTTTACCGGGCGACTCCGTTATTCTGGTCAGTACACTCGATTCCACCCAACTGAATATGGAAGGAGCGATGGCGATATATGAAAATGGCCAATTGTCATTATCAAAACTACAGTTGATCACGGACAAAGGCGGTGATGTTCTGTATAATGATGGTATAGAAGCAAAAAGCCTGGGCGACAATAAGTTAAAGAAATTCAGATCGGATCGTATCGGAGGTCTTGATCTGTTGATCCATCAGCCTCCTGCGGATACTCAACATATCGTTATCACCTCACCTACGGACAATTCCACTTTTGATGCGGGAACTCCCATTCATTTGCAGGCACTGGTAACACCCGGTGACAGCAATGTGGTTAGAGTGGCCTTCTTTTCGGGTTCCAATAAATTTGCAGAGGATAGCGTTGCGCCCTATGCCTTTACCGGTGTGGATATAGCGCCGGGAAACTATCCCGTCAGCGCCCGGGCTTATACCAGTCAGGGTGACAGCTTGGTTTCCGACACGATACATATCCTGATAGCGGGTTGTACGGCAACAGGCAGTATTCTGGGTGAAGGATATACCGGCATTCCCGGCAATACCCTTATCAACCTGGCCAGCAGTGCCAAATATCCCAATCATCCCGATATAACCGCACAACTCAATAAATTTGAATACGGTCCTCAGATCGGTGATAATTATGGCGCCCGGGTAAGGGGTTATATATGTGCGCCGCTAACGGGCAACTATGTCTTTTATTTAGCCAGCGATGAACAAAGTGAGCTTTGGTTAAGTACGGACGAATCTCCTTCCCATGGCAGTAGGATTGCTTTTGTTGAAAAGGCCGTAGGGTTCAGGGCATGGCTTTCGACTTCCAGTCAGCAGTCGGCTCCGGTTAGATTGGTCAAAGGAGTACGCTATTACGTAGAAACTGTCCACAAAGAAGGCACCGGAAACGACCATTTATCCGTGGGTTGGGTATTGCCGGGAGGTGTCTTTGAAGGCCCTATCGGTGGGTATGTCTTGTCTCCTTTCGAAATAACCGAACCTCAACCCCAAACAGCAGCGGCTGATTTTGCAGCTGCCATGCGGGTGGCGAGTGCAGGCCTGAATGACATCCGGCAAACTCCTTCTGCAGAAGGAAAGGAATTAACAGTTACCGTTTCACCGAATCCTTCATCCGGTTATTTTACCATCAGCACGCATAGCGGCAGTGAGGCTCCGGTTTCTTTTAACGTAGCAGACCTGACAGGAAGACGGGTAGAAAGTAGAGATCGGTTACCGGCAAATGGAACGATTCAGCTGGGTGGAACTTATCCCAAGGGTATTTATATCCTGGAAATAGCACAGGGTGGAAAAACAATCAGACTGAAATTGTTGAAACTGTAAAATAAGAAAGATCAATTCGCAGTTGTTAATAGTCGCATAACCGCTACATGTATATGTGCGGTTTTTGCGTAAAAGAAACCTATTTATTCAAAAGCCCATAAAAGAAAAACAGACATGTTAGCACAACTTATCCGAAGTATGCGAAATCCTTCCTTTGTTTTAGACCGTCAGGCCCTTGCGGAGCAATATATTTCCGGAACGGGTATCGAAATCGGAGCCCTGCATCATCCTTTGGTTGTCAACCGGAAAAAAGCGACGGTTAAATATGTAGACCGGATGAGTGAAGGGGAGCTTAGGATCCAGTATCCGGAGTTAAAGGATTGTAAACTCGTTGCCGTGGATTATATCGCGGATGGGGAACAGCTCGAAGTAATAGAGGATCATACACAGGATTTTATAATAGCCAATCATTTTATCGAGCATTGCCAGAATACTATACTGGCTATCCGTAACATGCTTAGGGTACTTAAGCCAGGCGGTATCGTATTTTTTGCCGTACCCGATAAGCGGTTCACTTTTGACAGGAACAGAACCGTAACCTCCATCAGCCATATGGTAAAAGACTACGAGAAGGGGCCAGAGCAATCCAGGGAACAGCATTTTAAAGAGTGGGTAGAGGCAGTTGGTGATAATAAAGAAGAGAACTTTGTAAAGACAGAAGCCAGGAAATTAATGGAAATGGATTACTCGATTCATTTCCATGTTTGGGAAAAGACAGACATGGACGAGTTCCTGATCTTTTTGATAAAAACGTTGGAATTTCCTTTTGAAATAGAATTTTCCTGGAGAAATAAGGATTCGATAGAGAACATCTATATTTTGAGAAAAACCAATTCCGGCCCTTTTTAAAATTCAAAAGTCAACCGGTGAGGTTGACTTTTGAACGGGAAGAAATTAAATGACTTATTCGAAAATAAAAATTCAGAACTAATACTAATTAATACTAATTGGTGGCAGTCGAAATCCAGGTTCCAGTAGTGGTCCAGGGGTCTGTAGAAAGAACCGCGCCGCGTTGGGTGGTTCCGACAAATCCAAGAGAAGATAAATTGGCTCCGCCGGTCAATGCAGGAGAGCCAGGTAAAGGTTTCAGACCACCATCTAATTTGAAAGCGGCCATATTGGCAAGAGGAGTATTGTTAAGACCGCCTAATTTGCTGAGTACGACATTGTCATCAGTTGGTTGTACGGGATTTCCTTCAACTGCTGAAGTTACTACAGGGTGGGCAGAATTGGTCTGGAAAAGATTGAATGCGATCAGGACAGAATCAGACAGGGAAATAGTGCTGGCTACTAAACCACGGGTAGTTGGAGTAGATACTACTGCAAAAGGCTGAGCCTGAGCGATGATCAAAGAATTTACCAGGCGTAATCTGCTATTCCTTCTGAAGAAAATCTCTCCATCGTAATAATTGCGCAGGCCATCGTGAACAGCGCTGATCGTATCGACCGGTCCGATGAAGGTAGCATTGGCGATGAAAGGAGTCGTGTGTGGGTTTGCTGCCGTTCCGCTGGCGTCATTATCCGTTTCGATACCATGCGATCCTGAGTTGTCATTGATGTTCAGTCTGTAGGCAATGATGAATTGCAGTCTGCCGCTGTAGCCTTCATCGAAATCATATTCGTCGTCTTTAGGATTGAAATCGATACAATGGTCGATATTGACGGTACCGCCAAACCATTCAAAACCATCGTCTCCGGAATTGGTAACTTCATTATAGCTGAAACGGGTTCCGCTGCCTACACCGCAGAACGTAAATCCATTAACTTCCTGATTTACTTTGATAACGACTCCGCCACCAAATTCAAAACGGTTGTAAGTGATGGATCCCGAATTGTCCGTAGGAATGTTTCCACCATAGGTATTGCGGGGATCGGATGAGGGAAGCGCTTCAAAAGTATTGGTAGTGGCTCCGGTCGCTGTATGGATCGGGGCTTTTCCTAACAATACGATACCGCCCCAATCACCAAACTTACGGCTGCCAGCGGGTTTGCTGGATGTCCATACGATAGGAGAGTTGGGTAATCCGTTTGCGATCAGCTTTGCGCCTTGTTCGATAACCAGGGTTCCTTTATTGTTTTCCAGGTTTATGGTATCCGGAGCGATAGAGCCAGGGCTGCCGATGATGGTTACTCCGGCATTGACCGTTAGGGTAACATTTGGAGCTACATACACGATCCCTTTTAAATAGGTTGTCCTTGAAACGATCGTATCATGCGTGATCACACCGACCAATGTGTCTACTAATGTTCCGTGAATCAATTCTTTTTGTGTAACATCAGCATTGTTTTTTTTACAGGAGATGGCGAAAAGGACAGCCACACTCATTGCGCCGAAAATAAGTTTTTTCATTGTTTTTTAATTTTTAATTAATTTAAGAAAACAGAGTCCGGGGGATTACTACAACAGCAGGGAATTCTAATTTCGAATAAGGATACAAACATAGACCCTGAACATTATGAGAAAATTAACGGCTCGTTAACTAAATAAAAAGTTAATGTTACCAGTTAGGTTTTAGGGTAAAAATAAAAAAATTTAAAGTGCAAATAGGCATATAGGTGAGTAAGAAAAAAGAAATTAGTTATTGTAGCTCGTCCTTAACGGGAAAAAATTTGTCCAGCCTATTAACCAGTTGTCTGTGCCAAACGCTCCCAGGTAACTGACATTTTTGAAAAAAGGATCGCTGAATACCGGTCCCTCGAAATTAGCTCCGCTCAACAGAGGTGAACCAATATTCGGTAAAGGGTTGGGATTCATATCATAATTGTAAGGATCCGTTAGTTTAAATCTGGAGGAGTTGATAAAGAGTTGATTTTCAAATGAGGGTTGAAGCATGTAATCCTTAAAATCCTTTGGACCGCGATCCAGGTAGACATGCGGCGCTAAATAAAACGCACGGCTGCTGTCATTGCTGTGTACGAACGAATACGTGAAATCTGAAATGCCATTGATTATGGAAAGGGCGGTATTCGGGTCATCCAGGTACCAGCCGCCTTTGGGAAAACCAAGCAATACGGAATTCCGGATATGGAACTGCGCTCCTTTTGTAGTGACAAGTGCAGCCAATTCATATAAGGATCCAAAACGCGGACCATAGGTATCCTTGGTTCCGGGTTGATTATCAGGACCCAGGACGGTAAGATTGGAAATGGCGGGAAAGGTGGCTGCATCTTCCAGCACAAGACCTCCCAGGTTATTGCTGACAGAAAGCCCGGCGAAATAAGGATGGCGGTAGGCCAGCAGGTTCTGTAATTTGCCCTGGTATCCTCCATGGATATAAAAATCAGAGTTGCCCGCGGCATAGGACACCAGGTTGCCTGCGTTGGCATTTCCTCCGGAAAATTCGAATGACGGGCTTTCAAAGGAATAGCTGACCTGTATATTTTCGAGCGTGGTCAGGTTACTGACATTATCCAATAACAGGCTTGGGTATTGGGTACTGAATTGTATGCCGCCTGCAAATTCGATCCGGGTGTAAGTAAGGACTCCGGACCCCTGATCGTTTGCAAGCGATGGATTTCCATGGATCTGTATTCCATACCAGAAACTTTGGCCGGAAGGATCCGTAGCGGCAACCGAACCCGCAGCTCCGGTGGGGGCCGAACTGGTGAAAACGACCGGTTCTCCGGTAGTACCTTTTGAATCGAGACGTCCTCCGGGGTTTATGATAACAGAAAGATTATTATTCACTTTGATAAGCGTCCCGGGTTCGATCGTCATTGTTTGCCCGCTATCTCTTACCAGGTTAGTAGCCAGGACATAAACGGTGTCTTTTGAAAAATGAATGATTGGGGCAGACAATCGGGAATCCCCTGGTCCCAGAACGATTTCCGGTTTTATTTTTTTGGTGAAGAACGAAGATTTTTTACAGGCCATTCCAGCCAGGATGCTCAGGATTAGCCCCGGAAGGAGCAGCTTTTTATAAGAAAGAGTAATAATGGCGGAAGACATAAAATATAGGTTAGAAAGTATATGAAAATGAAAAAGAATAGGTTCGTTGCGGGCGGATACTGGAGGCTGTATTGTCGATGCCATCCAGGTAATTATTCGTTCTGTCACCGATTTTTTTAATCCTGACGGGTGTATCGAACTTCCCGTTTCCATTCAGATCCTGGTAAAGAATGTATCGCTGGTTCAATAGATTAGTGACATTAAATTTAAATTTTGCTTTATTGTGTAAAAAGGATTGACTGATCACCAGGTCCATCAGATCCCTGGCTTTTACCCAATAATGAGGTCTTCTGGGAATCAACTTTCCATTGGCGAGATGGACATCGAGATCGGAAGACCCAAGCTCATTGATATAATCTCCGGTACGGTTGAAAGAAACAGTAGCTTCGAAGGTTTCATGGATCAACAACAAACTTGCTCCTGCATTAAGGATATAGGGCGGCTGGCCGGTGAGGGAATGTTCGCTGAACGAGCTGATTACATTACTGTTAATGAATTTTCCGTTTACCCTGGATTTTAACAGGGCCCCGTTCCCAAAAAGGGTCAGATGGCTTAGCCAGGATGCGAAGGGGATAAAATCGATCTTCTTACGGATCTCCGCTTCTATTCCTCTTACAAAGGCCGATCCCGTATTGACGGCGTATCTTGAATTCAGGTTATTATCCTGGGTGGAGAAGGCATATTCGATGGGATCCTGCAGATTTTTATAAAAAAGGGCGATCGATGCGATCTCACCGGATGACGGGAACCATTCGAACTTAAGATCGTAATTCTGAATATTGGTACTTTTTAAATTGCTGTTTCCACTGGTCAGGGCAAACGTCTGGAGATCATAACGCTGATATTCGGCAAGATCCTTTAGTTCCGGACGGATCACCGTGTTGGAGTAGGCAGCTCTTATGTTTATTGCCGGGGTGGGGCTATAGACCATATTTACCGAAGGCAAAAAATTAAACGTAGTCCGGGAAGCGAATTTTGCGGAAGTCAGTACCGGTTCCTGGAAATCCGGGTAAAAGGCAGGGATGTATAAATTAACCGTCTGCTGATAATCCTCGATACGAAGCCCCCAGATAACTCTGAATTTTTTTCCGATTTTATTTTCCAGGCTTTCATAGGCAGCCAGCAGACTACTGCCTGCATTATAATTACCGCTGCCCTGTGACAGGGCTGTCGTGGCCAGATCCACTCTTACCCCGGACGGGGAATAGGCGGAAGGAGCAAAAAGGCTATCCAGCGTACCGTAGCCATGCCCGATAGGTAATATGGTGCCGGTTGCCTTTCTTTCCCTGTTCTGGAAAAGGATACCGCCTTTAAGCAATTGTTTGGCCTTTAATAAAAGGAAGGGAGTGGTAATATTGAATGCCCCCCCTGCAATAAAATCCTTATTCTGCGTCCATATCCGGCTAAACCCATAAAGCGACTCCGACAGGCCGCTGTTATCACTTTTAACCGCATATATCTTTCGGGCGGAATCGGTTCCTAATAAATAATTTCTGGAATCCGGAGTGTTGGTATAATTCGAAGTGGCATTTACATTCCATTCCAGACGGGTCTCATTTGTTTTTCCCGTCCTGTGTTCCCCTGCCAGCGTACTGTTCAGTATGGTCCGGGATTCTGTAAAATAATTGATCCCGACCAGGATAGGGGAGCCGGTAAAAGCCTGAAGATCGGCGAGTATATCCGGTCTGTCGATGAAGGTATTATTAAAGACCCTTGTATACAGGTTCTTCAGGGAAATTTTATTATTCCCGAAGCGGTAAGCAACATTGACCACTCCTCCGAAATCCACGCTATACCGGTATCGGGTATTTTCTGAATAATAGCCCAGACCCCTAAGCCTGTCTACCGGTAGCTCTTTCGCCGTCAGGTCTACCTCCCTGGCGGTGACCTCCTGTTCGGTGAGTTCCGTTTTACGTTGATTAAAGGCCGCCACAATTCCCAATTGGGTCTCGTTTTTAAATTTGATAGTCTTTCCGTAACCCAGTTGCAGATTTTCGTTCAGACCCGATGGGCCATTATTTACAGGTTCAAAATTGTTTTTAAGCATACGCAAATACCGGAATTGTTCCTGTGCGTTTAAGGTGGTAAAGGGCACCCGGCTGGTTGAGGTCGGGAAGCCTTTGGGCAGATCTCTTATTCCCCCGTCGAAACTAAGCCATTCGTATTTTCCTCTTTTATCCGAATAAAAATCCTTGCCATAGGTTTGATCCGAGTAACCGGCCTGGACAAGGACTGAAAAAAAATCGGAAGCAGGAAAATCTTTCGTATTGATCTGAACGATGCCCCCGGCAAAATTGCCAGGCATATCGGGGGTTGCCGTTTTGTTGATGGTAATATTATCGATGACCGCGGCCGGGATCAGATCGAAGGCAAAAGCGTTCCGGTTTGTTTCCGTACTGGTCATGGGCACCCCGTTCAGCATCGTTTGGTTATATTGCTCCCCCAAACCCCTGACCACCACAAAGCGGTTATCCTGGACGTTGACCCCCGTTACCCGTTTCAGGATCTGGCCGGCATTATTATCCGGGGTTTTACGGATGGCCTCCAGTGAAATACCGTCCGAAACGGCTGCGCTTCGTTTTTGAGCCGAATAAACGGAAGATTGTGTTTCTCTTTTGACACCGGCTGTGACGACCACACTTTCCAGTTGTTTGGTCGTTGCCTCCAGAAGGATATCCAGGAAACTGCTTTCTCCGGCTTTAATGATCACACCCGTGATCTCCTTTTTCTTATGACCCGAGTAGGAAAAATCGATGGTGTAGGTTCCGGCCGGAAGGCTCAGGATATAAGTGCCATCCGTGATCGTAGAGACGCCGGTCTTTGTATTCTTCGCGCTTATACTTACCCCGGCAAGAGGCTCATTGGTAGAGCCATCCGAAACTTTACCCGTTAGTTTTCCCGGCCCTTTCTGGGCAATCGCCATTGCGGCAGGCAGGAGCAGGAGCAGGGACAGGAAAATGAACAGACAAGTTGCCCGTTTATCATACCCGTATTTTCTGAAAAAGAAGAGGTTTACAGGAACCATGATCTGGTAATATTAATAGGTCAGCTAATCAGGAGATCCGGTTATTGGGGAAAATTGTAATTGGTATGAAGAGGCGTAAAATTTGTCCATCCTTTCAGCCAGTTATCTGTTCCAAACGCTCCCCTGTATTTAACCTTGTTAAAAAATGCATTATTGAAAAAAGGCCCGTCGAAATTTGCCCCTTTTAAAAAGAATTGGGTCGTATCCTTTGGCATAATATCGGGTGATTCATAATTGTATGGCGCACCGAAGAGCTGGTCGGCTCCTCCACCGTCGAACTGATTGTTGAATACAGGGCGAAGGATATACTCATAGAATTCCGCATTCCCGTTTGGAGGAAAGGCTCCCGGCTCCAAAAAGAAGGGGTGGGAACTGTCCCTGCTCATAAAAATGGAAAAGACCATTTCGGAATTATGGTTAAGGACGTTATGAGCCATTACAGAATCGTCGACATACCAGGCCGCAAATGGAAAACCAAGAAATAACGAATTCCGAATGCCAAAATGTGCATTTCGCGTAGTGATCAAACCCGCCGTCCTTGGGTTGGGGCTTGTATTGCTGTAATCGGGTACGGATCCCGGCTGGCCATCAGGGCCCAGGACGGTCAGGTTGGAGATTAGCGGTAAGGTATAGGGCTTTAAGGAGGTATCGGAAGGGTTGTTTTCAATGAACAAGCCGGTAAGTGCCCTTTCGGGAATGTTACCTGCTTTGCCAAAAAATGGATGCCGGTAGGCCAGCAAATGCTGCATTTTCCCGGAATAGCCCTTCGTGATATAAAAATCAGCCGGCCCCCCGCATGCATAAGAAACCAGGTAACGGGCAGGAAAACTGCCGCCGTCGATCTCAAAAGAAGACTGTCTGGAATAACTTACCTGGACATTTTCTACGATAGTCCCGTTTCCCACCCCGTCGAGGACCAACCCGGCAAATTCTATCCGGACATAATTCAGGGATCCTGATTGATCCGTCGGATCACCATAAGGATTCGATTCATTCGAATAGGATTTTCCCTGGATGGATATCCCGTCCCAATTGGCATTTTGAATCCCCGCCGGATCGAGACTCGTAAATACGATGGGATGGGAGGGAGATCCGTTGGCAATGATAAGCCCTCCCGGTCGAATCCGGATAATGCCTTTATCGGCACCTGCTGCGGAAACCTTGATAAGGGTGCCTTCCTCGATAACTAATTGTTCGCCGGCCTCCCTGGTAAAAGAATTTCTTAAGGTATAGACGGTATCCCTGGACAGGTGGATGATCTTATACCGGTCATATGTACCTGTCAATGGGTTCTGGGATTCTGCCTGATCCAATAATTTTTTTTCCGGCTTCCCGGCCGACGCCTTGATGTTCTCCTCTTTTTTGCAGCCTGCTGCTGAGTATAGCAGCACACAGACATAAACCGCATAATAGAGGGAAATTATATTTTTTTGCATGGATTAGTAAGATTTCATGGCTTATTTAAAAAGGTAGGAAATGCTGAAATAAAAGCTTCGTTGTTCTTTAACCCTGATGATCGTATTGTCCACACCGGATTGGAAAAATCCCGCCTGGCCGTTTTTCAGCGTAAGGGATAAAGGGGCATCGAGCTTTTTATTCCCATTCAGATCCTGGTATACGATATACTCCCCGTTCAATAAATTACTCACCCCCGCAATGATCTGTATGGCCTGGGAGAATAACTTTTGTGATAGCTGGATATCAAGCCTTTCCCTTCCTTTCACCCGGAAATCGGGCACCGACCGGACGGTATGGCCATCCGGTAAAGGGAAAGTTGCGCCCGAACCGAGCGCCGAAATATAATCTCCCGTCCGGTTGTACAGGACTGCTATCATCGGAAGGCGCGGATATTGCAGCATGAGTCCCGCATTCAGCGTATAATCAGGGCTTCCGCTCAAAGAATGCCCGGTTACATATGGGGTAGCGGAACTCCGCACCGGACCTGCATCCACCTTGGTATTTAGCCAGCTTCCATTGGCAAAAACGGAAAGCCGGGAGAACCAGGGGGCAGGAAATAAGGTACCGAAATTAAACGTGAATGAGCCGTTCAATCCCCTGATCGTGGCAGGAGGGCTATTGTGTGGAGTGCTAAGCAGGTTGCCTTTTGAGCTGGAATAATTGGATAGAATATATTCGATCGGCTGATCGATTTCCTTGAAAAAACCGGAAACAGAGAAATGAGTGCCGGAATCGGCGAACCAATCTATCCCTGCATCGTAATTGGTTATATAACTATTGAACAGATTAGGGTTGCCGGTTTTAATGAGGAAGGAGGAAGCATCATAATACCGGTAATCCGCTAGTTCCTGTAATTCCGGCCTGTTCAGGGACCTAAACCAGGACGTATGGATCCGAAGGGAAGATACGGGTTGATAGGACAACCGGACAGAGGGGAGAATATCCGTCTTGCCGACATTCAGGTTTTCATTGTTGGTGGAAATTTGCGGATAGCGGAAGCCGGTAGCATAAGAATACCGGGTATCGGAAACCAGCTGACTGTTGGATTCCATCCTGACACCCCAATTGACAGAGAAGGTCCGGGAAAGGTGGTTTTGCCAAAAAATATAGGCTGAGCCTAAATTGGCGGAAGCGACATAATTAGCTCTGTTATTAACCTGGAGATGATTCAGATCACTGGGATTGACAAAATAATTTTGAACGGACGCGCCGCCCGGGTAAAAACGTTCCGCAGCCAGCAAACCGTCCAATGGAAAAAAGCCCGGACCGCCGATCAGGAAAAGATCGCTATGGAAGACCCGGTACCTGGTACTTACTGCGATTCCCCCGGATAAGACCTGCGGCTGGTCAAAGACATTGAAGGGAATAAGCAGGTTCACTGATCCGGAGAAGTTCTGGTCCTTGAGTTCCCGCCAGGCTCTTCCGGAATTCGTGAAACTGGATTCCAGGGTGGCCGTATTGCCATAATCGAGGGAAGAAACAGGAACTGCCAAAGAAAATAGCTGAGGATGTGAAGAATCCTGACGAAGAAGAAAATTCCGTTCATCCGGATTACGGAGCCGCTGCCAGCTATAGGTGGCCTGCCAGTCCAGCCGTAATTTCCCCTGGGGCCCCAAGGCATGTTCTCCGGCCAATTGTGTAAGCAGGGATCGCCGTTCCTCCGTTATATACCTGATGCCCGTATGGGCAAGGGTGTCCTCGTCCGGTTTGAAGATACCGGTTCTTTGCGTATAGGTATTGGTAAATGTATTTGCGAATAGATTCCGGAAGGAGATCTTGCTCCGCCCATAAACGATGGAGGCATTCAGCGCCCCATTCATCCCTGACGAATACCGGTAATTTCTGTCGGCCGATTGCGAGGCGACTACAGGCTTGCCAGGATCGAAAGGGAAAGGATTGGCAGCAACTGCAGGGCTTCCCTGCACGGTAGACAAGTCGGTGAGCTCCGTGTGTCCGTGCTGAAGGTAGGCCGTGATCCCTATTTTTTCTCCTTTTTTTAACCGAAAGATCCTTCCGAAACCCACCAGGATTTTATCATCTGGCAAAGACGCCCCATGATTGACGGGAGCCAGGTTATTCTTTAATTGTTGAGCCAGGAATACCTGTTCCTGCGGATTTTTTTGGTTTAAGAAATAGGGGGACCGGGAAGTCGGAAAAGACGGAGGCAGGTTGCGGATACCTCCCGGAAAACCAAGCCATTCCATGCTTCCGCGTTTGTCTCCGTAAAAATCTTTTCCGGTGGTCCCTTCGGAGTACCCACCCTGGACGCGGATGAAAAAGAAATTGCTATCCGGTTGATCACGGGTGCTTATATTCAGGGAGCCTCCTGTAAAATCTGCCGGTAAGGAGGGATTACCTGTCTTTTGCAGGCTTATCGTTTCAATGGAAGAGGATGGGAGCAGTGAAAATGCGTACGCCTTGCTGGTAGGATCAGGGCTGTAAAATGGGGCGCCATTGAACAATACCTGGTTATATCTTTCCCCCATGCCGGATATAGTGAGTATTTGCAATCCTCTTTGTGCGGGGTTATCCTGCACGATTATGCCATTCAGCCTTTTCAGGAGCTGAGCCGCATCCTTGTCCGTACCTTCCATAATATTTTTTTTCAGCAGGAGTCCGTCAAAGACGGAATCATAGCCTGAAGCCACAGGGACGGTCAGCCGATGTACGGCAGGAGCCGGAGTTTCCGGCGCGTATTGGGCGATGCCGGACAAAGGGGAAATTAGAAAAATGAATACGGATAAAATAAAGAAGGACTTCAACCCCAAACGGGTTTTGCGTTTTAATAAGGGCATAAGCTTTGGTTCAATTTGGATTGGTTAACGTTCCATCCTGACCTTTGATCCTGACAGGCCGACAAAGCTATCTTTTGTAGGACAGAGTCATGTTAAGGAACTATTACGTTCTTATTATTATTTCGGAGAAGGTAAAACCGAAGATGATAAAATCGATAATGATAATTTAGAAATGATAAAACCGAAAATGATAATTTCGAAGATAATTTTTTCGAATCGGTTCATTGAAGGGACTGAAATGCTTTTTCTAAAATAGGATCCCTTCCGTTGATCTCATCCTGCGGAGAAATCCCTGTCTGAATAGCAGGTTGTATCCCGTTTTCAATGCTCAATCCGGATGGGGACAGGGTTTTTGTTGCTGAATATTGCAGCTTCCATCCATTCGCCATCAGATAGTTATGCGGAAATGAGCCTCCTCCTCCGGTTTGGTCACCCATTATTTTTACATTGGAGAGTCCTGACATATATAATACAAAATCATTGCAGGCGCTGAAACAGGCACGGTTTGTCAATACCACCACCGGATTCTTATAAGGTATTCCCGAAGGCGCGACCGAATAGGGCTGCGGATCAAAAAAAGAATCGTGACCCGGTCCTTTTTTTATCAACTCATATTTAACCAGTTTTTCGGTGACCAGGAACCTGCTGAAAAGCCTGTCCACATTCGGAGATCCTCCGCCGGAATTATTTCGCACATCGATGATAAGTCCCTTGGTCCCACTCATTTGAGCAAGAATACTGTCTACCTGCCCGGGGGTGATCGGATCCTCGAAAGAATGGTAATAAATATATCCGATATTGCTGACGATTTTATAGATCACCGGTCCTGTGGAACGATAATCATTTTGAAGATAGGTAGTAAGAAGATTGTTATAATTGAAATTGGCCGGGTAATCCTTATAGAAACCTTCATAGGTTGCTGTATCCGTTGCGGAGAGCAGGGTTACATGACCGTCTTTCAGCGTATTGAGCATATCGTTCAACACCCTGAATAAGTCATTATCCGTCATTCCCTTATCCGTCTTTGTTTCATATTCCCGATATACGGCGTTCCAGTCTGCTTCTTTTACGGAGAACAGGGCATACTGCTGGTCCATAACCGTCCAGCATTCCCGCAGGATCGCCTGAGGATCATGGGGAGCTTTCTTCAGATCCAGCGCCTTTTCGCATCCGGACAGGAAAATAAGCATGGTTATCATCAAGGTCAGACAGGTAATCCTGTGTCTGCTAATCCTGTGTCTGATAGATATATTCGATATGGTCATGACCTGAGATTAATGATCAAAGATTAAAATGATAGCTCAAAGCCAAACGGTTAGCTGCTTGTTTTACTTCCCTGACAACAGTTATCCTATAAAAGTCCCAGGTATATCCGATAGAAATTTTTTGGTGGGCGGTAATATTTTTTTCCAGCGTAAGCCCATTATAAAATTGTAAGAGCGATGAATAACTTACCAACCGGCTGTCCTCGGGCGCATTGTCTCCACCAAACCCGGGTTGGCGGAGACACGAAACTACCGGCAGGATCAGCTTATCCGAAAGGGAAAAGCCTTCCAGGACCCCGCTGAATACATAGTTTATTTCCAAAGCAGCACCTATCGAAGCCGCAAACTCATTTGAAACGGTATTATTAAGGAATCCCTGATAATCCCTGGAAGCGTAAAGTAAATGCAAATTTCCTCCTGCCTTTAATTCCAACGGATTAGACATTCCCTGAGGCCCGATATGATAAAGATGGGTATACCCTGCAGTAAGATAAGTTTGGGTCAAACTCGCCACAGGATTGACGTTCGTCTTAAGCGTACCACTGGAAAAATAAGCGTCCCACTCGTGCGAAGCTCTGCCATTGTCCCATTTTAATCCTGCACAGAGGCCTATGTTATATCCTTCGTAAGGGATGGAACTGAATGTTTTATCTATGACGGATAAATGTGTTGTAGTAACTCCTGCGTATATACGCCAATTGCCGGAAGTGGGAACTGGGGGCTCCTGGGATTTGGCTGACAGGTCCATCAGTAATAAAACGAATAGGCTAACGATCATCCTCATCAGGTAGTATTTTATTCCGGTTTCTGCGTGTGCGGTACAAATAAAAGCTTTCTTCAAGTATAGTTTTCCACAATCGCAATAAAAAATATATTATTAATAGTGCGGTAACAATTAGGTAAAGACAAACATTGATCTTACGGATCTATTCAAGTGAATCCGCGTTGACGACCCCACTGATTACCAAAGATTAATTAATGCCAATACATTGAGTAAGAAAGAAATTTCCATTGCGGTTAATGGGTCCATGCTGGATGATCAGCCAACAGGGGTAGGCGTATATTCCTTTAATGTGATCAACAACCTTTCTCAGTTATACTGGAAGGAGCAATGGCAGGTATTGACGGTCTTCACGCCTACTGGTTCTTTGTTGGATAAGAACCTGAAGATCATCAAACTGCCCGGTCTTCTCCTGTCTTCCCGTTATGGAAAAATCGCAGCCATCTGCCGGTTTATCTGGAATACATGCTATTATCCGCTGCAGGCCTGGCATTATGATCTGCTGATCAGTCCGACCACCCATGGGAGTTTTTTCCTGAATAACCAGGTTATCACTATCCATGATCTGCTCTCCCTGCGCTACCGGAACATCAGCCTTCATCAGCGTTTTTATTTTAAATACTTATTGCCTTTACTGGTATCCAGGGCAAAAATGGTTATTGCGGTGTCTGAAACTACCCGCCAGGATATCCTACATTTTCTTAAATGCCCGGAAGAAAAAGTGCGGGTCATCTATAATGGATATGATGATACCCGCTATTTCCCGGTACAAGACAACGAGCTTCCTGTCCTGGAGCAATATGGAGTTAAAAATTATTTTCTGGCCGTAGGGCCCACCTATCCGCATAAGAATTTTGAAAGACTGATCCTTGCCTTTAATGAATTGACAGAAGACGAAAAAAAAGAACACCCACTGGTCATAGCCGGCGGAAAAAAGAAATATACGATGCAGTTGAAAGAGCTGGTAACCCAATTGGGGATCGGAGAGCATGTACATTTTCTGGGTTATGTTCCAGCCGGATTAATGCCTTCTCTTTACCGGGAAGCCTTTGCCCTTGTTTTTCCGAGTCTTTTTGAAGGGTTTGGTATTCCCTTGCTGGAAGCAATGGCCAGCGGATGTCCGGTGATCGTTTCCGGAACATCTTCGATGCCTGAAGTTTGCGGGCAAGCTGCATTATATATTGACCCCCTGGATGAAACTTCTATTCATGCCTCCATGAAAGAATTGATCTGTAATAAGGTATTACGTGACCGGTTAATAGAAGATGGGCTTGCACAGGCAAAAAAATTTTCCTGGATGCAAACAGCTGCTGCCTTAAAGGAATGGATAGAAACAAAGTTTCCTTCCCGGAAACCAGTTCTTCCTGATTCACCCGGGGGGGCGGATGGAGCCGGGACTTTTTTTGTCCCCGCTGCCTGGACGAATCCCGGTCCGGAACAAACCTGATAGTCGAATAAACCTAATGCTCAATAAAACCTAACGCAATGACCCAAATTACCTGTTCCATCGTTTTGTTTAATGACCCGGTCGATGAGATCCGGAAGCCCATCGAAAGCTTTCTAAATTGTTCGAAGAACGTTAAATTATACCTGGTGGATAATTCCGCCGAGGATATCTTCCGGTACCAGTTTATCTCACCGCAGATAGAGTATATATTCAACGGCCAAAACCTTGGTTTTGGAGCAGGGCATAACCTGGCCATCGAAAAGGCCCAGGGCGAGTCCTTATATCACCTGATCCTGAATCCGGATGTTCAATTCGACCCGGCTATCCTGGATGGTCTTTTTTCTTTCATGCAACATAATCTCGATGTAGGGCTGGTGATGCCCAAAGTATTATACAAAAATGGAGATCTTCAGTATCTCTGCAAGAAACTACCTTCCCCCACCGATCTTTTCCTGAGAAGATTTTTCCCCGGCCCCCTGAAATATTTTATTAAGAATATGCTGGCTGCCTATGAATTGAGACATAAGGATTATAATTCCATCATGGAGGTTCCCAACCTATCCGGTTGTTTTATGTTTGTCCGAACAGAAGCCTTTGCCAAAGTAGGTTTGTTCGATGAACGATATTTTCTCTATCTGGAAGATATCGACCTGTGCAGAAGGATCAATGAATACTACAGGACTGTTTATTATCCACGGGAAAGTATTGTCCATGCCTACCGTAAGGCCTCTTACAAAAGCCTTAAACTAATGCTGCATCATCTCCAGTCTTCCATCCGGTATTTTAACAAATGGGGATGGTTTAACGACAGGAGCAGGGATCTGATCAACAGGGCATTGGTCAATAATTCGTTCAGACCCAAACCGCAGCCCTGGGCACAAACGCCTTCGAAACCGGGAATCCTGTCTACTATACAGATCGATGAATTGATAACTTCAGCTTCCTGATGATGGGACAACATGGTGTATCGGTGATTCTTTGCTGTTATAACAGTGCCGGACGGATCAGAGAAACCCTGGAAGCATTGGCCAAACAGGAATGCGAGCCGGCCCTGACCTGGGAGATCATTCTTGTTGATAATGCCTCAACGGATCAAACATCCGTATTTTCTCTTTCGGTATGGGAGGGACTGGATACCGGCATTCCCCTCCGGATCGTATATGAAGAGTTACAGGGTTTAAAGAATGCCCGTAACCGGGGAATCCGGGAAGCCTCCTATCCGATCCTTCTGTTCTGTGATGATGATAATTGGCTGTTCCCCGATTATATACAGCGGGTGACGGATATTCTGTCCTGCGACCCGGCCCTTGCCGCTTGCGGAGGGAAGGGACTCCCTGTTTTTGAGACAACACAGCCGGTTTGGTTTAATGACTATGCGGAAGCCTTTGCCCTGGGTTCCCAACTGATCAATGAGGAGAAGGGGCGGGTACTTAATCTATATGGAGCGGGGCTGGCGGTCCGCAAACAATATGTGGACGAATTGCAGGCGGTTGGTTTTGAACCGGTCCTGCAAGGCAGGGTAGGCAGTACCCTTAGTTCTTCCGAAGATGTGGAATTAAGCTATGCTTTCGTTTTAAGAGGATACCGTCTGCACTATTCGGATGAATTACAATTTTTTCATTATTTGCCGAAAGGACGGTTGACCCTTGATTATCTGGAAAGGCTTTTTTGTGCGTTCGGCGGAGATGGGCCGATCAGAAATCTTTATTATGCCCAGATCAGCGACCGTTTTTTTCACAAAAAGATCAGTAACTGGAATTTCCATTTTGCCCTTAGCCTATTACGGCTGATAAAATATATGATCAAACCGCCTAAAAAGAAGGGGAGACGCATCTATTTTTTATGGAGCCGGGCCTACATAAAAGAACTTATAATAATAAGGAGTGGATATGGGGAAATCGTGGATCGGATAACCAGGATCAAACGACAGCCAGGCCGTAATCAAACGATAAAAGAGAATTGTATTACCCATTAGCTAAGAAAAAATCATGGTACCAATTGAAATACCCATTAAGCGTTATTATATAAGTTCAATGGATGGCATGTCAGGGATTTGTAAATATTCCAGGGATTTTTACCGGTTAGTGCTAAGGGATAGGGGCTATATTTTTATGGATAGCGCCAGGAGCCTTACCTCTATATTCACGGCCATCTCTTCCCGTGATCATATCCATATTGAAATAGGCATATTTCAGAAAAAAGAGATCGAAATTTTATTTGCTATGCTAAGGGCCAATTATAAAAATATTTCCGTAACGCTTCATGATGCCCCGCTTATCAGGTATCCGTTCCACGAATTCAGGACACCCTTCCTGAACAAAATTTCAAAATTTTTTGACCGGTTTATCAATAACCATGGAATGGTGGAGCAATACATAAAAAAAATTAAATCCATTTATGTGCTGTCGAAGAAAGGGGTATTGTCGGTAAAAAAAAGATATGGCATCGAAAATGTACAATACCTCCCGCACATAGTCGATACGGCCGAGATCATAAAGAGCGATACGGATAATGACAATTTTATTTATTTTGGTTTTATCGGCAGGAATAAGGGCTTGGAATACGCCTTGCAGCTTCATCGCCAACTATTGGCCAGTCAGCCCGGCATAAATTTTTATGTAGTAGGCAGACCCCTGGGTAAAGAAAAAAAGTTTTATGACCAATTGAAAGAAAAGTATAAAAAGAACGTCCATTATTTAGGGTATATCCCTGAAGAGCAATTACATGCCATTTTTGAGAAAGCATTATTCGCTGTGCTGCTTTTTAAGGACTATCGTTTTTTCTGGCCATTGAATGGTAGTATCCTGTACAGTTTGAAAAAAGGAAAAATTGTACTGACCAATAAGGTCAATACCATTCCTGAGATCATTGGTGACGGGGAAAACGGTTTCTATTTGTCCGGGAATCTAAAAGAGGACAGTAATAAAATAATAAAGATCCTCGGTGACAAACCGGCGCTGAATAACATGAAAGAAGTTTCTTATCGATACCTTTTGCAAAATCACTCAGGAAAAATAGTGAATGAACAATTTAATGATTAGCGGTTTATGCTTATTTCCATCCTGATAGCCAACTTTAATAATTCGAGGTTCCTGGGGATTGCCCTGGACAGCGTATTATGCCAGACTTATCAGGATTGGGAGGTTATCCTTGTGGATGATGGCTCTACGGATGAATTTGAACGGGTGGCTACAAAATTCGGCGATGATCCCCGGATTAAAATTTTCCGGAATGAAAAAAATCAGGGATGCGGATTTACCAAAAGAAGATGCACCGGGCTGGCAACCGGATCTATACTGGCTTTTCTCGATCCGGATGATTCCCTGGACCGCGAGGCCTTGCGAATCATGGAACGGGCCCACCGGGAAAATCCGAACTGCAGTTTGATCCACTCTACCCATTATATATGTGATAGATCGTTAATGGTCATCCGGATGGCCGGATACCCGCGTGCGCTCCCAACCGGTATTCCTTATTTACTGCTGAGTGATGGACGAATTCATCATTTTGCCACTTTCAAAAAAAGCGCCTATGTCCTGACCGGCGGTATTTCCCCCTTGAATAAAAAAGCGGTGGATCAGGATCTTTATTATCAGCTGGAAGAGACAGGAGCCGTGCTTTTCATTGATATGCCCTTATATAATTACAGGATCCATGAAGGAGCTATTTCCAATGCCGGCAAAGAGGCCGAAGCCACCTTATGGCATTATGCCGTTATCCGGGACGCCTGTTTGCGTAGGATCGGTAAACTACGTAAGGTCAGGGGGAAGGATCACGCGGCGCCAACCTGGCTGACCATGGGGCGCGAACCTGCTTACTGGATAAAAAGATACAGAACGCGTTATTATAAAATACAGGTATTCCTGAATTTTCGAAAAAAGGATTGGGCAGGGTTTATCCGTTACCTGATATTGTTTTCAATTATGGGCGGAATGAACAATCTGATGGGTTATATCCGGAAATTTCCAAAGGAAGGAATCTCCCTGATCAGGAGATCATTTGTCGATAATTACGAAATCAAATAAACTATATTTTTTTTTTGTAGACCCTGACATAATCGACAGTAAAATATTGCGGATCACCGGTCAACTGAAGGGGGCCGGCTACCTTACTGTCCGCCTCCATGCTCAGGATCATGAATTCCGGAACCTTTGAAATAAGACTATGACCCTTGTAGGTCTGTACTCCGTCAACAAAGGTAGAATAACCTTCCGGAGTCCATTCCAAACCGAAGGTATGATAGTCGTCCACTGTTTTTTTCAGGAAAACGCGAACAGGCCCGGAACTTTTATGGGTGGCGCCATATCCGCCCCAATGAAGCATATGTGTAACCGAGTTCGTATCCAAATTGGGGAAATATTCAAAAATATCGATCTCGGCGCCATTTTTTTCCGGTGTGCCATTATCCTGATTAGCTGAGGATTGCAACCAGAAAGCAACCCAACTGCCCTTAAGACGGAGAAGTTTGGCCTTACATTCAAAATAGCCGTACCGTGTTTCGAACAGGTTTTCGGTAGCGATCATGCCTGTGAAAACCGAATCGTTTTTTTTCGTGATACTTAGTAGCAGGTGCCCCTTGCCGTCTAATTGTGCGGCAGATTCGCAATTGTAGGCATCTCCTCTTTTTCCGGGAGACCGCAAAGCCCATTTTGTTTTATCCAGGAGATTCCCTTCGAATTCATCGTGCCAGACTAAACGGTATCCGATAACGGGGATGTCTCTTTTTGTAGCTGCAGGCAGCAGGAAAAACAAAAAAAAGATGGTTTGGGCAATACGCATATATATAACTAGTTGCTCTTTTCGGTGAAAAACCAATTTATAAAACAATTGTTGGAATGTGGAAAAGATAAATAAAATTAATCTTATGATAACGATCAGTTAAAAGACTTTATAGGAATAACGGGTACATTTAAAATGTTAATACCTCAGAAGATTATGCCTTTTCATCCTATGTTCATATTCGTCATTACTTTTATGGTGGTTTGTTATACTATCCGGAAGGTCATTTATATATCCCACAGGAAACATCTTTTCGATGAACCTTCGGAAGACCGGAAAATCCACAGGACCCGTACCCCTAATCTTGGGGGTGTGGCTATTTTTGCCGCTATGGCCATTGCCATTGTTTTTTTCCTGCCTGAAAACAGCATCGGCCATCTGAATTATTTGATTGCTTCCGCACTGATTTTATGCTGGCTTGGTCTGACGGATGATTTGATCGGTGTAAATCCCCTAAAAAAATTTTTCGCCCAACTGATTGTTTCATTGATCGTAACCCTACTCGCAGGTATCCGTCTTACCAGTTTTCATGGATTTTGCGGATGGTATGAGATGCCCTATGCCATAAGCGTATTGATCACCGTTGCTTTTATCCTTTTACTTACCAATGCCTTTAATCTGATAGATGGGATCAATTGCCTGGCAGGAAGTATTGGGTTGCTTTCCTGTCTGTGCTTCGCTATTTATTTCCGGCAAATGCAGGACTCCGGCTATTTTTTTATGGCAGTAGCCATGTGCGGCTGTCTTTCCGGATTTCTTATTTACAACCGGACACCGGCGAAGATCTTTATGGGGGATACGGGTTCTTTATTACTTGGATTTCTGATTGCTTTGTTTGCGATTAATTTTATAGAAATGAACAAACTGGGACCATTCAGGAATACCGCGCTTCTTTTTCCGGCGGCCCCTGCCATTGTCTTTGCTCTTTTAATCATTCCGGTCTTCGATACAGCAAGGGCTTTTTGGCTTAGGGTGCTAAAAGGCAGGTCCCCATTCAAAGCCGACCGGAATCATATTCACCACCTTTTGCTGGAGCTGAATTTATCCCATTTACAGGCCACCGGAATTCTTTTGCTGGTTAACCTGTCCTGCATAGCCTTGGTTGTTTTATTAAAAAGTCTGAGATTGGAGATCTTATTTTTTCTTATCCTTTCTTTTATGCTGGTCATGAATAGTATTTTGGGGATTCTGGTCAGGGCAAATAAAAAGAATATCAGTCTGCTTTCCCTTCTGGAAAAAGAAAAGGAAAAAGAAAAGGAATTCCTTACCCTTAAAATGTTCAGAGGAGGCCAGAACGTAATAAGCAAAAAGGATAACCTGATGAAAACATAAAGTAAACAATCACCTAAAAATAAATGCTGATGATACGAAGGTTACTGAGGTTTGTAAAGAGAAAAATTTTTCCTGTAAAAGAGACCGCGAGTAACGAAGCTCCGAATTTTGGGATCCGAACGGGAACAGGTACCACCATTTGCCGCCCCAGAAGACCAGTCGAGGGCAAACAATATATAAGCTTTGGGAACAATTCTTATTTAGGGCCGGAGGCATGGATCTCGGCATATGATGCTTACCCTTATTCCAACCAGAAATTCGATCCCCGGATCATCATAGGTAATGATGTTCATATAGGAAGTTTTGCCATGATCACGGCTATCAATAAGATTATTCTGGAGGATGGTGTAGAAACCGCAGATTTTATTTTTATCTCCGATCATACGCATAGCAATGTCCCGGAAGAAGGTGTTTCTGTTAGAAAAAGACGCCTGGTGTCAAGGGGTTATGTCAAAATTGGAGCCTATACGGCTATCGGTTACAATGCTGTTATTTTACCCGGGGTCACCCTTGGGAAATATTGTCTGGTAGGCGCTAAGTCAGTCGTTACCCATTCCTTTCCGGATTATAGTATGATCTTCGGAAATCCAGCCGTACTGGTCAAGACCTATTCGGTTGAATTGAAGAAATGGATCACTCCACCGGGCAGGAAAGATCATATGACCGAAGAGAATTTTGATGAGAGTATCGGAGAGAACACCGTCGACCATCGCTAACAACCCGATATGAAAATAGCGTTTACCCTTTGCTCCAATAATTATTATTCCCAGGCGCTTGTCCTGGGACGGTCCTTTTTATTACATAATCCAGGGTTTTCTTTTTACATCGGCCTGGTGGATAAAAAAAGAGATACCATCGATTATGGGTATCCGGGCATCACCGTACTGGAAGCCGGCGAGATTGAATCCGGCATTTATAGCCTGGCCAGAAAGTATACTATTGTGGAATTAAATACGGCGGTAAAACCACAATTTTTTCTTCATTTTTTTTCCACGCTTAAGGCGGATGAGGTTTATTACCTGGATCCGGATATCTGTGTATACCGGGATTTTGCTGAGCTTTCGTCTATTTTGACAACGAACGATATTATCCTGACCCCGCATATATTGACACCGATCCCTGTCGATGATAAAACTCCGATGGAATCCGATTTTTTAAATTATGGCATATACAATCTGGGTTTCCTGGGATTAAAACATACCCCCAATACCATAGATATGCTGAAATGGTGGAAGGAACGGACCTATTTGTTTGGGTATCATGATCTCTCCAAAGGCTTATTCGTGGACCAATTATGGATGAACCTGGTCCCGGTGCTTTTCCAAAAAACCTATATATCCCATCATCCGGGGTTGAATATGGGCCCCTGGAATTTTCATGAACGATCCTTGAGCAGGGATGAGGGAAGTTTTCGGGTTAATAAACAATTTCCTCTGGTTTTCTTCCATTTCAGTACATTCAAGCCCTTTGAAAAAATCGTATTTCATCCTGTTTTCAACCGGTTTACGGCCGCCGACAGGGAGGACCTGGCGGAAATTTACCGCGAATACAGAGAAAAGTTACAACAATCCGGGTTTTCAGCCCTGAGCAAAATTCCTTGTCATTATGTGGAATGGAGACAAGAGCAACTGGCCAAACAAAAGCTGGTGACCGATGCTGGTTTATCAAGCCGGACGTTGATGATCCGGAAAATAAAAAAGCGTATTCCTTCCGGAATACGAAAGTTAATCCTGCAACTTGTTCAAACCTAGCCTTATGCAGGATCCGATACTTACGATAATCATTCCCACCTTCAACTCTTCCGCAACGCTGAAAGCGACATTGGACAGCATTCTCCAACAGCGGTTTGAAAGGGTGGAATGTTGGATAATAGACGGTGGATCATCCGATACGACCATTGCACTGATCGAAAAATTCAGCGCTGCCCATTCTTTCATAAAGTATATTTCGGAACCGGATAAAGGAATTTATGATGCCATGAACAAAGGAATTCTTTTGGCAAAAGGTGATTACTTGTATTTTATGGGGAGCGATGATGTGTTTTATCAGGAAAACGTTTTATCAGGGATCTTCAGCTTGCCTGATTTTGAAACATATGATCTTATTTACGGTAATATTATTTTCAAGCATAGCGGACTGAAAGAAGGAGAGGAAAAGAATTATTTGAAGCTTATACGAAATCTGGAGAACATCAACCACCAGGCAATATTCTATTCGAGACGGGTATTTAACAAAATAGGATTGTATGATCTTAATTTTCCCATCTATGCTGATTTTAATCTGAATGTAAAATGTTTTAAGGAAAAGACCCTGTCTGCTAAATATGTGGATATGGTTATTTGCGTGTTTAACGAACGGGGGGCCAGTTATTTTCAACGAAACAGGGATTCTTATATACACGATCTCCATGAACTGTATGTAGCCGAATATGAGGATAAGGTAGCGTTATACGCGACTTCCCGGTTCCTGGAAAAAAGATTGGACGAGCTGTTGAATTCCAGGGATTACCGGGTGGGAAAAAAGGTCGGTAATGTTTTCAGAGTGCTGCGCAGGGCCTTTAAAAGGATCAGTAAATGAATCGAATAAATCTTAATTAAATGAACTCCCTAAAGACACCTGTCCTTTTTATTGTTTTCAACAGAACGGATACCAGCTCCCGCGTATTTTCAGCGATACGGGAGGCGAGACCGGAGCGTTTGTATATTGCTGCGGATGGCCCGCGTCCCGGAGTGCCGGAAGATACGGACTCCTGCGCTTTGACCCGGAAGATTGCGGAGGCGGTAGATTGGGATTGCCAGGTTCATACGCTGTTCCGGGAAGAAAACCTGGGAACGAAATATGGGATTATTGCCGCGGTGAACTGGTTCTTTGAGCAGGAGGAAGAGGGGATCATTCTGGAACATGATTGTTTGCCGGCAAAGGATTTTTTTGGTTTCTGCTCTTCCTTACTGGAGCGGTACCGGAACGATCCCCGCATCATGCATATTACCGGGTCGAATTTGCAATTCGGTCGTAAAAGAGGGAATGCCTCCTATTATTATTCCGGGATAGCGGCCATCTGGGGTTGGGCAAGCTGGAGAAGAGTATGGCGGCAGTGCGACCCGGACATGAAAGTATTTACTCAATTCGCGGCAGAGGACAGGATGATCGATGTTTTTCCTGACCGGAGAACGGCGGATTGGGTCACCGGGATGGCTCAACAGGTCTATGAAAAAAAGATCATTACCTGGGATTACCCGATGGCCTTTTCTATCCTGGTCAATAATGGGCTTTGCATCACCCCGAACGAAAACCTGGTATCCAATATTGGTTTTGGAGATAAGGCCATTCATACCAGGAATGCCGGCCATGCCCATGCAGATATTCCCCTCGGAGAGATAAAGGAGATCGTACACCCGCTCTTTTTTATCACTGATAAAAAAGCCGATATCTTTCAACTTTCCTTATCGATCGATAATATAAAAAAGGAGGACGTCCATTCCGGGCCTACGCATTCCGGGTCTACGCATGCCGGGCCTGCCCAGACCGGCCGGCTCAGCCGGTTTTTCCGGAAAAATTTTTGACCTCTCTTTTTGGCCGGGAATTTTCCTTTTTGCTGATTAATTGCAGGATCACATATTTTCCCATGGAAAAGAATTGCCGGAAGGTAAAGAATCGCGTAAACGAAAAATTCAGGTAATGGCGCAGGATGACAGGAAATTCATAATTCAGCTGGATCAATTTATGGAGAAATACCTGGAGCGATTGCCAGTGATGAATATTGTAGGCAGACCAGGGAAGATCGTAAACGGAGACCGGTAATTTATTTTTCCATTTTTTACTTACTAAAATTGCGCTTTCCACCCATTTTCTATCCGGTTTGCCGTCTGAATAATGATGGACCACCAGATCGAAGATCACATATACCTTGTACAGGGTATTCACCTGGAGGGAATAATCGATATCATACCCGTGAAACCCGCCGAAAGTTCTTTCGTCGAAGGTAAATTGACAAAATATTTCCTTTTTTGTACATAACCAGACGCCGTCGAGGGAAACCACTCTTTCTTTTGAACCTAAAGTGTCCGGGCTTCTGACTACGATATGGCGGGATGGCTCGGTAACGGACCGGTAATGTTGAAAAATATTGATCTCATTGGAGACCACCGGGATAGACCAGGAAGAAGGAACGAGGCTTTTGGCATCTCCCCCCGCAAGACCCAGTAATCCGGTCTTTGGATCGGAGAAATGAGCGCAAACCAGGCGACCCCAATCGTTCGTGACAAAGGATATATCTTCGTGGGCGAAACAAAGAATAGGGTAAGTTGCTTTTTCCGCGCCCTGGTTATATACTTTGCAAATTCCCCAATTATTTATGGAATTATCGATAGCAATGATCTCATATGGCATTCCAATAGTCTCGGCTATGTTCCTTTTCAGATTAGAAAGAAGGTTGGGATTGATGGAACAAATGATAATGGATATCATTCCATTTGTTTTTTTAGGGCTGAAGCAGTAATAACACTGAAACTGGTTTTAATATTCAACATACCGGCATAACTATCATCCTGCTGGCCTTCGAAATGGTCGAGGACCCTGAGCCGGGTGCTGGTTGCCCAGGAATCGATCAGTTTACCGCCTGCTACTAAACCGGCTTCCAACTCATAATTTCCTTTTTTTATGGGTAAGGACACCTGGAAGCTCAGTTCGTGAATGCCGGGGACAAGAAAGAAATTTTTCCCGGAAAACCCCAGGCTGTCTGCATGCAGGACAATGAAACCGTCTGTGGAGCGGATCAGCAGATGGAATTGGCATCCGGACATTTCGACCAAGGATTGGAACCGGAATACCAGTTGAATATATTCACCGGTAAAACAGCTATGGGCATCAGCCGCTCTTTGCCCTTCCAGACGCCAATCCAGGAAAAAGCCGGATCCGGTCTCCGGTAATTTACGTCTTTTGCCTTTCTGCGTGTCGGTTTCAGAGAATTGATAGATTTCCAGCACTTTTTCCAGGGACCCGGTAATCTTTGCCTGACCATTTTCCAGTAATAAAGCGCGGGTGCATAATTGTTTGATGGCAACGATATTATGGCTTACAAAAATGATGGTTCGTCCTTGTTTTTTGGAAACATCCTGCATTTTACCCATACATTTTTGCTGAAATTCGGCATCTCCCACAGCCAGCACTTCATCGATGATCAGGATATCGGGCTCCAGATGTGCCGCCACGGCAAAGGCAAGCCGGACGAACATACCCGAGCTGTAACGTTTGACCGGCGTATCTATATACCTTTCTATTCCGGAAAAATCCACGATCTCGTCAAACCTGTTTCTTATCTCTTGTTTTTTCATGCCAAGAATCGCTCCGTTCAGGAAAATATTCTCTCTCCCGCTCAGATCGGGATGGAAACCAGTACCGACTTCGAGAAGGGAAGCGATCCGGCCGTCGATCCTTATACATCCTTTGGTAGGTTTAGTTATCTTGGATAAAAGTTTTAACAGGGTTGACTTCCCGGCCCCGTTTTTTCCGATGATCCCGAATACCTCTCCTTCCCGGACGGAAAAATTGATATCCTTCAAAGACCATACATAACCGGAATTCCCTTTTACCTGGCGAAAATTTGTCTCTGCTATCAATTGATAGGGATCTTCTTTACCCTGCATCCTGGACCACCACCGGGTCAGGTCATGGCTCAGGGAGCCGGTATTGATTTCACCCAGTCTGTACATCTTCGAAAGCCCTTCTACTTCTATGATATCGTTTGCCATTCGGTTGCGTTAGATATTGTCTGCAAAATTTTTTTCAACAGTATTGAAAATGAGGAGGCCAAGGACCAGGAAAATAACGGCACATCCCGTATCATACCCTAATAAGGAAAGATTCAAGGTTCCTTTCCCGAAAAACCCGTACCGGAAGCCTTCGATGATTCCCGTCATGGGATTGGCCATAATGAGTATTTTGAATTTGCTATGGTCAAAACTGGATAAGGGAAAGATTACAGGAGACATGAACATCAGCAATTGGATCCCGAAGGTCAGTAAATGCATCAGGTCTTTATATTTGGTTGTCAGGGAGGAAACGATCATTCCTAATCCCAATCCCAACAATGCGGTCAGCAGAACGAGGAATGGTAAAAAAAAAGTAAAGGAATTAGGTTCCAGGCGGGTACCCCTCACAAAGAAATAGACATAGATAATAAAAAAGAGGACAAGCTGTATGGAAAAACGAAGCAGGTTTGTCAATACCAGGGAGAGCGGAACAATAAGGCGGGGAAAATAAACCTTGGTAAGGATCTGGCTGTTGTCTCTGAAAAAACCGGATGTTTTTATAATACATTCGGAAAAATAGGACCATAAAATAAGCCCGCTCAGATAAAAAAGAACGGGTGGCAGGTTAGATGTAGGTAATTTGGCGACATTGGAAAATACGATAGTATAAGTAAGGGTAGTCAGGACCGGTTGGAGAAAGAACCAAAGGGGGCCAAAGATCGTTTGTTTGTAAATAGCCAGAATATCCCTGCGCATTAAAATGGACAAAAGATCCCTGTACTCCCAGATCTCCTTCAGATTCAGCGATAAAATAGTATTACGGGAAGTAATGACTTCCTTCCATTTCCTTTGTTGTGTACTTTCACTCATGGGGATCAAGGCTGTTAAGAAATTCTTTGATACCGGCATTAATGCCAGCTGCAACAATAAATATACAGCCCTTTTTAAGAACCGGATTTAAAGATATTGTGAACAATTTTCTGCCTGCGACCTGCTGCGGCTTCTGTGTATCCGGGGAATGGAAAAGAGAATTTTTTTAGCCATGCCGTAATTGTACAGGAGCCGGGTTTTATTAAAGTATAATATATGCAGACCGGTTAACAGGGAATACCGTAAAAAACGCCGGAAGATCAGCGACTTATATCCTGGCCTTCGAATGTCGCATACCTGGTTTAAAAAATGTTCCCATTCCTTTTTAAAGTGGTATTGTTTGTCCGCCACCGTATCAGAAACCCTGTTCCCGTCAGTATCCGAAATTCGGTCCTCGCTAATTCGGTCTTCCCTGATTCGGTCTTCCCTGTCGTGGCAGATCCTTGAATAGAGGTGGATCCCGATCTTAAACCCTTTAAACAAAACTCTTTGGGTATAATTCCTGTCTTCCCCATAATGGAAAAAAATGGGATCGAATCCCCCGACCTTTTGAAGACATTCCCTCGTGATAAGCCAGGCGGCGGCATTAACGAATGTCGTATCTATCAAAAGATTATCCTCTGCCTGCTCACGACTAGCCCCGGCCTGCTCACATCTACTTTCATCCTTTAAGCGAAGGATCATTTTATTCAGGTATCCATTAATCCCTGATTGGCGGAAATATTCCAGAAAGTAACGATCCATCGCGACCCCTTTGCCATTTAAATGGGTGGGGCTCACAATTCCATAGGCTGGGTTTTTTAGTTGAGCCGCAACGAGAGAAGAAAGCGTATCGGATTCCACCCAGGCATCCTGGTTTAACAGGAATATATACTCCGCCTGCATATCCAACGCTATCTTTAATCCCCTGTTATTGGCCTGCCCAAATCCCAGATTCTTACCGGTTTCGATCAAGGTTACCCCGGGGAATTCCCTTTTGATAAAAGACGTGGTCGTATCGGTCGAACCGTTATCGACAACAATGATCTGGCATGGGTAAGAGCTTTCTGTCAGGCTTCTCAGACACCTTTCGATCCAGTGAAGGCCGTTGTAGGTAACAATGATACCAATGATTCGTTTCATGCCTTTACCCTCCTTTTTACCAGGAATGGTCTTTCCACAAAAAACCAGGAAAGTACCGCTAAAAGAACCGAGATCACCAGGCTCCATACCAGACCTGTAAAGGGTAAGTGATTGAACAACCCATAATGGACCATTACCTGGATCACCGGAAAATGGCAGATATACAGACCATAGGAAAAATCTTCCCGTTTAAAGGGATAAGGGATGGCCGGAATACAAAAGGCAACAAAAAAAACTGCCCCGCCAAGAGCCAGCGCTTCGGCTCCCAGTCCTGATATGTCTATGGCAAGTTCCTGGATATTCCCGGCAAGTCCCCGGATATTCCCAGCCAGTCCCCATTTCTCTCCGGATGCCAATCCGGATGGCACCACTTGTCCGCCGGCTATAGCCAGATGCCCCGCAGCCTTTCCGGGCAGAAAGAACAGGGCTGCCAGACAGGGCAGACCTATATAGGACAGTATACGTTTAAAAGAGGGAAGATGATCGATTCCGGCGACACCTGCACCCAAAATGAAATATAACAATTCGCCTGGCAACTGTCTGGCCAGGAACAAATATATCTCCTGGGAAGAATGATGATAAAGCCCCATCATCAGGGTATAAAACCCTGCTGATAATACGAACAGCATGGCGCATAAAAAAGATCTGTTTATTTTGGACCATAGATATACGAGGAAGGGGACGAGGATATAATAACCCACTTCGATCTTCAGGGTCCATAAGGAACCATTTACCGCTGTAAAGGGATTACTTTCAAAGACCCCGGGAAGGTCGGGTTGAATAAAATTGAGGAACAGGGCGTTGAAAAAAATATATTTATACAAGGCCGGAGCGTTGAAGTAAACAGCTGTCGGGAACCTGGAAATCAAAAACCCCAACAAGCCGCAGAGCAGGATCAGGAAAATATAGGCAGGATAGATCCTACGCCATCGTTTGCCAAAAAAATCTTTTGGCGACGAACTGCGCTCATAACTCTTAATAACCAGGTATCCGCTGATGATAAAAAAAGCTTCCACGGCCCTGTCGACATTGACATACCGGGTTAAAAAACCTAAGGCTGGATTACCGCTCAGCTCGAAGATATGATACAAAACCACGCTCAGGGAAAGATAGATCCGGACAAGATTAAAATTATTATTTTTCCTGAAATCGTCCTTTAGGGTATTCGTACCGGTTTTAATTAAGGCAGTGCCGATTCTCATCCGTTAGGAGTTGTATTAATAAGTAAGGGTGAGGTTGTTTTTTTAGGGGTGGGACTCAGGAGCCTGATAAAAAAAGTATATGAAGGTCGTTCGATCCAACGATTCCCCAGGAAGGAATAGAAAATGACTGTCCCCAAAATGACTGGCATGACTAAAAGATTATCAAGCATCGAATCGGGTTTTTGAAAAAAAGCGGCCCAGATTTTTCCGATCAGCCCCATGATCAGCACATGCGAAAGATAGATCGTATAAGAGATATCCCCCAGCCGGATGAGGAACCTGGGAAACCGGATGCCTGTTTTCTGTTCGATGGAAACACAGGAGATCAACAAAAGGGCGAAAATGATCCCGAACAGGATCGATTGCAGGAAAAGACCACTGCGTTCTGTGCTATAGAAAGAAAAAAAGAAAAAAGGATAAAGGACAAACAGCAGGATAATAAACAATACGAAGATCTTAACCGGTACCTTTTTCAGCAGGTTATGCGAAATGGTAATTGCGGCAAGAGCCCCTGCAATAAATTCAATCGAATATGGACTGGTCAATAAGGCGACCACAGGATTTGCAGAAGGATTGGCATATGAAGGTAGCCAGGTATTGATAAGGAGCAGACCTGCCAGCCAACAGACCAGTCCAAAGAAAAAGAGCGGACCTTTCCCTTTCCGTAAAAAGGAGAAGATAAGGTAAAAGTAGAGTTCGAAGATCAATGACCAGGCTACCAGCACCAACGGCAGATTTCTGGAAGGGAGCAAGAGGAAGGAGGTAAAAAAGTTGGTGGAATTGCCTTGTGAGGAATTGACCAGGGACGGGTTGATCAGGAACACAGAAAGAGTAATTAAAAAGTAGAACCAGTAATTGGGGTAGATCCTTGCCGCCCGGTGTAACAGGAAATTCCCGGTACTCACTTTACTTCCTTCCCCCGTTATCGTAACCATAATAAAACCGCTGATCACAAAAAAAAGGTCCACCCCCGATTGCCCCATTTTGAACAAAAAAGGTAAATAAAGATCTCCGCCTGAATATTTTTTTTCTATGATCAGCATATGATATAGAACGATACTTATCGCCGCCATGCCTCTTAAAACCTGGATCGAATAAATTTTTTTCACAATTTTTTGTTTTATTTAATGCCCGCTACCCTGGCAGAATAGGATTCAAGGGAATTTTGGAACCAGTTAATAAGTCTGATTAGAAAAAGGATCACCCCGGGAAGGAAAAGGAAATTGAAAAAAAGTTCTTTATTGAGGATAAAGAACCCCGTTCTGAAGAATTCGAAGGGCAGCATGGCGCAAACCAGGATATAATACACGGACCAAAACCGGTTATTTTCGGAAAGATGCCTTAAGAAATTCAACATAAACCCGGTGATAAAAACAAATAAGAATGAACCCCAAGCTCCAAAATTAATAACCAGGTTTGTCCACAAGCTATCTGCACCGAAGGGGTTCTCATAAGTATAGCCCATGGCCGGTACGGACACCACGAATTGACGGGCATGGAACAAGGTATTGGGAACCAGGTTAAAAAAAGAGGTCATAAAATTGAAGGGCATATTGAATAGGGGTATGGCATTGGAAGCCAGGAAAGTATTCGTACTGAACCAGGTAAAAAGAGGTTCGGCCGCCAGGGAAAAAAACGCCCGTTCAAAACTGAATCCGGCCCCAACCCTTGATATTCCTATAAAGCTGCCTACCAGGAATCCTGCCAGGGCAAAGGCCAGAATAGACAGACCGGTCCATCTTTTGGGTGCGAAGGAAGTCTTATATAATAAAAAGACGAGACAACATTGAAGTGCGGTCAATCTTCCTCCTGCGAGCAGCAGGAATAGCGCATTCAGGATCGTTCCTGATGCCAGCAAAAAGGAAATCTTTTGTTTGCTGACCAACTGGTAGATCAGAAAAAAATCATACAGGATAACCAGCGTGGATAACTTTCCCCGTTGCCCCACATCATAGGTTTCGAATGATCCGAACAAGGAACCTCTCGAAACATACACAAATAAAACTAGCACGAAAAAAAGGGGGATGGCCAGATAAGTTACGGCCCGGGTCGTAAAATCAGCAGGGTACAGACGGAGCGCTCTTTTCCCGGGGATAAAAAATTTGAAAAAGAAATGGCCCAGGAAAAAAGCAGGGATCCAGGATAACGTGATCAGCATATAGGATTGCAGCCTGTCTGGTGGAATCCGTTGAAAGGATTGCTGGAAAAGCCCGACTCCCGGGTAGTCCGAAAAGGCGCCATTGATCCCAAGGATATAGGGGCAGATAAGGTAAAAAAAGAAACCAGTTAAAAAAAGCACCTTATGATCAATGAGATAATATCTGTTAAACGGTCTTTTTTGTCCTGTTTTTGAATATAAAAATTGATCCATTAGGAAAGTTTCACGGCGATGTCCCGGATCAAAGGAATAACATTTTTTACAGCAGGGTTGGCCCGGGCAAAGGATTAATACAATGATAACCTGGGGGAGTCATAATATATATCATTTTTGCTGGTCAGGTAAAAATTCCCCTGAATGGATTTTTAAAAAATTGATTTATACAAGTGTTTGATAATCAATTTTTTTACCTAAAATTTTTTTGATGACTTTCATTAATTCAACCTTTTTTGCCTGGCGTACCCTCCTTAAACGGGGCATTTTGTTATTTCCGCTCCTGTTATTTTTCCAGGTAACCATCCTGGCGCAAACGGGCGGGGATCTAAGTAATGTAAGGGTGGAAGAGCTTACGGATGAGCAGATCAGGAAATTTATCATTGAGTCTGACCGGTTGAGTCTTAAGGATGACCAGATCGAACAACTGGCCTTTCAAAAAGGGATGAGCCCTGTGGAGGTAGTCAAATTAAAGGCCAGGGTGGAATCTATGCGTAAATCGCTGACTGCATCCAATTACCAGTCCTTTCAGCCACCTTCCAGACCTGCCGGCGCAGACCGGCAGCAGGATTCGATCAGCGCTCTGGAACAAAAGCCGGTCAGCGATTTCAGCAGCGCTTTTGCAGAACTGACCACCAGGAATTTTGGTTTCGATGTATTCAATAATAAACGACTGACCTTTGAGCCGAACCTGAGGATACCTACTCCCAAAAATTATATCCTGGCCGCCGATGATGAACTATTGATCGATGTCTCCGGTTATTCTGAGGCCAACTACAAACTAAAAGTCTCTCCGGAGGGCACCATAAGAATACCCGTGGTTGGACTGGTTACCGTGAGCGGTCAGACGATCGAGCAGGCAAAAAAAAGCATAACCCGACGATTGGCGTCTACTGTCTTTTCAGATATAAAGACAGGACATACCCTGGTGGAGGTGACGCTGGGTACGATCCGCAGCATAAGGGTCACCATCATCGGAGAAGCTGCACTCCCGGGTGTATATACCCTTCCGTCGCTGGCCACCGCGTATAATGCGCTGTATGCCTGCGGAGGGCCCAATCAGAATGGATCTTTCCGGAATATCCAGGTGATCCGGAACAATTCCTTGTTAGCTACTATCGACATTTATCAATACCTGGTGAATGGGACTAAAAAAAATGATATTCACCTGATGGACCAGGATGTAATAAGGATTAACACCTATGCCATCCGTATTGCCCTCAAGGGAGAGGTAAAAAAGCCAGGCCTTTACGATGTCGCTCAGGGAGAAACGCTTGGCCAGATCATGCGTTATGCGGGAGGATTTACCGATAATGCCTATACGGCCCGGATACAGGTCTTTACCAATACATCCAAAGAAAGAAGAGTCACTACGATAACAGAGGAGGACGTGGAAACCGTCATACCCCGGAAAGGAGACAGTTATATCATCGGAAAAATATTGAACAGGTTTGTCAACCGTGTCAGTATCCGGGGAGCCGTTTACCGGCCCGGGGAATATGAATTAAAAGACGGGATGACCCTATTACAATTACTAAATGAGGCCGATGGGATCCGGGAGGATGCCTTTACCAGCAGGGCTTCCCTGCACCGGCTTAAGGACGATCTGAGCCCGGAGATCGTATCGTTCGATCCTGAACGACTGTTGAAGGGCGAGACGCCGGATATCGTGTTACGCAAAGAAGACAGGATCAATATCTTTTCAAAATTTGACCTCAAAGAAGGGTATTATGTGAGCATTGAAGGAGAGGTTTCGGCACCGGGGATATTTTTGTATGAGGAAGGGATCACCGTCAGGGATCTTGTATTGTTATCCGGCGGTCTAAAAGAAGCCGCTTCCGTAAAACGGGTGGAAATATCGCGAAGAATCAAAGACGCTGACCCTTTATCAAAAAACACCGTCACGGCCATAATCTACCAGGAAGATATCAACCTGGATCTGAGAGATAGTTCGAAGGCGGGAAAATTTGTACTCCTTCCTTTTGATGAGGTGGCTATTCGTCCTGCTCCGGGTTATTTTGTACAGAAAAATGCCGTCATTGAAGGAGAGATTATCTTTACCGGTAAGTATACCCTGGAAACAAAAAATGACCGGATCTCTGATCTGGTCAAACGTTCCGGAGGATTGACACCCCAGGCCTATTTAGCCGGCGCTGTCCTGGTAAGGACCAAGAATTTTACAAAGACCGAACAGAATAATAATGAACAGGGCTTGCGAAATCTGTTGAAACAGGATTTCCAGGCAGGATCATCTCCGGCCATCCTGCAGAACGATTTATCGGCCAGCATGCTTAAAAGATCGGAAAATGTGAATATCGATCTGCAAAAGATCCTGGAACATCCTGGATCCGAATACGATCTCCTGTTAAATGACGGAGACACCTTGCGCATCCCCAGACAGCTTCAGACCGTCCGGGTGAACGGGGAAGTATTATTTCCGGCACTTGTCCGATATGATAAGAGACTGGATTTTAAGGATTATATCATTGGGGCCGGTGGATTTAGTGAAAAGTCGTCCCGAAAGAAGTCCTATGTCGTTTACCCCAATGGCTCTGTAAAGGGCACCCGGTCCTTTCTCTTTTTTAAGAACTATCCAACCCTGAGTCCCGGCGCGGAGATCTTTGTTCCCGTTAAACGGGAAAGAGAACGGTTAAGACCCACAGAAATCTTATCGATCATAGTCAGCCTGGCTACTTTGGTCCTCCTATCCTATAATATCATTCACAAATAATATCGCTGACCAATAGTAGCATTCACAATTAATATCATTCACAAATTATATCATTGACCAATGACGGTTGTTTCTCCAGATCCGGATGCATCCAGAATATTTGATGAGTTTTCTCCCAGGCGTTTTATCCTCCTGATCAGAAAGGGGGGGAGGCATCTCCTTTCCCGGTGGAAAATAATTTTGGCAGTGGCTATCCTTACAAGTATCGGAGGCGGGATATACAGTTTTTTTAAAAAACCGCTCTATAGCGCGGAGATCACTTTTGCCCTGGATGAAGAAGCAACCCAAAGCCCTGCCAGGAGCGGATTGTCAGTATTAAGCGAACAGTTGGGGATAGGACCCACCCCGGATGCCGGTGGGGTATTCAGCAGCATGACCAATATTGTCGAATTAATGCAATCCCGGTTGTTGGTGGAAAAAACGCTGCGCAGATCTGTTGACGTAAATGGGCATCGTCTGATCCTCGCCAATTTTTTCCTGGATTCATTGGACTTCCGCGAAAAATGGTTGAAGGAATTTAAAGGCAAACCTTATTTCCATCAAACCTTTCTGCCAGCTAATTCGTCTGATCCGGCTGATCCGGCTGATTCTACTAATCCCTCCAATCCCGCTAATCCCACCAATCCCGTCAATCCTGCTGCTCAGCGAAAAATGCTGATCGAGAACCGTCTCCTGGAGAATATCTACAAAGATCTTACTTCCAGGAGCATTAAAATCGAAAGGAAGGGAAAAGGTACAACGATCCTGTCTGTAATTTGCAGTTCAGAACATGAGTTGTTCTCTAAAAAATTCCTGGAAACCTTACTCGATGAGGTTACAAATTATTATATCGAAACCAAGACCCTCAGGGCCAGGCTTAATTTATCCCTGATCCAAAAAAGAACGGATTCCGTCCGCAATGCTTATAATAACGCATTATCGGGAAGGGCAAGTTTTGGTGATGCGCACAGCAATCCCAGCCGGCAAATTGCCTATGTTTCCCGTGAACGTCTTCAGACGGATATCGATATTCTTCGTGCGAATTATATCGAGCTGGTTAAAAGCATGGAATCGGCCAAAACTTCCCTGATGCGGGAGACTCCCCTGATCCAGTATATCGATCTGCCCGTTCTTCCGTTAACTTCAAAAAAATCGGACCTGATCAGATTTTTGGGTATTTTTTTCCTGGCCGGTGGGTTTTTAGCAGCCGGCATTATCCTTCTCGTTAAGGCATACAGACATATTCTCGCTAATTAATTCCGCTTAACCTTTTTTCGTTATCCCAAAGACTTAATACCTCATGGTCTCCAACTTTACCGGCCCTAATAATCCAGAGGATTCATAAACACTTTTGGAATTATAAATATTGATACTCGTCCAGGTCTTTCGTTGTTCCTCCGGTAATTGGGTATCTCCGATCAACCGGTTCACCCAGGTATTCACCACTTCGATTTCCAGTTTGTTTTCGCCGGTCTTCAGCGCAGGGGTTATGTCTACCCGGTAGGGAGGGGTCCAGGCGCCCCCCACATAAACTCCGTTCACTTTTACTTTCGCCATGGCTTTGACCATGCCCAGGTCGAGAAAAACCGTTTCGCCTTTCCTGGTTACCGTTTCGCCTTTCCCGGTTTTTTGCAGGGTAAAACTTTTCCGGTAAACGGCTGTGCCAGAATAGTTCCGGATATTCTCCTCCGGTCTTTTCGTCCAGTCCACGAGCCGGTCAAAGGCCACCGGTTGAAGAGGACCGCGTTGGGCCGTGTCGAAGGTGACGGACCAGGGACCGGAGATAGCTGTCACCCGCAAGGGTTCAGGGAAATTCAGGGCCAAATTCGGAGCTGATTGCAAGACCTGTGCTGATCTTTCCTTCTTCCCCTTTTCTCCATTTGGACTGTCAACAGTAGTCTTTTCCCCGGTAGTTTCTTTCGACCTGGCCAGTACGATAAAGGCACTTTGATAACCTTCCAGCCGTATAGGAACAGTAGTCGTTCCCCCCTGCTGCACATAACCCGGCAAATCACGAATGGCTCCCGTCACGGCGTCCCATAACTGAATAGCGGTATATTGCGTCCGGAAAGTTGGGGCTATGGAAAGGGCCTTATCCGATTGATTACTCAGGAAATAAATTTCCCGGTCTGCCGTAGTCCGGTGAATAAAAAGCAGAGGTGCATCCCCTGTCGTTCCACAGTCCGCAACCACCTTGACAAGATCGAGGGCAGCCTGCATGTCCAGGCCGTCTATCACCATCCCTTTTCCATATACATGCGTAGTAACTGTCCTCCCATTAATATTGCCCCATAGATCGCCCGCCAGGGATTTTACTTCCTGATCGGCTGCGCCGTAATCCTGCAAGCTGGGGGAGCGTTCAGGTGAAGGCCCTGACAGGATGCCGCCTTCCCTGACGAGGTCACGGATCCTGCGAAGCAGGGCAGGACGCATGGTTTTCAGCGGTGGAAGAACAAGGAGACGATAGGACAATCCATCGGGAAGCACCCATTTTCCGTCTTTTACCGTGAGACGGTTTTCGATAACCTCCGCATTGATATAATCGAAGGAATACCCTTTCGGCAATTCGGGGTCGCGTATACCCGTCATTTTTGGCGCATCCTCCCCGATAAAATAAGCGACATCGGCCACATAGATCCCTTGCTGCAAAAGCATATTACATCGTTTGGTATACTGTGTGAACAGATCCAATTGATGGAACCAGGTATTATGCCGGTTAAATTCATTGCCGAAAGGGGCATTGATCCCGGGAGCCCGATCGTCCGGCTGCTGGATATAAAGATGCAGAAGGGTATTATTGATGCCTTCTGTAAAAAAACGGTCACCCCGTTGTTTCATCATCGCCGGGTAACGGGCAAATGCCTTTCCGCCTGCCGTAAAGGATTCAGCGGAGACTTTGGTTTTACCATAGATATGTGCACTGGAAGAAGCGGCACGATTCTCGATATTGCCTAATTCGCCTTCACTCCAGAATTCTCCGGCTACTTCATCGGACTGACCGCCGTATTGCAGGAACTCGCCAGGGAATCCCCAATGACCATAGTTTTCCAGCCAGGTAGTCAGGCCATGTTGATGGCTCACTTCCCGAAGCCCCCCTACATAATCATAGGATACCCTGTCGGCAATGAAGCGTCGGACGTCCCAGAGGAAACGATCGGAGGCATCTTCACTCCCGACGACTTTACCCGTAAATACCGGCAGGTAGGGCAGGGCATCATAACCATATTGCTGATTGAATTTTTCTATAAATCCATCCGTCCAGTTCTGACCGCCTGTTTCATAACTGTCTTCTACGACGATCTTCCAGGTCTTGCGGTCCTGCGCGGGTATACGTCTTTGTATTTCTCCCAGAAAAGCATTAAAATGTTCCGCAACATGTTCTCTGCTCATTTTATCGACCTCCAGCCCTCTGCCTTCCGGAGTAGCAGGACCATTCGTAACCTTGGTGGGTGTCATACCTGTACGCAGGATCACCCAATCGCCTTCAGGCACCTGCCAATGAAGAACCCCTTCCGTTGACAAAGACGAAGAAATATCGCTTACTCCTTTCGGATCGATCACCAGACCGGGCTCCTTCACTTCCGGTTGGGCCGGCCACTGGTATTCCTTCCAGTAGGGAAGGGGGGTCGGGTACATTTTGCCCAGGGTCTTTTCGATATAATTTTCAACAACCGGCGAGGCCCTTATTTTTAATTTCGTTATACCGCTTCCTTTGGTGCTATGGTGAAAAACGATCCGGAAACTATTTCCTTTGGTAGCAGGCAGAGAAATAGCGCCTGGCCCATAGGGATCGAAGCCGGTATTTAATTCATCATTGCTGCGGTCGATAACAAAATTCCGGATAGTGCGATACTGATTTCCATCCTTTACCTGTATCTCGCCCTCTAATTTCATCCTGTGCTGTCCGGGCCAGATCACCAGGCTCCTGGCTGTAAAAGTGTTTTTCCTTTCGAGTGTCAGGGTAAGATCCCCGCCTTCCGGAAAAATAATGGCTGTAGTATCGAGGCCATCCATAGTATAATCCTTGGGTGCACGAAAAGCAAGCACCCGTACATCCTGGAAATTTTCCGCCGGTTGGACAAGTTGTTGATCGATTTGCCTGGGGCCGGTTACCATCCATTCCGAAGAGCTGAGATAACGCATGGCCTGAGCTGGTTTGATCCAGGGGCCGCCGGACTGGCTCCAGCCGGGGCTATTAAAAATGCCAATTTCAATATGGAGATCCGTTGCCGTTTTCAGCGCCGTATGCATTACTTCCCACCACTCGTCAGAAAATAATTTCACCTTTCCATAGGGTGTTTCCGGAATTCCTATATTCCCGATGAAGGCACGATTGATGCCCACGCTTTTCATCGCCTGCAGATCCTTTATCACCCCTTCGGTGGAAATATTATCCGATATCCAGTACCAGTATACGCTGGTTTGAAGAGAGTCCGGCGGAAGCCGGAATCCTTCAGCCAATTTTATATCGGATACCCGGGTAAAGGAAGTCTGTGCCTGGCTGAACTGAAAGAAGGAAGCCAGCGCAAAAGTGCTGACTCCCTGTAAAAAAAATCGTTGAATGATCGATACTTTCATTTTTGTGGTATCAGGGTTTAAATTCATTCGTGGGGACCGGGAAATAATCCCAGGCTCCTTTAATATATTTACTCGCCGGATTGGCAATGCCGCTTACGATAGTGGGCGATTTAGCCGCCATCTGGTGTAACCGGTCTGCGGCTATCCCCCAGCGGCGCAAGTTTTCATAACGCCAGTCTTCCCCTGCCAGTTCCACGCGGGACTCATGCTGAATGGCTGTCCGCATGTCTGTTTGAGACAAACCCGGGCTGACCATCGGTAAGGTGCCGGTGACGATCGTCTTCTGATAGATTCGTCTCGGGTCGATTGACTGGCTGTTATTGGCCCTGGTCCTTACCTCATTAACATAGGTGGCGGCATCTGCCGTATGGCCTGTTTCGTTCAGGCATTCCGCATAATTGAGGATGGCATCCGAAAAACGCATCCATTTCATATTCAGGTCTTCTCCGAAAAGGCCGGCATTGTTCAGATAGCCCGTTCTTTCCCTGGCATTCCGAAGATATTTATAATTCGGATACCATTGTTGATTTTTCCCTGGCCAGATGGTGCCGGTAAACGCATTGTCCGAACTTTTCAGGTCATAGGAAAGGGAGTTGTTGGAATGATCCACTTTTACATTTTGGATCACCATTCTGCTGGTCGAATTGTGCAGCATGGTATCTCCCTTGGAGGTCACATAAAAGACATCTCCCGGTTCCAGCATGGTATAGGTATATCTTTTATCGATGATTTGGCCACTGCCATCTGTTTCGAATTCATCATAAAGATCGGCGGTATGGCAGTCCCTGCCACCATAACCTTCATACATATCTGGCTGTTCGAAAACCTGGAAAAAATTACCCGGCGCTCCGACCTCCAGGCTGATGCCTGCTCCGGCTGGATAATACATTTCGTTGACTTCAAAAATGGATTCAATACCCTGGTCGTGTTTTTTATCATATACGTTTTGATAATCGGGCAGGAGGTCCAGGTTAAAACCTGCTCTTTTATCCTTGGGAACAAAATCGGCAAGCACATCGGCGGCCTTTTGCCAGTTCTCGGTTTTATTGATCGGATAACCGGCCAGCTGCATATAGGTCCTGGCCAGCATAAACTTAGCGGCTGATTGGCTGAGCCGGCCTTTATTGGCCGCATCCCAGCTGGCAGGCAGGTTGGGGATGGCTTCCGTGAAATCTTTGATCACCTGGGCATATACCTCTTCTGCATTGGCGAATTTAACTGTATAATATTGAGTGATCGGCAAGACATCTGTAATGACAGGGGTGGTTCCCCACCGGGTGGCCACCGTATAATACATCAGTCCCCGGATGGCCTTGAGTTCCGCAGACAGACCGTCCTTGGTGGCCTGTGGAATAGGGGCATCTTTTAGTTTGTCCAGGGAATAATTACACAGATAGATTCCCTGAAAACAATATTTCCAGCCCCACAGGAACTGTACATTATCCGGGCTGAAATTATTCCAGACGGTGAAATCATCCGTGTAATTACGGAGCAGATCGTCCCCGGCGTATTCATTCAGGCCATGGCGGATAAACAAATAGATCGGGCCCAGGTGTACGGTCCGGTTGTAGGCCTGCATAACCGCTCCGGTGCATTGATCCGCCGTCAGATAAAAATTCTTGTCTGTCACGACGGCATAGGGTGCGGAATCCAGGAACGATTTTTTGCAGGAAGTACCTGCCGCCAAAAGCAGTAAAAAAAGAAATACGCGTATCGTATAGGTAAACTGTTTCATTTTTTTTCATTTTATATGTTAACTATCCATCATCGTTATATCAGAACCGGACACTCAGCCCTACGGTAAGGGTTTTTTGTATCGGGTAACGATCTCCATAATCGAGGCCCATGATATAACTCGGGCTGTTGCCCTGGCCGCCTTCATTGACATTCAGACGTACTCCGTTGGCGATCTCGGGGTCATCGCCTTTATATTTGGTAAGGATAAAAAGATTCTCTGCAGAAACATAGATACGCAAACCGGACATGCCTGCGTTTCGAAGAAATTTATCGGGCAGGGTATAGCCGAATTGCAGATTTTTTAACCGGAAATATGAACCGCTTTGTATACTGGTGGTGACAGGCCCTTTTTCGAAATTTCGTTTGGTGCCCCCAGGACTTACTTTCGGATAAATGGCATTGTTGTGCGTCGCTGTCCAGGAATTAGGAGCTACATCCGCCCAGACATTCTGCGGGCCGCCTTCGTCCCAGCCGGACAGGTAGATGTCGCCGATCGAATAGATCTTATTGCCATAGGAGCCTGTCCAAAGGGTTTTGAGATCGAATCCTCCGTAGGATAAATTCAGGTTAAGCGCATAGGTGAATTTTGGATTGGGATCGCCGATCACCGATTTGTCCTTGTCATTGATGATATCATCGTTGTTGAGATCTGCGAATTTAAAATCACCCACCTGTGCAGCAGCCTGCCTTTCATTACCAGACTTATTTTTCAGGTCATCGGTGGTATTGTAAAAACCTTGTACGACATAACCGTAAAAGGCCCCAAGGGGATCCCCTTTTCTCATTTGGATAACGGTCGGTATACGTTCGTCATTTACCTGGATAGGGATATTGTCCGCCAACTTAGCGACTCTTGCCTTATACATCGAGATATTGAATCCAAGATCCAAACCTAATTTACCAATGGTGCTGGTATAACCCGCCGTAATATCCAGGCCCCGGTTATTTATTTCTGCGCCGTTAACCCATTGGGTCACGGGTGAAATGCCATCTGAGGCAGGAATACCTGAATAGAGCGGAAGTGTTTTCTGGTAAAGCACATTTTTGGTATACCGGTAAAAATAATCGATGCTGAGGTGGATCTTATCGTTTAACAGACCAAAATCGGCGCCGATATTCGTGGAACTTGTCGTTTCCCAGGTGAGGGCCGGATTGGCTGCATTGGTGGGGCCATAACCCTGGACAAAGACCTTGCTGGAATTATCGCCACCTGCTCCGCCCAGCACATAACCCCGGTTCGTCGTACCGGCGATCTGCGCTAAATAAGGGAAATCTGCCTGGATCTTTTCATTACCCAGTTGTCCCCAGCTTCCGCGTAATTTCAGATCGCTTAGCAAGCCGCTCTTAAGGCTGTTGAAGAATTTTTCATTGGAGGTATGCCAACCAAGGCCAACGGAAGGAAAAGTTCCCCAGCGTTTATCCGGAGCAAACCGGTAAGAGCCGTCTCTTCTGATACTGGCCTGTAAAAGATATCGGTCGTCATAGTTGTAGTTGACGCGTCCGACATAAGAAGAATAGGCATGCCGGTATGCACTGCCGCCATTGTTCTTGTCCTGTGTCTGGGCATCCAGGACCTGCAGAAAGGGATCGTTGGAAATACCGGTGGAAGCACTGGCGCCGAAATAATTCGACGTCTCTTCTTCGGCTACCGTTCCCGCCGTTATACCGATCGTATGTTTCTGAATGGTCTTTGTATAGCTGAGGAAATTGTTGAAGGTCCAGTGAAAGTATTTTGAATAGTTGTCATTAACCCCTGTCTTGTTCGAATAATCCCTGCTTCCCAGGGAATAAACAGGAGAGAAACTGTGATAATCATTATCGATACGTTCAAATCCGATAGTAGAGGTAAATTTAAGGCCGTTCAGGGGACGGAAAATTTTCCCGAGATCGAGTTCGCCGTTTACATTGCCATAGAGACTCAGCCAATGGTTGGTGCCATTATTCCGTGCAGTCTGGGCAACGGGGTTGTTCAGGATATTGATCGCCTGTGCCACGTCGAAATACTGGTTTAGATCGCGGACCCCTGGATCGAGCGCGGCAATCTCGGCCGGCGTTTTATAGACGGGTACGATAGAGGGAACATTCCTGGCCTGACCGTAAACATTGTTATTATGTCTTTTTTCATTGGAAATGGCCAGGTCTTCGCCCAGTTTGAACCAACTGAATAATTTATGCGTACTGTTCAGCCTTACGGTAAACCGTTCATTATCGGACTGAAGCTGTGTACCCAGGACTTTGGAATAATCCGCACTGGTAAAATAAGTATGATCCTCATTTCCTCCCCGGATGCCCAGGTTGTAATTCTGGGTTTGCCCGGTGCGGGTGATGGCTTTCACCCAATCCGTCTTATAACCCTGACTATACAGATTGGCTAAGGGACCATCTTCCCCTTTTAGTTTTACATAATCAAAAAATTCCTGCGAATTGGCCATCCTGCGGACCCGTCCGTTGGTGGCCGATCCATAATAGGAATCGAAATTGATCTGTCTTTTTCCCGCCCGCCCTTTTTTGGTCGTTATATAAATAACTCCATTGGCGGCGCGGTTCCCGTAAATGGCTGCCGCTGCAGCATCCTTGAAAACCTGTATGGTTTCTATGTCATTTGGATTCAGAAAATTCAAACCGTTGTTCACGGGGATTCCGTCCACTACATAAAGGGGATTGTTATTGCCAAAGGTTCCGACACCCCTGATCCTGATCTTGCCGTTATTGCCCGGCTCTCCGCCGTCCGTGGTCACGGTAAGACCCGCTACCTGGCCCTGCAGCAGTGATTCAGTTCCCTGTACCGGCATTCCTTCCAGCTTTTTTCCGCTAACGGAAGTAATGGCGGAGGTCAGATCGCTTTTTCGCTGGGAACCGTACCCGATAACCACCACTTCGTCCAGTCCTTTTTTGGCAGCCGTAGGCAGACTTATATCTATGGAAGATTGGCTTCCCAGGGTTATTTCTTTGATATTCCCCAGGTAACTGAAGACAAGTACTTCTCCTTTGTTGAGCTGGATGGAATATCTGCCATCGTTATCAGTAGTAGTTCCCCTGCTGGTGCCTTTCACCTGCACGGAAACGCCCGATAGAGGTTTGTTGTCGGTAGCAGATAGAACAGTACCATTGATAGTGGGATGGGTGTCCTGGGCCTGGGAATCAGCATGCCCGGCGAAGATGCAGGAAAAAAGCAGGCATATTCTTATAACAGGGAAATGCCGTAAGAGAATTTTCAACATAACAAGCAATTTGATTGGTTAAAAAATGGTAATCCTTTATTTCAGTATGGACGTTCAATTTTCAGTATGACGCTTCGGCGATTAAAGAATAAAAGTAGAAGGAATAGTTCTGGTCCGTATCCTGTTCTATCCTGTCGTTTTAGCGGGCAAAATACCAGGAATATTGCGGATTGCAGGACCGCCGGATATGCGCATGATCCGATCTAATGCAGATGGGGAGAGGCTATGGCTTGAAATGGGGAACGCCGGTCCGGGAATGGAAAATCATCCCGATTTGCCGGCAAAATGTTACCGGTTGAATAAGAAATGAACTGCCTCGAATAGAAGAATAGTCAAGACGGATAATTCCCCGGAAACTCGTCATGTATACCCTTCAGGATGGAACAAGACGGAACAGGATGAAGCATGACGCTTAATCAGGATCTTCTGTCTAGATTGCCCCAAATAAAACTAACGATGCCCGGATTCCCAAAATGCCTGCCTCCCAGTATTCTGTTCATTCTTCTCGCATGGATATCCATCACTCCCTTGCGAATTTTTGCACAATCCAGTAACCAAAGGCCCGATTCCCGGCAACCGAATAATTTCTACCTGCATGATACGTCCCTGCTAAAGCTGCACCAACAACTTCACGCAGAAGATTCACTGATGGAGAAAGGTATCCAGCTGGATACCGATACCCGGAAAACCTATTTTACCGGGTATGATTACAAAACCTTGTATGACTGGGATCAGTATTTTGAATCCATCGTACAGATCTATATGGGCAAACCGGCCGACCGGATCATCAATGGCATCACCATATTCCTGGATCACCAGAAAGAAAACGGGTTTATTGTCAGATCCGTTCCGGGTAATGAATTTCATGACCGGGAGCATTTGAAACCTTTTCTTTGCCAGATCTCGATCCTCGTGATGGACAAGTATAACCAGGCACAATGGTTGAACGACAATTATTTTAACCGGTTGAAAAAATATCTCGATTACTGGCTCGATCAGATGGACGGAGATGGAAATGGATTGAGCGAGTGGATGAGTTCGCCTCATACGGGGATGGATAATCAGCATGAGCGGGCAGGTTGGTGGGGAGACCGGACCTCTGAAGGCGTCGATCTGAACTGTTACCTGGTAAAGGAAATGCGTGCTTTTGCCGCAATCGCGGAACGCAGGGGGAAAAAAGAACTGGCCGCCGGATACCGGGCCAGGGCGGAGAAAAAGGCCGGGCTCATCCGCACAAAATTATGGGATGAAAAAACAGGTTTTTTTTATGATAACCGTTATAAAACCGACCAAAAGATATGGGTAAAAAGTATTTCCGGGTTTACCCCCCTTTGGGCGGGCATTGCCACCCCGGAGCAGGCGAGACGGATGATCTATGATCAGCTGATGAACCCGGGCGAGTTCTGGAGTCCCTGGCCCGTACCCGCACTGGCCAGATCCGAGCCCGGCTATTCGGAAAAGATGATGGCGAGCGATCTTGGATGCAGCTGGAGGGCGAATACGTGGATCTCTACCAATTATATGCTCTTCCATGGCCTGAAATATTATGGTTATAATGACCTGGCCTCCCTGTTGGCGCAGAAAACCGAAGACCTCATTCAACATGCCGGCAACCGTGAATATTATCATTCCGAATCAGGCACCGGCACGGGCCTGAATCCATTCTGGGGCTGGAGCCTCCTGGGCCATTTTTTTAATTACGAAGACCGGAATAGGGACGATATCACGCGTTTCACAGGAGATGGAATCGTAATTTCGAAACAGCAACCGAAGGAATAACTGAAGCAGTAACCTAAGCAGTAACCGAATTTCAACCATAACAGAATCTCAAGCGTAAAATAATGTGTATGGCTCTACGAACATCAAAGACCGGGTATTTGATCAATTTCTTTCTTGTCCCGGCTGCGGCCATTCTTCTTTTGGGCACACTATCACTCCAAGCACAAACACAATCGCAGCTTCCGCCCGTCTTCGATCAGACCCGCATGGCCACGGCGCAAGGCACGCCCACGACAAGGATCTGTTTGTCGCCGACCCGTATTCTTTGGCGTACGGCCGGAGCGGGCAAGGCGATCGTCAATGCGGAACGTTTCCTGCTCCCGGGCAATGGGCAGGCCGATCTGTCGAATAAGGATATGTGTATCCTGAAAAGTACGGCTGCTTTACATCCCGCCTTGCTCTTCGATTTTGGCAAAGAACTGCATGGCGGTCTGCAGCTGGTCACCGGTATGTTCAAATCCGGGAAACCTGTCCGGTTACGGGTACGGTTCGGCGAATCCGTCAGCGAGGCGATGAGCGATATAGGTCCGGTGAAGAATGCCACCAACGACCATGCCATGCGCGACGAGATCGTGCAGGTACCCTGGTTGGGCAAACTGGAGATTGGAAATACCGGTTTTCGTTTCGTCCGCATCGACCTGCTGGATGATAATACCGAACTCCAACTTAAGGAAGTGCGGGCTATTTTCATATACCGGGATATTCCCTATCTGGGATCCTTCCATTCCAGCGACGAAGTCCTGGACAGGATCTGGCTGACGGGAGCATACACCGTGCATCTCAACATGCAGGATTATCTCTGGGATGGCATCAAACGGGACCGGCTGGTATGGGTAGGCGACATGCATCCCGAGACGTCCACGATCTCTGCCGTATTCGGTTATAATGAAGTGGTGCCTCATAGCCTTGACCTGGCCCGCGATATTACTCCCTTACCCCAATATATGAACGGCATGGTAGCCTATTCCATGTGGTGGATCATCATCCAGCGTGATTGGTACATGCATACGGGTAACCTGCCTTATCTGAAGGAGCAAGCCGTATACCTGCGTGGGTTACTCGAACATCTTTCCACGAAGATAGATGCACAAGGAAAAGAAAATCTCGATGACGGTACACGTTTTCTCGACTGGCCCTCCAGTGATAATAAGGCCGCCGTCCATGCAGGTCTGCAAGGGATGCTCATTCTGGCGTTACAGGCAGGAGCGGACCTCAGTAGGACCTTACAGGATGATGCCACGGCAAAGACCTGTGAAATCTCGATCACGAAGCTGAAACAATATGTCCCGGATGCAGTCGGATCCAAACAGGCAGGCGCGTTGCTGGCCCTGTCAGGATTGGTGCCCGCAGACCGGGTGGACCGGGAGATCCTGTCCGTTGGCGGGGTTAAAAATTATTCAACCTTCTTCGGCTATTATATGCTACATGCCAAGGCTCTTGCTGCTGACTACCAGGGTGCCATAAATGATATCCGTACTTATTGGGGAGCCATGCTGAAGATGGGGGCAACGACCTTCTGGGAGGATTTTAATATGGATTGGATTCCCGGAGCGCCCCGAATCGACGAACTGCCTGCAGGCTCCCAAAAAGATATCCACGGTGATTACGGCGCCTATTGTTATAAGGGCTTTCGTCACAGCCTTTGTCATGGCTGGGCATCCGGTCCGACCGCCTGGATTACGGAGCATATACTCGGGGTCACGGTCGTCGAACCCGGTTGCCGCGTGCTCCGTATTGTCCCGCACCTGGGTGACCTTAGTTTTGCAGAAGGTAATTTCCCCACGCCGCTGGGAGTGGTTCATATAAAACATATGCGCCAGGCTGATGGAAAAATAACCTCGGCTATCGATGCGCCGCCGGGTATCCGGATTATAAAAGAGTAACGCTGTTTATCAACCAGGTAAATTATTTAATTCCCTTCTCGTTTATGCTTTTGGCGGGGGAGGTGGTAGGGGCCGTCATCGTGAAACGATAATTCCCTGCGCTCAGCCCATTCAACTGAAACGATCCATCCTTATCGGTCGTGACCGTCATCAGGCTCCCTCCGGGATTCTTGCCACCTTTTACTACGATTCCTCCGATGGGCTGCCCTGGACTGGCCACAGCAAACCGGTAGTCACCATCTTCTGCTGCATTAAATTCAAACTCACCCTTACTATTGGTAACAAAAGAGATTGTACCGGCATCGGGATTTTTCCCGCCCATTACAATAATTCCTCCGATAGGATTTCCAGCGACTAGCGCACCACCCTGTACGGCTGATCCGGCGGCATGCAGGCCTTGATTAACTTTCTCTCCAAAAGTGGCACCCTGTGTTTGTTTTCCGTGCATCATACCATTATCCCCTGTTTTGATGATTTTTCCTTTATAATGTCTGGCCCTGCTCTTTCCAAAACCCCAGCTAAAACCTATACTAACGTTGGTAGTAAGATGAGCAGGGTCTTTTGATCCTCCGTCCAGGGACATCTTGCCGGAAGTCAGTTGCATAGGCTCATAGGTATTTTTTTCATTGAAACCGCCGGAGGGCACCAGGAAACTTTTCGTGCTGTTGATCCCGGGACCTGCATTAAGGGCACAAGCTGCATACATACTTAGGTTTTCGGTCAGGTAATAACCAAGCTTTAATTTGGGGATGGTAATAAAACCCGTGCTTTTCTCTTTTGCGGAAGCGGACAAGACCACGGTTTGGCTATTCCCATTAACCATTACCTGGCTGCTTTGCGTAAATCCATCCCTGGTTAAACTAAAATAACCGCCGCTTACAGAAGGTGAAATCGTTAATTTTCCTACAGGAAAATCCGCCTGAAGACCGGCAAAACCAATAAAACCATGACTATTGGACGAACCATTTTGAGTGCCCGCTACATCCAGCTTCCCGTTGTATAATTTATATTTTTCTTGTATGGATGCAGCATCCGGATTTATATTTTTAGCCGTTTGATAAGCTCCGCCGGCAATAATGCCCAGGGCAAACTTGCCGCTGCCTTTAACCGATCCATCCCAACCTTTGCGTAACAACGGAACAAAAATGTCGCCGCTCAATTGGTAACCGTTACCGATCAACGCCTCTTTTTGTAAGGCGGGAGAACCGAAACTTCTTCCTCCTTCAATGGACAGGGTTACTGATTTTTGCGCAGGCTCCTGGGCAAGAACCAGGGTACTTATCAGGGACAACAGAACGGTGGGTAAAGTTTGTTTCATACTTTGGGGGTTTGTTGTGAACAAGTGAATAATGATTGATTCTATGAGTATATCAACCAAACAAGGATTTTGTTACTCCTTCATCGTACACCCCAGTATCACAACCGTACAGTAATCCGAAATGATCATTAGCTATTCTATTGATTTTTAGACCCTTAAATACCTGGCATTTTATTGGCTTTTTAAATAGTGGGTATCGTCAACAGCTTTATTTTTTTTTAAACCTCAATCAAGATGCTAAAGAGCTACTTCAATATGGCCTGGCGGAGCCTCCAAAAGAACAAAATATCCTCGGTCATCAATATCGGAGGCCTGGCTATCGGGCTGGCCACGGGTATTATCATTATGCTGGTGGTGGTGGATGAATTCAGTTACGATAAATTTCATGCCAACCGGGAGGATATCTATATGTTGTTAAAAAATCAGCAACATATGGATGGGGTCTCCACCGGTGAGTCGACGGCGGGGCCTATGGCCGCTACTTTTCGCCTGGAAATCCCGGAAACAAAATATGCGGCCCGTCTGGTTTATACCGGCGACCAACTGGTCAAAACAGGGGAGAAGGTCACTTATGAACCGGTTATGTATGCCGATCCGGATCTGTTTAAAATGATGAGTTTTCCGGTGCTTGAGGGAAATCCGGCTGAGGCGCTCAGGGATGCCCGCTCTGTGGTGATCACGGAACGGACGGCCAAAAAATTGTTCGGGCAAAACCCCCCAATGGGCCAAACGATCGTTTTGAATAATACACAGGTAATGAAGGTGGGTGCAGTAGTGCGTGATGTACCTTCCAACAGCAGCATTCAGTTCGATATGGTTCTTCCTTTCCAGGTCTTTGAACGCGGGAATGACTGGCTTAAAAAATGGGATGACAACCGGATCCAGACCTGGGTTCAATTGAAGCCCTCCGCCAATATCCCGGCATTGAATGCGAAACTGACCAAAATGCTGCAGGAACGGTCGGATGATAAGACCGTTTCCCTGTTTGTCTATCCTTTCACCCGCATGCATCTTTACGGCAGTTTTGAGCACGGAAAACCAAATGGAGGCAGGATAAATATGGTATGGATGTTAGCGCTTCTGGGTATATTCTTATTGCTGATCGCCTGCATTAATTTCATGAACATCTCCACAGCCCGTTGCGAACACCGCGCCCGTGAGGTTGGAGTAAGGAAGGTTCTCGGTGCCTCCCGCAAACGGATCATCTTTCAATTCCTGAGTGAAGCGATGATGATGACCTTCCTGGCCCTGGCCCTGGGAGTCCTGCTCGCGGAAATGATGCTCCCGTTCCTTAACGGGATTTTGGAAAAACCCATACCGTTCGATTTTGGCAACTGGCAATTGTGGATGCTTTTACCGGCAGTAGGTCTTATTACCGGTTTGGTCGCCGGCAGTTATCCCTCCTTATTTTTAAGCCGGTTCAAACCGGCAAAAGTAATCAAGGGCATACAGACCGATATGAGGGGCGCAGCCGGGATCAGGAGATTACTGGTGACCATTCAATTTGTCATTTCAATAGGCTTTATTATTGGAACCATTGTCCTGTATGCCCAGATAAACTTTGTCAAAAACCGGCCGATAGGGTATGAACAGAATAATTTACTGGAAATTAGGGCAGACGATGGACTCGCCGGCAAATTCAACTTATTTAAAGATGAACTGGCTAAAATTCCAGGGGTTAATCATATAACGGCGGGCGCTGATAATATCCTCGGGTTCGGCGGCGGTGTAACCGGGATGGATTGGCCCGGCAAACAGCCTGGCCAGGAACTTTCCATACTAATTACGGAGGTGCAATACAACTGGACAAAGACGATGGGGATTAAGCTGAAAGAAGGAAGGGATTTTGATCCGGTCTTTGGTACAGATACTTCTGCCTGTCTGATCAATGAGACGGCAGTAGCGAAAATGGGGCTAAAGGAACCTGTAATAGGAGCGAAGATCGGGGGCAAACCGGTAATTGGCGTCTTTCAGAATTTCGTATTCAACAATCCCTCAGGGGGGATCGCTCCCATGGCAGTTTATCTTAACACAGGCAGACTAAACCATTTTTATGTAAGCATTCGCAATGACGGGAATTGGCGTCAGACCTATGCAAAAATTGAAAAGACGGTTCATGCCATCAATCCGGATTATCCCGTCAATTTCTCTTTTACCAAAGAAGATTATCAACGCCGGTTCGAGGAATGGTCTTCCTATGGAAAGATGGCCACCCTTTTTGGTTGTTTGGCCATATTCATCTCCTGTCTGGGGTTATTTGGTTTATCCGTTTTCCTGGCCGAAAGACGTAGTAAGGAAATGAGCATTCGCAAAGTGCTGGGTGCAACTATCTGGAACGTGTGGCTTTCCCTTTCCAGGGACTTTTTGAAACCCGTGCTCATCGCCTTACTGGTAGTTATGCCCTTCGCCATCTGGGCCTCACACTATTTTCTTTCCAATATAGTTTATCATGTTCAGATAAGCTGGTGGATGTTTACCCTTGCCGGGGCACTGGCAATTATCATAGCCATAACAACCGTCAGTTACCAGGGTTTTCGTACTGCCCTGGAAAATCCGGCGAATCGATTAAAAGAAGAATGACCCTACCGGAATCAGGATACTGCCTTTGCGTCCTACTGTGGCCAGACCCAGGATATCCAGGCCCTTGCATTCGTGGCGATGACCATGTCATAACTTAATGGCCCGGTTTGAACAAGATAAAAACCGGCCGGATCATATAGTAAAGCATCGGACTTGTCCACCGCTCCTCCCGGAGGAATAGTCCCTACAAAACCCAGTTCGGTAAAGATAATCTTTCCGTTCCCCGTAAAAGTAGGCGGGCTGCCGGCAGCAGTGAAATAATCGTTAGCCACCAGTCTGTTGCCTTTGACATTAATGGGCAGGAATGCATCTGCAGGGTTGGAGAAAAAATCAGGGAAATAGGCATAGTAATAAAAGATACCCGATGTATCGGACAACTTTCTTACCCCATAGGCATCGTCCACACCGTTGACGTGAAACCCTGAAAAGGAGGCCCAGTATAAACCGTTGTCTCTGGCAGTAGTCCACCACCGCTGCGGTACATTGATATCGTTATTTGCCGGGGCTGTGGCTCCAGCCACAGATCCATGTTGTCCGTTGATGCTAACGGAAAGGACGGAGCCAACCGGATCCCAGGTAAGATTATCCAGGCTGTTGATGATCAGACTGCCATTGACAACAGGAGTGATAAGAACAATTCCGGCAGCCGTGGTATAAAAGCTGACTGTTTGAGAAGTGGATTGTCCGCCTGTCGTCCAGGTAAAGGTAATGGTCCTGTCGGCATTGATCCTGATTTCATACACGACTCCGTTGTAGGAAAGCCGTTTGAAGTATTCAAGGATATTCAGCAAACCGCTCATCTGACTTTTCAAAGCGCCGCTCAGATAGGCATCGCGTTGTTGCTGTGTAGCCTTTATCAGGACCCCTGAGGCGCTGTTCAGATTCCCTGTCAACCGGACAGTATCCCCTGCATCTGTGGGCACCGTACTGTCTGCAAAGGAGAATTCGAAATCCGTACCCCAACCATAACCGGTGCCGAAAGGACTCCTCGAAATACTTGGATCGGGGTCGCAGGGGACATGAAGATAACTATAGGTGTCGAAGATCAATGCCGGTCTGGTCAATGCCTTAACCCGGAAACCGGAAGTTTTGGGTGTTGCCGACATCGACGTATCGAAATCGGAAAACATGAGTACATTGTTGCTATCGATAAACTGCATAAAATAGGAGAATACAGCCTTAGGGCCGTTCTGACTGACGCCCTGGTTGAAAGCTACGCCTGTAGTGCTTTCCAGGAAGATCCAGCCATAAGGCGCGCCGGTCAGCTTCTTCTGGTAAGCGGCTAAGGCCGCCGATAGCCGCTGGTCCGGTGTCTGTCCCCCGATCTTATCATTGACCGTTTTGCGGCAGCCTATGCTGATCATCGTCACTGCAAGTATATAGAAGAATAGTCTTTTCATGTTGCTTTGGTTTACACGTGTTATTGCAGGTAATTCACAAATTGGGTACGGCATTTGGCCCGCAACGCATAGAAATCGATATTCCACACCCGTTGAAAATAGTCGACTACAACGGCTTCTTTTGTTTTAATCGTCTGGTAACCGGTGGAATTGGGTCCGCCGGTCTGGGTCAGTAATTGTTCATATTCATCGTATCCGCCGGAAGGTCCGCTCGGCCCGCCGGAAAGCATACTGCTGATCATTTCCACAAAATCTTCATCAGGCGCAGCCTGAGCATAGGACGTAATAAACCCCAATTGCCTGGCATCAGCATCGGATATATTATACCAGTTTCCGGTATAGCCGGTGGAAATTGTCTTGAAAGGAACCGGGTAGGCTACGTTCTGATTCAGAATATGACCGAATTCATGATGCATCGTATGCATCATTTGTTTGAACGTATTGGAGTCGGCCTTGAGACGGCTGAAATTATTCACCTCGTACAGCAGCATGGCCGTTCCGCCTTCGGCCTGACCCAGGAACCGTGCGCCGTTCGGCAGGTATTCCGCACTGCCTGCCATCTCCAGGGCTTTAGGCAGATAACGTCTCAGGAAGGCCGCACTTCCGGTTTGCTGATTGTAAGGGGCGTAGGCCACGTTGAGCAGCGCCTTTAACACCGGAACGACCCTTGCCGCATCGGGTGGGGTGATATCGCTGGGGAAATCCAGCTGGCCCGGCAGCCATTTATAATAAACGGCCACATTGTAGGGAACCGTCAGGCTGTCATTGATGAATTTATCTATGGAATCCTGCTGCCAGGAGTCTCCTCCCAGGCCTACCGGTGGGGTGGTGATCGGCGTGAAAGAATCCTTTTTACAGGATGTCAGACCGGCTAAGGTGCTCAGGCAGATGACCGGAATTATCCTTAAAATCAGTTTCATTATCTCGGTTTTACAAATTGAATGGTTTACCTCAAGTCTTATTGTCATAATATCCAGGATTACCTTGGATTCAGTTCCAGCCCTGCCGCTACGGCTTCCGGCGGCAACTGCAATACCCTCCTTTTATCACCTGGTCCTATCGAATCGATGACCGTTGAAAAGTCGCTGCCGTTATACCGGAGGATCGGGAAACCGAGACGGATATCATCCAACCAGCGGATACCTTCCTGCATATAGGTAAATCGTTTAAAATCCAGGGCGGTTTCGACCAGGGCGATATCGGCGGGTACACCGTAAAAATTGGTAGCCTTTGCGGTTGTCACATTATGCGTCGCCGGGTTGTAATTCTTTATATTCTTGCTCACCCAGGCATTTAAATCTGCCAGGGCGGGCGTATAATTCTGCATCCAGGCATAGGCTTCGGCTCTGTTCATCAGCACTTCTTCCATGCTGAACAAAGGGATCAGCCCGTACCGGATATTTTTTACGGAAGAGCCGACATAATAGGGGCTCCATTTGGGGAAATTGAATACCTGCGGAGTAGCCCCGTAGGTGATGATGCCCAGGTCCCCTCCTGTGACATTGGGTGCAGTGAAGAAATTGAAATTCAGTCCCTGCCCGTACCCAAACCGGTAAGCGGCATAACTGTCAAAATAGGCGCTTTGGGCTTCCTGCAGCAGAATATTGGCATTCTGCGAAGAGGAGACATAGTTGATGCTCAGCTGGGCATATTGCAACGTACCATAGTTGGTGACCTGGTCCCTGATCAGGCTTGCGGGGTTGGCGGTACCGAATACTGCCGTGGCGTGGCTGATCACCATCGGGTAGTTGCGAAGGAACATATAGAACCTGGCCGCGAAAGCATGCGCGGCCTGCTGCGTAAAATGGAATTTAGGGGCGGTCCCGTAAATCTTATCCTGGATAAGCGACAGACCGCGGTTCAGATCATTTTCAATATTCGTGTACACCGACTGTACGGTGCCCCGCTCGTATTTCTGGAATACGGTACTTTGCGGTTGGGTAATATAAGGAATACCGGGGTCGGAAGCAGCAGTTGTCTGATCATAGGGTTTGGCGAACAGGCATACCAGCATAAAATGCGCATAAGCGCGACACACCAGCGCCTCGCCTTTCTGGGCTGCGTAGGCGGCCGAATCCGGCCCGTTGCAATAGGTCAGCGCCAGGTTAGCCGTTGCAATCGCCTTATAACAGGAATCCCAATACGCAATCGGCGAATCGTATCTTACGGTTGTCACATCCTGGAACTGGTAAGCCTGTGAATTGATCTGATAGGATTCCGGATCGGCGGAGTTGGGTGCGCTGCCTTTGTCTTCCGAGTTATCGCTCATGGCCTCCATAAAGGAGATATAGTTGGCATGCGGATAGGCGGAAGTCAGCAATTGCGTGACCTGGTTTGTATTGGTGATGACGGTTCTGTTGTCGGGAAGTTTGTCCAGCTGTTTGTTACAGCTTGTCAGATAAAGAGCCGGACCCCCGAGAAACAGAATGAACACTAATTTTTTCATACTGAAGATATTTTCAGATTAAAGCCCGAGTTTTAAGGAAAAAGTAACCTGTTTGTTCACCGGCAAGGCCACTCCTCCGGTTCCAAAGAATTCCGGGTCCTGGCCATGAAGCCGGCTGTCGGAATAAATCAGCCAAAGGTTATTCCCTGTCATGGACACTGAACCGCTTTTTATGCCGGCCTTGTTCAGGAGAGCTGACGGCAGTTGATAGGAGAAGGTCGCTGCCTTCAGCCGGACAAACCCCCCGTCCGCCACCCGGTCTTCTGAATAGTTGTAATTATTGTAAGGATAGGCGGATTGCTGCTGTAATGAATACCCTGCTTGCGTGAACATGGCTATGGAAGGGATATTGGTCAGTTTTTCATCACCGGGCAATTCAAACCTTCGGTTGAACTCGTTCGGAAGGGCTAACAGATCCGAGTAACCGGAACTATAGACAGGCCGGAGTCTTACCTTATTACCGGCCTGATAGGTGATCAGCAGGTTCACCGAAAAGTTCCGGTAACGGACAGAATTGGACCATCCGCCGGTAATCGTCGGGTCCGAAGGGCCCTCATATTTCAGATAGGAGGTATTGAGGCTTTGCAGGTTCACTTGCGGGCTTACCCTGCCGCTATCGTTGATGAACAGGGGGAAACCGTAAGTGGGATCGAGGCCTTTATTAACGAGAGAGAACAGGCCCCGGACGGGGAATCCCTGCTGCGGACCGCCGCCTTCGCCTATTAGCTGAAACAGATTGGGACTGCTCTTCAAATTGGTAATTTTCGTGGTATTCCATCCGACATTCAAGGTGCTGGTAACACTCCAGTTTCTGCTGACTACGATCTTTCCCGTCAGCGATAGATCCAGCCCCTGGGATTTCATGTCGGCATAATTGGCGTATTGATAAACCTCCCCGCCGATCCCGGCTGTTCGCACCAGGCCTATCAGATCAAAACTTTTCCGATGATACCAGTCTACCGAAAGACCCAATCGTTCATTCAGCAGACCGACATCCACACCCACATTCAGCTCATATTTCTTTTCCCAGGTCAGATCCTTGTTTTGCAGGTCCTGAATATTGATGGCCGTTTGCTGGTCCTGCTGATATTGTCTGTTGGTAATCTGTGACCGGAGGATAGTGGTACTATTGATGGCGTTCCCGATGCTGGCATTCAGCCCATAACTGGATTTCAGCATAAGATGGCTTAGTGTCGGTTTGGTCCCCTCCATAAAGGATTCCTCGTCCACATTCCATATGCCGGCAGCCGTCCAGGTTGGCAGCCAGCGTGCCTGGGAGGAATTGCCCAATCTGTTCGAGCCGTCCGTCCTTACCGTACCCATGACCGTGTATTTGTTGTTGTAGGTATATTGGCCGTTGGCAAAAAAGGCTGCGGTGCGGTCATACTCATTATTCATGCCATAATAAATGTCATTGGTCTCTACCAACTTTTTGAAAAAAAGATAATTGACAAAGGGAGTACCGCCCGTGTTGTATTGATACCCGACCCCCACATTATTGGCCGTTTGCCGGTCTACCGACCTGTATTCCTGACCAATTAGGGCGCTTACCACATGTTTCCTGTCGTCGAAACTTTGGTTATAACTTAACACGTTGCGGAAAGTATAATTGGATAAGGTTCTGTCCGTTCGCTTGTAGAAACCGCCGTAGGGTAATACAGACACCGCCTGATTGAAGGGAAGGGTAGGATCCTGGTAAAGGAAAGGGTTGTTCTGATTGATGATACTGTTATATCCGGGTTGATTGGGGTCTCCTATACGGTAAGCGTTGGCTTCATTGGAATTGTCCAGCACATCGTGTTCTTCGGTGGTCTTGGCATAACGGATAGCCCCGATAAAGTCGTAAGAAAGGTGGGGGGTCAGTTTATACGATAGCCTTCCCTGTAACTTTCCATCGAGCACGTTCAGTTTCGTGTAATTATTTTTTAATTCATAAAGGATATTAAATGGCGCATAATTCTGCGTGGCGAAATTATAGGACCCGTCGTCATTGTAGGCGGGAAGGGTCCGGGAGATATTCAGGGCATAACTGAAGGGATTGATATCGAAATCCCGGGAATAGGCCCCAACCAGCGGATTTGAATTCCTGTTCTCCGTTCCGGCTGCCTGTTGTTGCCGCAAATTGCCGCTGACCAGGAAACCAAAGGACAAACGGTTGTTAAGCGTATAATCCTGGCGGAAATTCAGGGTGTAACTTTTCACCTTGTCTGCGACCGTCCAACCCGGATCGGTGAAGAAGCTGGTGGAGAAATAGGACTGAGCCTTTTCACTGCCGGATGTCAGACTTAAAGTATGCTGCTGGGTCACCGAGTTCTTGAACAGCAGGTTGAACCAATCGGTATTGACATTGGCATACTTCATCAGCCAGGCCTGCCTGCCGGCAGCCGTATTGGCAATGGCAAAGTTGCCGTTGGCGTCAGGGTATTGCAACAGTTTGGCCAGTTCGCCATAAATCCCTGTGCTGGCGGCATTCACCAACTGAGGATAGTGTATGGCGCCTTTCCGCTCGAGTTCGGCATTTACGGACATCTGGTCTGCCGAATTCATAATGTCATACGAAGAATAGGATGGTCTTATCTGGTACCCGAAATTCCCGGTATAGGCGATAGTGGGAGTGCCCGTCTTTCCTTTTTTGGTGGTAATAACAATTACCCCGTTCATGGCCCTTGCCCCATAAAGCGCGGCGGCGGAGGCATCCTTCAAAATATCGAAAGTCTCGATATCGTTAATGTTCAGACCGGCAACCGAGGATCCCAGCAAGGTACTGGCATCGCCGCTCGTCAATTGCTCATTCGAAACGTTGACGATATCTTCCAGTACGACTCCATCGACCACCCACAGGGGCTTATTTTCTCCGTTAATGGAGGTGGCCCCGCGGATTCGCACTTTTGGGGCTGTTCCGAAGGTACCCGATACATTTTGTATGGAAACACCGGCAGCCCGGCCTTCCAGCATCCTGCTGATATCGGTAACTCCGTCGATCTTAATGCTGTCAGCCTTCACCGTCACTGCCGAACCGGTGAACTTTTTGCGGTCTATTCGTTGAAACCCTGTCACTACAACGTCTTCCAGGGCGGCTATCTTTCTTTTTAAGCGGGCCGTCAGTTCTGTTTTGCCATTTACAGGCAGTTCGGTCCCTTCGATATTAACGCCGGAGAAGATGAGGACAGAACCGGCCGGCAAATTATTAACGGTCAGATCCCCGGTTGCATTGGTGACATATTTTCGCTGGGTTCCTTTCACCTGGACGGTAATGCCAGCCAGCGGCTGTCCGTTCTCATCGGATACATGTACCGTTACGTTCTGACCCGTTGACTGGCCGGCAACCTGCAGACAGAACGCCAACAACAGCAATACGGTTAATTTGGCCAATTTCATAAGCTTACAGTAGTTTTGAATTAAGCTGACAGCAGTTTAAATTTTTGAATGCGCACTAACCGGGTTCCACCCATTAATGAACGTTTAGGACGCGGCAGGGGTTGCCGTTTCAGTAAAGGTTGATCGGGTGTTCTGTTAGAAATCCTCTTAGAAAACGAAAAATAAATGCGCCGGATATGCAGTAAGGGGGATAAAACTATAACCTAAATAAGCTAAAACCTATAAAGAAGAGACGACCTCCTGTTGGAGGCGCCTCTTCCTTGACGGACAATAACTTTATGGCAGATTATAATATTTTTTCACCTCGGCATAATTCTTAAAGTCGATGGGGGGCAGGCCGCGTCCGCCGGAACCACTTCCGTTGTGCGAAGTACTGCTGGTAGAGGCATTACTGATCAGGATACGCACGATTCTCAAAGCATCATAGACCTCGCCTGGCCCTGCAGTCCTGCCAACGAAAAACACCGCTGAATCCGCTGGTGTAGTCAGATCCTCATACCCATACGAAAAGCTGTAGGTACTGGCATCGCTCTCGCCGGATCCTGGAACGGCATACCATACTCCGCCCTTGTACAGATAGGTGAACCATGCGCTTATATCTGCTGTGTCGTTAAGAACTTTAATAAGAAGACCAATCCCATTATTCGGAGCGACTCCGGTCAGATCCACACCGGTAAAATTATTGTTGTTATCCACCGGTGCATATACGTATTGCATGACATTGGCGTTGCCGGACTGTCCGGTCGGTCCTTGTGCGCCGGCGGCACCTGCGGGGCCTGTTGGGCCTCCTGCACCTGCGGGACCTGCTGGTCCTGCCGGGCCGGTATCGCCTTTTTTACAGGAGAGGAAACTTACTATCGCAATAGTAGTGCAAACAGCCAAAAGTCGGGAAAAGCTTTTCATCGTCATTCTCATTTAAGCAGTGAAAAAATAAGTTGAATCAATAAATTTAATATGGTGATATTGATTATAGGTCAGCACTAATGATTTTTAGATGGATATTGGAGAAAATAACCCGGAACTTATTCTTCATTGAAAATAAGGAAATATTTTTACATAACGCCTTGTTCGGGCAATTTCCATTTAATTGATTCAGATAGTACGTATTTTAATAATTCATTGATAAACAAATTGTTAAACAGTATTAAACAAAAAAACCCGCATGCCGGGCGGGTTTTAAAATATTGGTAGGTTCACTCCTTTTTCCCCCTCCATCTCCCAAAGGCAATAAACAATAAGGAGATTGCTACAAAAACAATGGCGATCCCTACGGAATTGATCAGTGCTTTACCCCATCCGATCACATCAACATCCAGGAAGGGGTAGGGATACCATCCGGAGAAATACCCCCGGATAAAAATGTAAAAGGTATAGACCAGTGGATAGATCAGCCAGGGCCAAAAGTCATTCCATGTCAGCGTTTTTTTTGTCACAAAAATGATCCAATAGAACAGGAACAGCAGCGGTATGACCAAATGCAGCAATTCATCGACAAGACGCTGCAATCCCTGCGGTTGCCAGATGTAACGCAGGATCAGGTTATATATAATACCTACGACGACGATATAAACGGTAATGGCAGTCAGCGTGGTTGGTTTTGAAAAATGATCGCCCCATTTGGATCGGGGAGCAAGCAGAAGGGTGGTAGAACAAAATGCCACCAGGATATTCGTCGTTATGGTGAAATAACTGAAATACCGGATAACAATTTCCAAGGGAGGAGTGCCCCCATGTGAAAAAGTTAGTTGAAATTGGGCAGCAAGAGCAAACCATCCCAGGATGGTCAAAATGGCTAAATAAAATTTCACGATCTTCCTTTTGCCCAAGATAAGGGAATCTTAAGGCTAATCTGCCAGTCTGATCATACATTTTACATCTTTATCGCTGATATACCATTCCACACAATAACCCTGTGGATCTATTTCCGGGGATTCAATCATTTGTTGAAAAGTTTGACCGATACTGGATATATCCTTCATATAGTCATGGATGACCGTACTCATATATTTTCCTTTTTTCAGGATCATGGTCTGACAACCTAATTTTTCCCCTTCACCGGGTACGGTTTCTTCTGTGGCCGCCCGGTAAACGATAGTCCCGTTTTCAGGACGCGAAATTCCAAAATATTTCCGCTCCTTTGAAAAAGGAACCAGGGCATGAAGACTTTGATGTGCTTCCAAAGCTCCGTCAGGAAAAGACTTCGCAGTCTTGTAAAAAACTTTTATGTCCTTGTCAAAAGTGGTGGTTTCCGTAATGATAGTTTCCATAAAAAAATAGTTTAGAATAATTTGCCTGTTCAAAAGTAAACAACGGATTCTGAACAGGGCGGGGCACAATATGACAAATAAGGGGGTGGATTGCGACTTTTATTCGGTAGGGTTCATGGCTTTTCCTCAAAAGAAAATACCCGGCTGTAACCGTAGTATACGATCCCAATCCGGGTATTTCTTATATCCCTGAAACAATTGACCGGTCTAATCCACTGACCCGTATAATCTACTTACCTGTTTAGTCCACGATCGATCCGCAGGATAGGTTGATAACGGTTCCGGTGATAGCGCTTGCCCGGTCCGAAGCGATAAAGACAGCTGTCTCCGCGAATTCATCCAGGGTGGGAAGACGTCCCAGCAGGGTCATACTTTCCATCAGCGTTTGAAATTCTTTATGAGAGGGCATACCTGCGCCTTTTGCATGGAGTCCGAAGACCTCGGTAATCGTTTCCGTTTCCGGCATTCCGTCCGCCCGGAGACAGACGACACGGATACCTTGAGGACCTAATTCGGTAGCGAAGGTCCGTGTAAGGGCTTCGATGGCCGCCCAGGCAGGTGCCATTCCGCCAACCAGAGGAGCTTTCGCTTTTGCCGGCGTTGCGGTAAGTGTTAAAATAACCCCGGATTTATGGCTGATCATATGTTGGGCAGCCAATTTAGCGGTGATAAAATGAGACCTGGAATAAATAGTAACGGGGAGCGTGAAACTATCGGCCGGTAATTCCAACAGGGGAATGCCCTGGATGCCGGTTTGCGGAAGACCTATAGCATTAAAGGAAATATCGATCTTTCCTGCTTTTTTGACGAGGAGCTTAAAATTAGCGTTTACTGCCTGTTCGTCGGTAGCATCGACCACATAAGATTCCGCTGTTCCGCCCGAGGCATTGATCTTCACGGCCAGGGTTTCAAGGCCTGAAGCACGATGTCCGGTTAAAAAGACCTTGGCGCCTTCCCTGGCGAAGGCAATGGCAACGGCGCTGCCAATAGCTCCGCCTGCGCCATAAATAACGGCGTTTTTGTTTTGTAAAAGCATGGTACCTGTTTTTTAAAATGGTTAATGATTTTTAAATTTGGTGTTAAATTTTCTGTTTCAGTTTTCTGGTTTAACCTTTTGAGATTTAGCGCCCTTGTAAATTTTCTACCGGATGACCGGTTTGGTAGGACCCGATCTCCATTACCTGGTTAACTACCGGAAGCTCGTCACAACGGTCTTTGATGTTTTCCAGAAAAGCCGAAAAGGCGGAGAGCCCGGGCAGAGGACTTTTGCCGCTGGCCGTATCCGTCAGAGCAATGTGTATAAAGGTCACCCCGTCCTCCAGTTTATAGGTCGAATAACTGAACCCCGGTGGGTTGACCTGATGAAGTTGTTGATAGACATCCCTGACGAGCGTTTCATTTTCCGCTACCCGATGCGGTTTGATCTTGTACTGCACGATCACTTTTTCCATTTTTGCATAATTAAATGATGAATAATAGGCGAAAGCCTGTATCTTTGAGTAGTTGCAAAAAGCAACTGGTTGTAAATGTAGGGAAATGATTGTAAAAAACAACTGGTTGCAAAATAAAACTATAAAAAATGGAAAATCATCGCTCTCTTTGCCCTATGAACTTAACCCTCGAAATATTCGGCGATAAGTGGAGTTTGCTCATCATCCGGGATATGTTATTTGAAGGAAAAAGGCATTTCCGGGAGTTGCTGCAGTCGGAGGAAGGGATAGCGTCTAATATCCTGACGGACCGGTTGAACATGCTGGAACGCAAGGGGGTGATCTCGAAACGTTCCGACCCCGAACATAAACAGAAATTTATATATAGCCTCACTGAAAAAGGCATCGATCTGTTGCCCTTAATGGCCGAGATCGGAACCTGGAGCTTAAAGCATGAGCCGGTCGATAAGGTCAAGCACAAACATGCCGAAGTCTTTGTAAAAGGAGGGAAGGAAATGCAAAAAGCAATACGCAAACAATTAATGAAGGATCATCTTTCTTCTTAAGAAAAATCTCAAAAAAATTCTCATTTGAATGATTCTACATAGTCGTATGCAAAATCTTCTATAGACCTGGCCGGTTTTTTCAGGATATCCCGGACATCGCTGCTCACCAAACCGGCTTTACCCAAGCGTTGTAATTCTGTATATGCCAGGAAAGTGTGAATAAGACCGGGCGGCATTCCTTTTTTCTCCATACGTAGTTGTGCTTCCTGTGGGGAGATCGGAACAAAGGTTACCCTTTCACCGATAGCCGCGCTAAGCACGTCAGCAACCTGAAGGTAATTCACCGCTTCATCACCGGTGAGCTGATAGGTATGAAAGGAATGATCGGAAGGATGGGTGAGTACCCTGAACGCAACTTCTGCAATATCGCGCAGGTCGATATAAGGTCTTTTACCATCGCCGGTGGCTTCATAAATTTTTCGTTCCGTCTTAACCGTTTGTGCCAGATCACCCAGCCAGTTTTGCATAAAACCATTGGGGCGAAGGATAGCTGAAGGGATATCCGATCCTTTCAGGTTTTCCTCGATCTCTCCATGAACCCTGGCAATATATAAAGGGGAGTTTTTATCCGCCATACCCGAAGATAATTTTACGATAAATTCCACCCCGGCAGTTTTGGCGGCTTCGATGACATTGGTCTGTTCCCTTACAATCTGATCGCTCATCCCCGAAGCCAGAAAAACAGCCCTGGCATCTTTCAGCGGGGCCTGAAGACTCTCCTTATCGCCCATATCTGCCTCTATCCAATCGATATTGGGCATACGAATTGCCTTATTAAGATCCCTGGTGATGGCTATGGTGGGTATCCCTTCCTCTGATAACAAACGGAGCAAAACCTTGCCTATCCTGCCTGTAGCACCGAATACGGTGGTGTACTTTTTTCTTTCCATTATATGTTTTAATTTAGATAGGGCAAATTTAGGCCGGATGGGAGCAGACGGGCAACGGCAAAAGAAGGAAGATCAACGCGAAAAGAACTTTTTGTAAAAGCGCAACAGCAAGACAATGGAGGAAAATGAAAAAAAGCAGGGGAGGGCATCCGGTCTTCAGGAACAGACGAGGACCTTACGGGATGATTCCGGATACCGGATGCAGATCGATGAGATATCTTTTGACCAGATCGATCTGAAGTGGGGGAGTTATATTAACCCCCGGGAAAAACTAATAGCACTCCATCCGGGAAAAGAAACGATTGTTTCCCATTTTCGAATGGTAGACTCTCCGGCAGCTTATCCGACAGGCTACCGGGCAGGTTCTTTGTCAGCCAATCAGAAAAAATGGCTGACCATTGCAGAAAAACAATTCGTCGTATACCGCGAATCTTCCGGGCCCTATGACTTTTCGGTCGCCCCGACCGGAGAAAAACCCCGTTCCTTTTTTGAATTGGCCCTGACGGATTCCTTTTTCACCCAATTGTTTACCGAAGAAAGCGAATTCCTGGTGCGTTTCCGGGATCAATCGGTCTGCAGAAGTCCATCACCTGACTTTACGGGACAGATGGTGCCGGCTATGAACGGCATCATCAGGGAAATGCGGAATAATCCCTATGACGGTCATTTGAAGGGCGTATACCTGGAAGCCAAGGCAATTGAATTATTCTTGTTGCAGGTAAGGCAGTTGGATCAGGATAAAAAGACTAAACGGTCAACACTGAAACAGGGGGATATCGATCGTTTGCAGGCTGTCCGGGAATATATGGATCTGCATTACGATGAATCCTTTTCCATTACCGGTCTCGCCCGGATGGCCGGGATCAATCAACTAAAACTCAAGAACGGCTTTAAGGATTTGTTCCATCATACCGTATTTGGTTACCTGGGAGAAGTCCGCATGCAGGAGGCGAAAAGATTGTTGCTGGACGAAAAAATGGATATTCATGAAGTCGCCGAAAGGATGGGGTATAAATATCCCCATCATTTTACAGCTGCTTTTAAAAAGAAATTCGGCGTGGTCCCCAGAGACCTGAAAAGTTAATTATCAACTGCATGGCCCAGGATTAGACTCCGACATAAAATTCGCTACATAATTTTTTGTATTGGCTTTATATTTATTTTTTTATATATAGCCCTTTCATATTTGTTGAATAGACCGGCATGTTTTTTAGGCCATCTTCAATTTTCCAGATCACCGTGGTTTTAATTACCAATACAAGGTCTTTAATAGGTCTTCCGGAAAGGTGTTTCGCCGGGTTATCAAATTCAAATTTGTACTTCTCGCCAATAACTATTTTTTCGTAGAGATGTTTCTTTTCCGGGTCTTTTAAATCAGTAATAATATTCAAGGTATCTGCGTTTGTTGGGTCAACCGCCTGGATAACGTAGCCATCATTGTATCCCCGTATATCGTGTACTTTTAAGATGCGTGTTTCCGTTTGGCTGAAAGAAAAAAAACAGGATGACATTAAAACGGAAAAAATTACTATTGATTTCATTGGTTTTATTTCGGGAATATAAAAATTTAAATCAACATAGTCGCTCAATCTGAAAAGGAAGTAAGTTTTATAAAAAAAAGATAAATTTTTTCCTTTTTCTAGGTATTACGGTTACCATACCAGGGGTTGTTAACTCTATTCCATATATTCTTTTCTTTAGTAAATATTTTTTTCTGCTTTGCTTATTCGAATAGTTGTAAACTTTTAAAATATAATACAAATGGTTAATCATATCATTAGGTATTTCATATTCATAATCATGTGTGATATCTTTTGGACGCATTTCATAAAACTGGAATTTTAAATAAATATTATTTTTATACCCAGGATTAAAAAATTTATTGTACCCCATAGTGGTCATTTCCAAAAAACCGACCTGATAGTGGAAGGGTATTTTTTCTACTTCTTTCCCTGTACTATCTTTAATTAGAAAGACTCCATTTAAAATGTAAGAAGGAGTTGGGACTTCGTTGTCAATTAGGACTACGAAATTTAGACGTTTATCCATTTCTTGGGCAAATCCCTTATTCCCCGATAGAGTGATAAATAGAATGAAAATATATTTCCTTAAATGGTTCATGATTAATTTTTAATAATTTTCTTTAATGCATCTATAGTTACATCAAAAGGCTTAATAGTTCCATTCCCGTAGAAAACAGCACCTTGTTCTGGTTTTATAACTGAATGTTGTCCCAAAGGGTCTGTACTAATAGTTGGACTACCAAGATTTCCCACAATAATATTGTTGCTATAAATTCTAAAGTTTAAAAAGTCGGCAGGACCTGCTAGTTCAGCATTTCCTGTTTTTATGTCTCCATTTGCCTGAAGTTTGATTGCCGTCATATGAGAATGAATCAATGTATTACCGGTCCCTGGCGGCACTTTTATAGCTGAGGTTATAACCGTTTGCCCATCAATTTGTTGTTCTTCAGCACTGCCTGTTGCTCCTCTATTTACCACTCCCTCACTCGTTACCGTGGATGTTTCTTCTTTATCTCCTCCATTATTCACCGTCCTGTCGAACACATCCAAGGCTTCGGTAAGAACCCCTTTCGTAGTTTCAATTCCGGAAGAAATGGTGGAGGAAAGGGTAAACGTATGGTTTTTATCATTTTTCTTAATTTGAGCAATTTCCTTGTTATCTGTGACTATACGTAATTTGCCATTATCGCCTTTTTCATCATACCCAATCCTGCGCCCATGATTATCATATAATATATCTTCCGGGCCCATCCCATCCGGATCGATAAAGCGCATAGGATTATTGTAGACGAAATTATAGGGAGACCATTTCCTGGATTGTTCCGCCAAGGGATCGATCCTATCCCAACGCCCAATCTGTACATCATACATCCTGGCGCCAAAGTCATACCAATCCAATCCTGCACCATTGGAAAATTCCTGATGCTGTAGCTCCTTGCGAGTATACTTATATTTATTTTCCGGCTTTCCAGCTGCCTGCGCGCTTATGCCTGCCATCGTCAGTCCGAACGGGTAGTAGTGAGTCTCTTCAACGATAGGTCCCCGAAGGTGGGTCAGTTGCAAGTTATCGAAAAAAACATTAATGTTTGGTGTTTCATTGCTTACATACACGAATAACCATCCGCTTTTGGTCATGGTCTGCCCGGTAACCGTATGCGTGGTTAAGGTCGTATCACTACCTACCTGTTGAAACCCGCTGTTATTATTACCAGCGCCAGCCACCATATGAAATTGCTCATCGAATAAAATCCAATTTAGAAAGGCTTTAGGCTTGGTAGCCGTATAGGTCTCTGAATTCAGGAAATTGGTGATCCCCGGATCGAGTACACCGGTTTGCTTCAGCGGATTTATCCCAAAATGCCCAATGTCTGTCCCTGCAATTCCTGTCGCCAGCCCGGCGATCAAAGAGGTCAACGCAGAATTTGGCGTTCCTGGCGAAATACCATTCTGACGGTACCAGCTATTTGCGCGAATATTTACCTGATCCCCAGCCATGACCTTAATCACTATATTGGAACCTATTTTATAGCCGCTCCCGGATAATTGCTGAATAAAGTTATTGGGACTGGTGTACGTATCGTTTGGGTAACCCGGCACGGTCGTCTTATTGATTCTCCCACTATCCAGGCCGCTATAATACAATCTTTCTGTACCAATCGAGGAATCTTCCAGGCTGGCATCCGGATAGGAATCTGTATAACTGGTAGGGTTCGTATTTAAATTTTCCGTTAACACCATTCGGGTGTTTCCGAGATGATCATGCAAATAATAATCATATATGGGTATAAGGAGGGTATCGGTAACATTTTTATTAACTGAAAAACGAACCCGCCCTTCTTCATGGCTGGCAAACTGTATAATTTCGTTTTCATATACCGTATTTCCAAGATAAAGCGATTTTTTTAAGGTAGGAAGGGTAGTCGTACTATCTACCGTTAATTTCTGAAGCTTGTTCCCTGCTGCATCGTAGGTATAGGTAATTTTTCCTTTTCCCGATATATTGATTACTGATGGCAGGTTTAGGTAATTATAGCTAATACTGCTCATCTTCTTGTTATTATCCAAATTTAAATTACCGTTTGCATCGTAACTATAATCGTCTCCTGTATTGGTCCCATCGGTAAAATCTCCCAGTCGGTTCGTAGTATCGTTAGCGCCATCGGTAACACGAGTCAGCTTATTACTCCCTGTCTGGTACACATAAGAAAGACTATCAATAGTCGGTGAACTTTTTACTTTCCAGCCCTTTTCGAGAAGATTCATAATATTCCCATTGAGGTCATAGCTAACGCCATTGACGCTGTAATCAATCCCGGCTGATTTATCGAAAATGGCAGATCCCCCGGTTCCGGAAACATATTGATTAAAATTGGCCAATGTCAGGCGATTGGCCGGATCATAAGAAAAGTCATATTTTCTATTGATTTGATCGCCTTCGCCTTTCCAAAGCATCGAGCTGAGGTTTCCGTTGTACTGGGGAGTTACGGTCCCCAGGCTTGGGTTCTTGTCATAACTCACTTCTTCACCAAAGAATTGATCATTATTGACCGATGCATCGACATAAGCCTTATTGATAGACAATAACCAACCCCGAATATTAAAGGCAAAAGCCTGATTGCCTAGTGGAGTACCTGCCGGAGAACCTGGTTTATTGCCCAACCCCTTTTGAATTAACTGACCCACACCATCGTATTGATATTGCACCGTTGTTTCGTTGCCAGTCGCCCATGTTGCCCCATTGTATTTGTTTAAATAGGAAAGTTGTATTTTGACCATCCGGCTTAAGGAATCATAGCTAAACTTTTTTGTCTCCAAAATATCGGTTGCATTGGTGGTTGTTTTATAGGTATGACAAACAATTACGACCGGTTGACCGGTAAAACTAAATTGCGTGGTAGCAACATCTGTTTTGCCGGTAATATTTGTTTTTTGGATTTGTATAATCCGGTTATGGTCATCATAATAATTGGTGGAATATAGATAGGTATTTCCATAGCTGCTTCCTTCCAATACAGTTAATCGGGTTCCAGTTACCATTCCCGTAGAATTACTGGTCTGAGTCAAAGGCTGGGCATACGGAAAAATGGTATTACTAACAGGAAATCTAAATCCATCATCCACCGTACTTCTGGTTGAGGGCAGTGGATTTCCATAGGTGGCAAGCCAGGAGTAGTCATCGAAGAAACTTCGGGTCAGCTCCGAATAGTTGTATCCGGAAAGAGTAGGATAGGCTGTACTGCCGGCTGCCAGGTTTCTATGATAATTAGGGTTGTTGTAATTGGTGGGGTCGGTGATAACTCCAGTGGCAACTAACCTGTTTAAGGTATCATACTGTACGTACTGATATTGATGATTCACCAGTAAATTGCCGTCTTGGGAAAGGACCAGCCTGTCTTTATTATCATATACCATATTGATAGGCGCCGCACCTGGTATCTTTTTAATAATTATTCGCTGTCTTCCATCGACCTCATACCGGAAACAACCTTCACTTAACATGGTCGAAGAAAGTACCCAGGATGCTCCCGGCAATTGCGCCACGGTGGCAGGTTGAATGACACATCGCAGGTTATTGACTGTATCATAAATATAGTAGGTATTGAGCCATCCGTTATATCCGCTTCCCGAGCCATTGTCTGATGTGGCCGTTAATTGAACTTTTTTTAAGATAACCTTATTCTCCCGGTCTTTAAATTCGACGACTTGTTTACCATTTTCATCGGTGATCACATTCTTAAACAATTCCCCTGCTGAATAGCTTCCAATCGTTGCATACGAACCAAAACTGCCCAAAGCACCATTGGTCACCATCCAAATCTTTACAGAATCCGTTATCGTATTGACCCAATAGTTGTAAGTAATTCCCTTGCCAGCCCCGGATACCCAGTTGTTTCCAGGAGCATAGATGCGTAATGGCCGGTTTAAGGGAGAGGATTCGAACTCCGTTTTCCCATAATAAAAGGTCTCACCTTGTCCAATTACAGGACTTAAGAAATTACCATCACTGTAAAAAAAACCTTGTTCCTCGAATGGGTTTTGTTTGAAACCTCCGTCTGAAACCGAGCTATTCCCTCCTGTGCCATTAGCCGCAAAAGGCAGGAATATGCGCTGTTGCCGTCCGATATTATCATAGGATACTGTCGTAACCAGGTCGGCTGAATAGTTCATAGCTCCATTACTGGTGGGATAAGATCCCAGCATGGCAACTGTTTCCAGGAGGTTGCCTAATCCATCAAAATATTGAGTGGTTAGCCTTGTCTTACTTAAAGGAGATGTCGTCGTAAAATCGGTGGTTACCGTATCCGGCTGAACTGCCGTCCAGCTTCTGATATAATTATTAGTGGAGCTGCTATAAACTGCAGGAGTGACCACCAAACCGTCCTGCGCATGGGTTATTCCTGTGAATAGCAGGCAACAGAAGGTAGATAACAGAAAGCCAGTAGTTAATCGTATCATAAAAAAGATATAAATAAATGGGAATGAGGTTTATGGATTGTATTGGACCTTTTTAAGGATATTCCGGTTCAGATCCCGTATGACAGATAATCGGCCATGATTATCATATTCATAATAGGTCGTTTTTCCACTGGCATCCGTTTCGGAAGTTTTTCCAATAAGCGGTAAATAGGAATAGGCCAATACAAGTGCCTTAGATCCTGCCAACCCGGAGCGGATTAGTGCGATTTGTGTTCGGATCGCATCATCTGAAGATGGAGCCTGCAATACACTATTGGTAAGAAATCCTGAACAGGTTACATAATTACTGCCGGTGATCATGGCCACCGGATAACTGTTGTGATAGCCCCATATCCAGACGGTTTTTGGATCGTTTTGTTTGTACGATTCGGTTAAATTTCCATTGGTATCATAGGCAGTATAATTAACCGTAATGGAATCTGCCATTGTTTTGAACTGTTTAACCGTACTTAAATGAATACGGCTTCCATTAAAATAACCATAACTGTATTTCGTTCCTGCTACAAAGGAGGCTGAGCCACTTAGTGGCGTATAGGTACTGGTAAGTTCCAGGGGCTGGAAAAAATTATTGGTTAACAGGGTAGCGATCATCGTTTTTTCAGCACCGGAAAGAGGGAGTAAAAAGTCTGTCTGGTTATTAAAGGCGTAACGATACTTATCAATACGTACTGCCCCGTTATTGACATAATGAGTTACCGATTGTGCTAATGGGTAGCCGCTTGCCGGAGAATAGGTATAAAAGGTTTTTAGCACCTGCACCCCGCCGCTTCCAAAAATCGAATCAATAGCAGTCGACAGGGGATAGTAACCGGTTCCAATGGTATAACCCGTATAACAGGCGTGACAAAGAACTCCATTTGAGCAACCAACAGAGCCATCATAATAATACCCTTTCATTTTATAAGCCTGACCTGTTGTGTAGTATAGTTGCTGGTATTGATTCACTGTTTTCTTCAAAAGAGTACCTGATCCGGTATATATCTTTTCGGATAGTAGCTTGCCCCGCCAGAAGGAATAGTCCGCAGCATTGGCGAGCGGTTCCTCCGATAAAAAATAATACCAATTGTCACCATCTACACGATAGGTATATTCCCTGTCCGTCCAGCCAGCGGTATCCTGATAGGTTCTTACCTCCGTATAATACACATACGCCCCTCCATCCGCTGCCAGGGGATAGGAACTACTAGCGGAAAGCCTAAGATATTGGCATCCGCTTCGACCCCCACATGGGCCCGAATTAGTGGCCACCACCACCGGAGAAACCAATAGCCCGCTGGTTAGGGTAGAATCCTGCGAATAGAGTTTATAGCTGTATTTGGTGGAATAGGTTTTGGCCGCAATTGGATCATAATCGTCAATCTGTTTTATCCTAAGGCCGCCAATCGTACGGTTGTTTTTTAACACGGTCATGCCAGGGCGGGAAATAGTAGCACTGCTTAGTGTGCTTTCCCCCCAATTCCCTTGAACCCCTGTAAAAGAGGTAGAGAAGGGCATATAAACTTCGAGACGGTAATTGCCATTTCCGATAGTCCAGGTTCCGTTATATTGATTGTTAAACGTATTGATCAGGACATCACCACCTGTTGTCACATGGATAAGCTTCACCCAAAACGAGCCGCTGGTCGTTCCACTCAGCAAATAACTAAATTCGGTGGCTCCATCGACGCTACTAACCGTAAAGGTTTGCTTGATCGCCGGTAGGGTAGGACTGGTAAAGGTTACCGTAGTATTATTAAAGGAACGATTGGTTATATACGCAGGGTCAGGTTGGATCTGATCATTCGAAGGCAGCATGGCCTGATTGCCCTCATAGGTGAATTGCCGGTATCCTCCCGTAGGGTAAGTAATTCGGGTAAGGGTATTGGCCTTAGCATAATTAAAATTAGCCTCCCGTTTGGCTTTTCCGGTAGCGCGGATATTCGTGGAATAGGCGGTATAAAAAAGATTGGGAATAAGCAGCCCATTGTTGTCTTCGCCATTGTAGTACCCCCAATAATCCACTCCAAAACCTACCCGGTTTGGTAAATTGACATTTGTTTCATAGGTAAATTGATACAGCAGGCTGTCCGTTCCGGAGGAGCCAAAAATGGACACATTAGTTAATTTTAATCGCTTAAAATATTGATCTCCCGGGGGAGCAAAGGTTGTTTGGAAGAAATCATAATTCAGATGGTATTTTGTTTTTAAGACACCGGCCGAATCGAATACCTGAATAGAATCCAACCGGGGTCCTCCCGGATAATCGGTTCGGGTGGTAGAAGTGTTGAAGACCATATACTCACTGCGACTTTGTATCCGGGTCAGGAAACGCTCTGTCGTTTGGTTCGTGAGCCTGACGTTATCGGTATAATTGTCCTCCGTAGTACAATTGAAGATCTCTATAAAGCCTGTTGGTCCATATCCACCCGATAGTGTGATATATTGAGCCGTTGTTGAGCCATAGGTAAACAAGATTTGGTTTTCGCCGTTCATGTCATCGATCTCGGCTAAATGCCAGGTAGTTAGGTAAGGGATGATACTGGGTTTATTATTGAGATTGCCATCGCTCACATAGGTTTGGGTGGAATAATCATTATAGGTAACCGTCTTATTCTTATCGGAGCCGAAATAAAATTTATTGCCCTTCTCATCGGTAATGATCCACCCGGTAATCGTATAGCTGGTAAATACGGGGACAACTTTTAAGGCGGATTCCTGCTGCATTACCACATTGCCACTTTCGTCAAAAAAGAATTGCCCGGTTTCACCGTTAAAATTGTAACAATACATATCCGGCTCCATATCCAGGTAATTCCGTAGGACCAGATCTGCCATGAGCAGGGTATAAGCACTAATAAAACCAGAAGGTTTGGTGGTGGAATAAAGAAACCCGGTCCCTGGACTTTTCTCATCATCTGGAGTACCATGCATTAAGCGGGTTACAGAGCCGCCTGCTTGTAACGACCAGCCTAGCCCCACACTAGAGGCCACTTCCTCCACTTTTATACCGCCCATATGGTAGTTGATAGAAACAGGTACGGATAAAGCGCCGCAGGTTACCGTATGAAACGGTAAACCTATCGGTACCATTCCGGTATAGCCACCGATTGGCCTTTCGGATACTTTGAACAAGGCAGCTTCATTTGGCGATACCGGAGAAATCTGGGGTGCCTGCCCATTACTTTGGCAATAGCCATTAACGGATTCGACTATGAACAAAAGGCTTAATAAAATAGGGAGTAAATTTTTTAAATACATAAAAAAATTATTTCCGGGATTTCGGTATTATGGAATAGAAATTAATTAAAAGAATAGCCCACTCTGAAAATAAGCGGCTGGCTTTGTGGAAGATGAGTGGTATGCAGCATATCGTACAGCAATTGGATGCTTTGTTGCCGTCTGCCAATCTTCATTTTTTTGGTAAGCCCAAGCAATCCGGAAGGTTGCCAGGCCTGAATATTCCGTAAGGCCCGTAATTGAGAAAATGCCTGAAGATAATTCCATTCATACCCTCCGGAAACGAAAATGTTTTTTCCCAGGTCCCAATCGATAAAACTGCGAATTCCAACTCCCTCACTACTCAATGCAAGATGATTAAAGGGTTGTCCCCATCCCATTTTATACGATCCTGAAATACCGGCAACAGAATTTCCTTTAATCTTATAGCCCAGGGAAAGTGCGAGATCGCTGTAGGCCGGAAGTAAAGTGGTTCCTGAAGTAGATTGCAAATTAAACCCTGTCACCAGGCGGTGCCAAAAGGCTTTGTTATGCTGCGTATTCGGTTTAAAATCCGGAAGGGTTGTCTGACTATTCCCTGTTCCGTATTGGCTAAATTTAGTTTTCCAGGTATTGAGCAAGTTCTGGGCCTCTTGCATGTTCCCTGCCAGGGGATTATTATTAGCCTCCTTATTTTCGTCACCCATAACTGCAGCAGGCAAGGAAGCTCCACACCCCATTTTTACACCGATCAGCGAATCCACCTGCGCATGTGTCTGCAAGCCGGGGATATTTTCCGCATTTTCCGAATCAGAACCGCCAGGCATCCTGAATAAGGTGGATAGATAACTGTTTCTTTTCATAAACTGTCCGAAGGCAGGTAGGTCACTTACTTTGGATACAATTTTAGTCGTCAGTTTGTCCTTATTTTGCAATATATCCCGGTATTCATTTATTTGTTGCTGATAATAATAAAACTCCTTCTTTAGCGTGGTCAGTTGTTTAATCTTACCCGCCTTTTCCAAACTGGCCTTCCACTGTTCTTGCCGTTGTTGAATAAAATAGTTGATATTGGTGGCCTGCTGCATGCTGGTTTCAAAAATGGAAATCTCTTTCTGCAAACCTTGTATTTGCTCCAATTGACCGGATATTAATCCTCCTTGGATGGGCAATTGTAAAAAGAGTAAGGCCGTTTTAAGACTGTCCAGTCTGGGGAAATATTCTCTCAGCGGATTCTTTAGAGTAAAATTGACCGGACTCACCAATTGCTTCCTTAATTGTTCGAGATCCAATGGAGTTTCTGTTAGAGAAACATGGCCAGGTGTACCATTTTTCGATTGTTGAATCAGTTGAACTCTTGATTCCTCCTTTTGAAGACGAGTAAGATAGTGAAGGGATTGCTGTTGAAGACTTGCACTTAGAAATCTATAGCTTTTGGCTAATTTTTCAAGGTCTTTAACCTTCAGGGCCGGTTGTGCGGAAGATTCAACTCTTCCAATGTTTTGAGCACCTGCGTCAATATTGTACAGGGTCAGTAATGCCAATACCAGGATTCGCATGTTAGTTTATTTTGTGGATGTTATAAATAGCAGAAAAAGGCTTTGTTATGGCATAACACAAAACCTATGCGACCAGGTTACTAAAAAGGGAGGACAATACCGAAGGTATCAGGTACACTAGGAACCTAATGATCACTCTGGATTTGCATAATGCAGATCCGATGATACTGTTAGAATTTTTTACGTAAATAGATTAGATCGATGATGTGGGATACAACAGGAAAATCAAAAGTATAATAAAATAATTAAATAAAATCAGATTATTTTATCCATGTAGTTTACTTGCAAGAACTACGGATACGACGATAATTCGAAGAATATGTGAAAATGGGTGCCTTCATCGCTTATAAGATATGGAAAACTCTTGATTCCCTAATAATAGTTAAATTTAGAACCGTTTAAACACCTATTCTATTTTTAAGTAAATAGGTATGGGTGTTTAAACGGTAGGGAGCTTCTTCAGGGAGATAAAATATAAGCCTTTTATCCTTTATGCCGGATGATAAGTTTGCACGAAAATCCCACCAGGGAAAACCTTCACATCCACCAGTTTCAAGTCAACCGGCTTTGCAAGATCCGTGAAGATTGGCAGGCCCGCGCCCAATAGCAAGGGATGGGTAATCAGGTAGTATGTGTCGATGAGCCCTGTTGTTATAAGGCTCCGCATAAAACCGGCGCCGGCAATGGCTACGATCGGTTTGCCCGGCTCCTGTTTGAGCGTCCTGATCCCTTCCGCAAGATCGCCATCGAATACCCGGGCCCCGGCCCAGGAGGCCTCGGCAGGCGACTTTTCCGCACCGGGGAAATCGACACCCGCAAATCCTTTTTTGGTAAAGAGGGCCTTGGGAATCTCGTTCATCGGCCCTGCGAAAGGCCCGGTTGCGGTGGCCCAGTAAGGAGCCATTTGCTGAAAGGACTTGCTGCCCATAATGATAAGCCCCGCCTCCCGGAACTGTGCGACTGACCATTCGCGTGAAGCCTCGTCGCTGTTCTTGAAGATCCAGTCGTTCTTGCCATTGGGACCCGCGACAAACCCGTCGACGGAGAGGGACATTTTCATGATAAGTTTACGCATTTGTAAAAGATTTGTTTTTAAATGATTTGTTTTTCAAAATTAAGCCGCAGTCACCGGACTCAGGCAGGTCTAAAACGACAATTCAAGGGGGTGTTTGCGTCTTAACCCGAACTGATTTGACCACTTGGAATTGGTGATGGTCCGGCTAATCAATAATTTTGCCTGATCCTTTATCCGAATTGTCCAAACCTTTCTTTCTCATTTGTTATTAAGGTGTAAATCGCTGGCCAGGGTACCTCCCCGCCACCTTATTAATCAATAAAACACTCGAAATGAGAAAGTTAATCGTGTACAATTTTGTTACCTTAAATGGTTATTTTCAAGGACCGGACGGGGATCTGAGCTGGAACGGACATCATGATGCGGAAGGGAATGAGTTTGCGGGCGAAATGCTGGGGTTCGGAAGCACCCTTTTGTTTGGACGTGTTACCTATGAGATGATGGCGGGGTACTGGCCTTCGCCGGATGGTAAAAAAAGCGCCCCTCATGTAGCCAACGGAATGAATATGGCAGAGAAGATCGTCTTTTCCAAAACGATGAAAAAGGCTTCCTGGAACAATTCCAGGGTGGTCAGCGACATTATGGAGGAAGAAATAATGAAACTTAAAAAGGCTGCGGGCAAGGATATGACGGTGCTGGGCAGTGGAAGCCTGGTCAGCCAATTGACGGATATGGGATTGGTCGATGAATACCAGATCATGGTCAATCCGGTAGCCTTGGGGGAGGGAACTCCCATTTTTAAGGATATCCGGCGGCAGTTGAACCTGAAACTTGCCGGTACCAGGACTTTTAAGAGCGGAGTGATCTTGCTGACCTACCAGCCGGTAAAATAAAACCATTCTATTTATATCTAAAAGTATAAAATCAACCATATGAATGAATTCATTTTATTATTTCGCCTTGATATCCTGACCAAAGAAGCACAGCCTTCCCCGGAATTAATGCAGGAATATATGCGGCAATACCAGGATTGGGTAGGAGGTATTGCTGCGCAGAACAAATTTATCAAAGGGACGCCCCTGTCAAAGGAAGGGAGAGTATTAAAAATGGGCAATGTAATAACTGACGGGCCTTTTGCAGAGATCAAGGAATCCATAGCAGGGTATATCCTTGTCAGAGCGGCGGATTTTGAGGAGGCGGTGGATCTGGCCAGGGGATGCCCCATCCTGAATGGGGAAGGGAACAGTGTGGAAGTAAGAATGGTGATCACAATCTAGTTTGATTCACTAAAGTATATTACTCATCAGCCTATGGACAAGGCCGTTTTAATCCCTCATTTATTCAGGACAGAATACCGGAAAATCATTGCCGTTCTTTGCAGCTATTTCGGGTTTGACCAGATCGAATTGGCGGAGGATATAACCAGCGATACTTTTCTGACGGCAACGCAGGTTTGGGGTTTGAATGGGGTTCCCCAAAATCCTGTTGCATGGCTTTATCATGTGGCCAAAAATAAAGCGATAAACCATGTACGGCGGACCCGGCATTTTGAAACCCATATTTCTCCCGATCTGGAGAAGGAGGCGGAGGGGAACAAAATGACCGATCCTTATGAACAGGAAATCGATCTGTCCCCGGAAAATATAAAAGACAGCCAGCTGCAGATGATGTTTGCCATTTGTCATCCTTCCATAACCCCGGAAGCGCAGATCGGATTATCGCTTCGGATCCTTTGCGGTTTTGGTATTGAAGAAATTGCCGATGCCTTCCTGACCAATAAAGAAACCATCAACAAACGTCTTTACCGTGCCCGGGAAAAGTTAAGAGAAGAAAAGGTCAGTCTTTCTTTTCCGGAACCTGCCGAAATAGAGGAGCGGCTGACCAGTGTTTTAGCTACGATTTATTTATTATTCAATGAAGGATACTATTCCCTAAGCGGTAACAGCACGCTTAGGAAGGAATTGTGTCTGGAGGCCATGCGACTATGCATTATGCTGACGGAGAACAGGTGTACCGATCAGCCGCAGGCGAACGCCTTACTGGCGCTCATGTGTTTTCATGCCTCCCGTTTTGAAGCCCGCCTGGACAGCAAGGGTACGCCCGTATTGTACGAAGACCAGGATACCGGTCTTTGGGATCAGGACCTCATTGCCAAAGGCGGAGTTTATCTGCATGCCGCAGGGAGAGGCAATAACCTGTCCAAATATCATCTGGAGGCCGGGATTGCCTATTGGAATACCCGGAAGGAAGATACCCTGGAAAAATGGGAAAATATATTACAATTCTACAATCATTTTTGCTGCAAATAGAATATTCGCCCATCGCAGCGTTAAACCGGACCTATGCCTTATGCAAGGTCAAGGGCAAGGAGGTTGCTCTTATCGAAGCCGAGAAACTCGGGCTGACCGGACATCAGTTCTATTTTGCATTATTGGGGGAACTCTATACTGGTATTGATAATAAAAAGGCTTTGCACAACTTTCAAACAGCGCTCTCACTAGCCAGAACAAACGCCGACCTGCAGGCCTTTCAGCGAAAGATCGGGATAATATTGGAAAAATTATCCTCCAATAGTTAATGCTATCTATTCTCCGTCTGGTAACATAGCAGGGTAACTCCATGATCCAGCGTTTTTGTTTTAACCAGTTTCATTCCTTTGGCATGCATGCCGTCTTTAAAAAAATGGTTGCCGTTCCCCATAATGATCGGATGAACCAGCAAACGGTACTCGTCGATAAGCTCCCATTTGGCGAGGGATTCGACCAGGGTAGCACTGCCTTCTATTTGTATCTCGGTTCCGGGTTGTTCTTTCAGACGGGCTATCTCCTCCCGGATATCATTTTTAATAAGGATAGCATTCTCCCACCCAACTTTTTCCAAGGTAGAAGAAACAACATACTTAGGTGCGCTGTTTAGTTTGGCCGCTACCCCCATCTCATTATTTTTTAAAGCTGACCAGTAAGGCGCCAGCATTTCATAGGTTTTACGGCCAAAAAGAAAGGCATCGCAGGCCAGAATTCCTTCCTTGATATAGCCTTGTCTGCCTTCGCTGTCAAAGGGAGTAAACCATTCATTCATATTTCCGGCATCGAAAACGCCATCCAGGCTCATCCAGGTTGAAACTACAATTTTGGGCATAATTTATATTTTATTGATTTATGGTAATCGAATAACAAGGTATGGAATTATCCGGCCATTTTTATACATCAAAGAAAGGACAAAGCCGGGAGAAGCAATTGAACAAAACCGACAAAATAACCCTTTCACCCGGCGATCAGATCATGCTTGGATTCCGGTTTGGATTTCCGGGATACGTTGTAAATATTCCCTGGGCGAGCAATGGGTAAACTCCAAAAAGGACCGGATAAAATGACTTTGGTCTGCATAACCATGTTCAAAGGCGATATCCTCCAGCCTGGCGGAAGGGGTATGATTGAGCCTTTCGAACGCTGCATTAAATTGGCAGATCCGGCTGAATAGTTTTGGAGAAACGCCTACGTGCGACCCGAATAAACGTTGAAAGGTCCTTTCTGTGATATGGAGTTCTTTTTGCAGCGCGGGAAGGGGTAGTAATCCATTGCTTTTGCGGATCGCCTGCGTGGCGAATAAAAGGGAAGGGTGGAAATTTTGAAAATGAAGAGAGGTCAATTTGGAAACATAACCATTCAGGATTTCCAAACGTTTATCCAGCGTAGGAGCATTCAGGAGCTGTTCTTTACAATTCATTTCTTTGGCAGGGGACAGAATACTTAAGTCCAGACACCTGTCTTTCAACTCACTGGCGTGAAACCCGAAAAGAGTCTTTAAATATGGAGGATACAGGAAATAAGCAATGACCGTTAACTGCCGGGAAGCCGTAAGTTCAAAGGGTTTGCCATTTTGACCGTAAAGGACAAAGTTGTCGATCTTATTGTCTTTACCCGTTTGCAACTTCGAATCCGTATACTGAAAAACGATACTCGGATAACCTTTTGCAATAAGGGGAATAAAAAGATCCTGCAGCAAAAAATGCGATTCCATCACAAAAACAGAACTTACATAAGTGGAAAGTGATGGGGCAGGATGGAAGGATTGTATTTTCATACATTCACCGTTGTCATTTCCCTAAATTAAGAAAAACTTACGAACTGCACTTTTCGTATATTTAGCCCATGGAAAGGACGCAGGATCTCGAAGAGTTTTACCGGCATAAATTGCATGGCGCAGAGGATAACCTTAACACCGAAACCGGGCATTTTAATGTTTGTACCCTGCATGAATTTCCGGGATCGGCCGCAACCCATCTTTCTTCCGGCAAAAGAAATTATTATGAGATCATCCTGATATCGGGGCATTCCCGGTTTTATTTTGCCGATCGATCCATTGAGTTAAAAAATGGAGGGCTTCTTTTTTCCAATCCACAGATACCTTATATATGGGAGTCGTTAAGCTGGGAATCGGCAAACGAAGAACAATCGGGTTTCCTTTGTTTTTTTACGGAAACTTTTTTTCATCGTTTTGGCCAATTGAACCAATATCCTTTTTTCAAGCCGGGGGGAACTGCCGCTTTTAATTTGTCTGAGGAACAATTCACGGAAATGTGTAAATTATTCCAGCGGATGATAGCGGAAAATGTTTCCGACTATATCTATAAAAATGAGGTGCTGAACAATAAGGTTTTTGAATTGATGCAAACCGCGGTTACCTGCAAACCTGCGGAAAGCAGCAAGTATAACAGTGCCGATGCTGCATTACGGGCAACCACCCTGTTCGCAGAGTTACTGGAAAGGCAATTTCCCATCGAATCTCCCTTACAAAGAATTAAACTCCGCACGCAGGAGGATTTCGTCCGGCAATTATCCGTACAGATCTATTACCTGAACCGGGTGCTAAAAGAAAGCACCGGCAAAACGACGGTCCGGCTGATTGCTGACAGGATCACGCAGGAGGCCCGGGAACTGCTTCTGCATACCGACTGGGATCTTTCTCAGATCGGCTTGTGTCTTGGTTTTGGGGAGGTAACTGAATTTATCACCTTTTTCAGAAAAAATGCCTTGCTCACCCCCGGTTATTTCCGCAAAACCCATCCGGCCTGATTAAGATCCGTTTTGAACACGTTATTTTTTCATTATCAAGAAGAACCCTATGCCGGATAGAAGAAAATTTCTAAAAAACAGCCTGCTCCCTTTAAGTGCCATTTGCCTGTCAACCGGGCTCCCTGCAATGGCCGCTTCACACCCCAAAGCTATACCAGGTAATGGAAAGGAAAATAGGAGTGGCCCGGATGGCGAGACTGGTCAAAAGTTGGCGGAAAGTCCGTTAAGCCGGAAACTCAAGACCATTAACCGGAATACGGTCTGGAATCTGATAAAAACTGTCAGGATTCAGTTCAAGACCTTTCATTGTCAGGGAATGGTCAAAATCGGAAATGAGTTTTGGGTGTCCTCCGTTGAAATCAGTTCTCCGGTGGAAGGGGTTTGGGACAGGACAAAAGGGAAGGGGCATCTGTTCAGGATCGACGGGGAGGGAAAACTGCTGGCAGATATCCCAATTGGCGAAGGGAGCATTTATCATCCCAGCGGTATTGATTTCGATGGTTCGCATATCTGGATCGCCGCTGCGGAATACCGGCCGGACAGCCAGGCCATTATTTACAAATTCGATCCGGAACGGAAAGAATTGAAGGAAGTATTCCGATGGAATGATCATATTGGCGGGATTGCCCGGAATAAGGATACCAATACCCTTCATGGCATCAGCTGGGGATCAAGGCGGTTTTACCAGTGGGACCTCGATAAGGAGGGAAATGTTTCTTCCTCCACCCTGAACCATGCCTTTTATATCGACTACCAGGATAATCAATACCTGGGCGGGAACGAAATGTTGTACACCGGTCTTGCTGGTTACAAAAAGCCAGATGGTAAAGGATTTGCTTTAGGGGGATTGGAAATCGTCGATCTGGACAAAAAATCAGCCGTTCACCAGACCCCTGTTCAGCAATGGTCTCCCGTGACAGGTGCGGTAATGACGCAAAACCCTAGTTTTTTTGAATATACAGCGGAGGATAAGATCCGGGCTTATTATATGCCGGACGACAATGACTCTACCCTTTATGTATATGAATTGATTTAACACATTGAAGACCATTGCGCTAAGGAAGGGGCAAAAAAAGATATCCCTTTCTGTCACGAAATAGGAACGTAAATTGTCTAATGATAGAGTGGTTTGTTACAGAACAAAAATAACCGCCGCTAAATCATTAATTTAAGCACCGAAAAAAATCGGATGATGGACAATAGAACGGAACTGTTTTTAGAATATAAGGCGCTCCTGTTTTCCATGGCCTACAATATGCTGGGCAAGATCGACGAGGCAGAGGATATTGTACAGGATACTTATGTGAAATGGATGGAGATCCAGATGGAATCGGTGACACATCCCAAGGCCTACCTGGTGAAAATGGTCACGAATAAATGCATCAATTACCTTAATAGCGCCCGTGTCAAACGGGAGGAATATATTGGTGTTTGGTTACCGGAACCCCTGCATAATAATGAACCGGATGCGGGTCATGCAAAAATAGAATCCTATCATGCCTTATCGATCGGCATGATGGTCCTGATGGAGAAACTGACACCCCGGGAAAGAGCCATCTTTCTGCTGAAGGAAATATTTTCCTACGACTACTATGAGCTGGCAGACATATTTGATAAAACCACCGATAACTGCCGGCAGATCCTCCGGCGGGCAAAGGAAAACCTGGGGAAAGATACACGCCGCTTCCAGGTGGATATGAAGGTTCATGAAAAGATCCTGAACAATTTCCTGCTGGCCATATCGGAAGGCAGTATAACAGATCTCATCGATTTGTTAAAGGAGGATATTCTGCTGTTTGCCGATGGTGGCGGCAAGGTTTTCGAGGTCAATGGTCAGCGTCTCACGGCATTTCTGAAGCCTATCATGGGCAAAGAGAAAGTAGGCCGGCTTTTGCTCAATATCGTTCCCAAATTCCATCAATACACTCCGGATTTCCGGCAGGAAATAACCCTGGCTAATGGCATGCCTTCCATCCTTTCCTATTCAGGCGATATGCCAGTCAGCCTGGTATCACTCGAACCGGAAGGAGACCGGATCCGGAACATCTATGTACAAACGAATCCGGATAAATTAAAACATTTCAAAAAATCCTAAAGCTAAAAAAAAATTCATGCCTTCTCAGCATTTATTCCAGTTATTTCTCGTCCTTCATCTTATTGGTTTTACTATTATGGCCGGCACGGTAGTGGCCGATTATTCGAACAATAGTGCCATCATAGCTTTAAAGAGCAGGATGACCTTGTTTCATACCGCGCAGTTATTATTTTTCATTATCATTTTTGTGCTGAGCGTTTTCCGGTTCTAATCGATTTATGTTTTTTAATTGTTAATCGATAGCATGCCTGGGATCTGTCTATACAAATTGAGGATAAGAGCTTACGGAAGGGAGATCTTTCGTGAAATCCGGGTAATAATGGGTATACCGGCCATAGCACATATCTGTATTTTGAGATTGATCCTGAAAATCTCAACAAGATCCGGAGTATTATGGTAAAGCACAACTACAATGAAATTTTCCTATTAAATAAAACCCGGATCATTCGATCATGGATTAAATAAAACCTGGAACAAATATAATATGTCAAACAACGAAACATCGGTCGTCAAAAAAATACTGGTTATAGGTGCCAATGGCGGAATAGGCAAACAGGCTGTGGAAATCGCATTACAGGCAGGCCATCAGGTCACTGCCTTATTAAGAAACCCCGATAATCTACCCCTTACACATCCTAACCTGGAGAAAATAAAAGGAGATATCTTTCATACGGATATATGGGACCGGCATCTGGCCGGTAAAGATGTCGTTATCTCCGCCATTGGGGTAAAAGGCGGGTTTGGCGCAGATAAGCCTACCACCCTTTATTCCCAGGGTAATTTCAGCCTGCTGGCTGCCATGGAAAAGAGGCAGATCGCCCGTGTGTTTTTTATTTCGGCATCGGCCATTGAGATAAGCCCGGTCCTGCCCTGGTATGTACGGCTGATCGAAAAGTATGTCGTACAGAAATTATTGAAGCATATGTATGCCGACCTGCACGAAATGGAAAGCGGTATAAAAGATTCAGGATTGGATTGGACAATCATCCGCCCTCCCCAATTGTCCGATAAACCCGCAACGGGCAAGTATCGTGTTGCTATAAATGAATTCTTAAAGAATTGTCTGAAGATATCCCGAGCCGATGTCGCTCATTATATGGTCAACAATATAGATAATGTGAGGACTTACCGGGGAACAATAGAGATTGGCTATTGATTAATGTATTGGCTGGCTATTTTTTTTGACTTATTGATCCCAAGGATTAATAAGGTCCAAATCTGGAATATTTCGAAAGTCTGAAATATTTCTAGTCAATAAAGTAAGATTTAACACTAAAGCCGTTGCTCCAATGATGGCATCAGGAAGCTTTATTTTGTAACTTTTACGGAGTTCAGCAGTTTTAAATTTTAATTCAGTTTCTAATTCAAATACAACACAGTCAGCAATAAAATTTTTTAGTACTACCAAGTCATTTTCAGTTGCTGTTTTCCAGCATAACAATTCAATTTCAGTAATTGCGGAAATTGCAGGTTGGAATAATTTTAAGACTCCATCCATAAACTCTTCAGCTGGTGCTGGGAATTGCTTTTGTAAATAATAGATGGCTGTATTGGTATCCCAGAGATATTTTATTCCCATTCGTTACGCAGGTCATTTAGCTGTTTATTAATATCTTCCAAAGGTTGTTTTAACATTGACCCTTTGTATTTAGCAACTAAATTAGATACTCCACCACCATTTCCATTTTGACCTTCAGTTTTGCGAATAAGCAAAGCAATCTTTTCCAAGAGAGTTAATTGGCCTTCCCGATCTAATTGTTTTACCTGCAATAAAATACTATTTATGCTTAAAGAACCAGGCATATAAAATTGTTATTATTTTCAATGGCAAGTTACAAAAAATAAATGCTTAATGAACTAAATCCAAACTTGTTAATTTTGCCTGGTATAACCGGCGGCAAATACATTGGATGAAGGCCTGTTGTAAATTATTGATTTTTAATTTGCTGTAAATTTCTGAATATGAGTGTTTTGCAACATTCGTCCTTAATTGCCAAGGAACACAAAAAAACTTAATTCTTCAGCAACGAATCCACCTCTTCATTAAACTCTTTTACGAACTGCTGATAATAGGGGCCGGTTGCAGGACCTGAGTAACCGGTATGTATTTGGACGACCTTACCCTTCCGGTCGATAAATATAGTCGTTGGAAATGCGAGAAAAGTATTCAGATCCGGTAAGGAATTGGCTACACCTTGTTTGTCAGCCAATCCCCCGAGCAAGAGATCATATTCAATGTTATATCTTTCCCGGAACCGGGTCAATACTTTCCGGACATAGGCAGAATCGGTTTTACGTTCGTATTGGAGGGATACGATCTCTACGCCTCTGGACTTGTTGGCTTTATACCAGGGCGCCAGAAAAGAAGTTTCATCCACGCAATTTGGGCACCAGGTGCCACCAATCGTAACGATGACTGCTTTATTGCTGAACTTTTTATCCTTCAGAGATACCTGATGTCCTTCCGCATCCGGAAAGGAAAAATCAAAGGAATTATACCCATTTTTGAGATAGGTCAATTTGTAGGCATCCGGCAATGCCGCCTTTTCATTACGAACACCTGAAAAGGGCTGGCTTCCCCGTGATCCGATTATCTCGCCGTTCAGCAGTCCTTCGGGTGTAAAACTGCCTTTATAATAAGAGGGGCCTGAACCGATAAATGAAGACAAATAGAACTCGTTTCCCTCTACAATCCCTTCCAGGTAGCGGGAATCTCCGGTTACCCGGAGAAATGTCCCCTGTAATTTATTTCCATCCTGGTGGAAAAGACCAACGGTTTTTTCTTCCTTACCACCTTCGGATTTAAAGACCACCTCATAGGTACCCGAAATATCACCTGCAGGTTTTATCCCTTTTTCTTTGAACCGGTAATCGATGCCGGGTTCTGCTTTTACAGGAAGCGGGGAGCCGGTGCCGTCTTGTTTTTTCAATACGCCAACCAATGCATTATCACGAATTTGAAAGGCTAGTTCATTATCGAATTGATCCAGGAAAATAAAAAGGGAATCTGCCGTTTGCCGGACCCTGCCTCCTTCGAATCTTTCATCCGCATTATGAAAAAATGCTTTCTGCACGCCACCATCGGTTGCCCGGATATCGAAACTGACAGGAACTTCCACATCCGGTCTTACCTGGAAGAGGAGACGCCAGTTCCCGATGGGAGAGAAGGGGCTTTTGCCATTTAGCTGAACCGGACGCAGACCTTTATCCTGTGGCTGATCCTGGGCCTGTCCTTTGCAAAGACAAATATTATATAGATTTCCGGCAGTAATCTTTACTTCCTGGGTCTGAAATTCATGGAGACTAAAGACAAGCACAGAATCCTTATCGTTGACCTGGACATAATACATGCCATCCTGCTGCGTACCGGAGGACGATCCGGTCCCTTTCGCCAATACCATCACTCCCTCCAGGGGAGCAGCGTCGTCTTTGGAAGTCACCAATCCGGTGATGGTGCGGGCATGTTCCTGCGCCTGCGTATGTTGAGTGGTCAATGCTCCCAGGATCAGTACAAGGGCAAGGGTTCTGCTTCTTTTTTTCATTAGTCTACTAATTTGATATACTAATTTACAGCAACTTTTTATAATGAACAAATTTTCGTTAACCGGCTAAGAGAATACCAGGAGCAAATTTTACCTGTACATCACATCCGATCATTTATCCTTTTGCCGAAAATGCCTTCCGGCGCGCAAATATACCTAATGCAGTACTACCTACCAAATTGGTAGACTTAGTTAGACGATTGTATACTTAGATAGACGATGGCGGGCTAACTGAGGTGACAACCTGCAAAAAGAAAAAAGACTGTTATGATGATGCGCTGCAACGAAGGAATAAAAAGTCTTGTCTTGGGAAAATATTCCCGGAGCTTGCGGGGTCTTGGCAGGAGCCCGTAGCGTTCAATTGTGAAGGATATGTTAAGGCGTAGTAAGGGTTAAATCAGCTCCGGGCCGGCTAAAAGGCAGCTACCCGAATTCCCGGCTATACCTTTCCAGGCTTGGGAATCGGGCTGTTCCCGGTGCGGCGGGAGTAATACAAAAAAGTCCTACCTTCATAGGAGGATTAAGGGAATGGAATTTTGAAATATACCCCTTTTCCGGAATGCATTTATGACCAGCCTATACTGGCCATATTTTTTACTACAATGCCATAAAAAATAGAAACATGAAAAATAGTCTTGCAAGCTTATTTCTGCTTTTTTCTCTGTCGACCTTCGCGCAAACACAATTAACCGTAACCGATAAATTTAAAAAAATTGGTACCGTTCAGGAAGCCCAGCAATTCATTGAGGCCAACCCGGCCTTAAAACCTGCAATACTCACCCTTTCTTATGGTAAAGACACTTCCCTGATTGAAAAAAGGTTATTGAGGAATAATAAAGGAGATATCTTTTCTGTCGGCTATGTTACCTATAAAGTGATCGAATCTTCGGAAAAAGTGACCTACCGTGCGAACTATATCTTTTTGGACGGTGGATCCTTATCTGTTACTGAAATCGATAGCCTGAAAAAGATAATTATGCAGAAACAGGCCACTGGTACTCCTTTCGATAAACTCTCCGACCAATACACGATGGATGGTAATACTACCCATGGCGATACCGGTTATTTTTTCGGTGAAGAAATGATGCCGAAGGAATTCCAGGAGGCGGTCAAGAATCATAAGACCGGTGAAGTCTTTTTTGTGGATGTAGCGGACCGTCAATGGCATTATATCGTAAAAAAGACCTACGACGATCAGATCAAGAAAGATATGACCGTTTTGCGGGCGAATGGAAGATAAAAATTATTTTTTCCCGGAAGCCTTTGAGATCAGGAGTATTACCAGGGCGATAATGGCAACTACAATAAGTACCCCTACCCAGACTCCGGCTTTAAAAATCCCTCCGACCACTGCGCAGCTATCCAGGACAGTGGCAATCAGCAGCAGCAGAAAAATATAGGTAAAATTTCGCATGACAATAGGTTTAAATGGGTTATAAATTGACTTTCATGGGCTATAATATGAATATTATGCCAACCCATTAACCGAAGCAGGGTAGCTTTAAATTTGGTTGTTTTGTTAAAAAACAGATAATAAATACCCGTAATTCCAAAAGGACTGTAGAAAATAATACCCAGGACCCTGCTTACTCCTCGCAGGCAAACTTTTCCCGCATTTTATCCAATTCACCCCAGATAGGATGATCAAAAGGTTTCGGTGAAATATTCAAAAGGACGGGAATTTTGTTTTGGACGCTGCAGGTTTTTACATGGATCCGGTAATTCAGCGTCATCGGTTTTTGCTGCATATAGTCGAGCATGTCGATCGTTCCTGTATAGGTCTCCAAATCTCCTGCTGCCGTTTTTGTCTTTTTGATCGTAACTTTGGCAGGGGGGATTTTATCCGATGGAAAATTTATATTTCTGCGGACGAGTCCTCCGGGAACAAGATCGTCATAATAGAGCTTCAGATTTTTTTGCAAAACATCCCCATCGATCTTTTGTCCACCGTCCAGCCAGAATAAATAAGCGACAGACCAATATTCCTCGCTGCCCGCATCTCCCCAACCTTTAGGGAAACGTATATCCTCCATACCCGTGAGCGTGACATGAGGGGCATAAGGGGCGGGGAAATAATTGCGTTCCATGGTCCAGCCATCCAGCTTGATGAATCTGTAGGGGGCCACCCATGCCAGCGGATTATTCGGATCGAAGATATGCAGCACTTTTTTTATCCATTGCATACAATCTGTCTCATCGACGATGGACATAGCAGTAGCATTTCGCATACCATTGCTTCTTACCCCCGGTTGTTTGGAGGCAATAAATTCGGCCCTGGTATTTCCGGAGAGTTGTAACCGGTTGATCAATTCCGTGCCATCGGGAATATTAGTATCATATAAACTATTCCCCCTGGCGTTTAGCTGCCAGTTTATATCGGCATCATAATACAGGCGTACTGCCACCTGGTGAAGGAATCGTTCGTTACCGGGAGACTCTTCCTCTTTGGAGAAAGGAGACAGGCTTTTATAATACCCGGGATGGTCCGCTGGTGTTCCCTGCTCTTTGTTCATCATATCCAGAAAGAATCGCGCATCGTTTACAGAAGGAGGGAAGGCATTCTTTTTGATCTGCCGTTCGCTCCAATGATAAAGACCGGTAAGGTCTACAAAACTGGAAACCGCGAAAACGGCTTTTGGGCATACGGCAAATTGAGAGGGATGCTCATTCGCCATTTCAGTAAACCGGATCACGATAGCTCCGGCCATATCAAAACCACCCATTACGAATTGGGATGTATCCGCTTTATATTTTTCGGCTACGTGTTTCAGGACCCCATTGATCCGGTTGATAGCGGAGGAATCCGCAGCTATCTTTTTTCCCAACGATGCGTAAATAGTTAACATGTCGCTGGCGGCGGCGACATTGTGCAATTTGGTTTCCGGCAGTAAACTTTCCGGATTTCTAAAACTGCAAAAAAAGACTAATACGCCTTTTATAGTAGCTGAGCTTGGCGGGATAGCCATATAATATCCGTTGGTGCTGTCACGGGCATCAAAAGAAACTTTTTCCAGATACTGGCAATCGGCGGAGAAAAAGTGAAAAACCACCAGGATGATAACCAGCAGGGCCGGTTTTTGTCTTCCTGTTTCCGGGGATGCGGCTTTATTCATGAACGGGCAAATTATCATATGTCTTAAGAATAACGATTACAAGGCTCTCTACTCCGCTCTCAAACTCTTCACCGGGTTCATCAACGCTGCTTTAATTGACTGATAGCTTACCGTTAACAACGTAATTATAATTACACCAATGCCAGCTGCTGCAAAAACCCACAGGGAGATTTTTGCACGGTATTCATATTGCTGCAGCCATTGATGAAGAAGATACCAGGCTATCGGAATGGCGATAAGGCAGGAGAGGATTACCAGTACAAGGAAGTCTTTGGATAACATTTTCCAGAGATTGAATACGGTCGCTCCCAGGACCTTCCTGACGCCGATCTCTTTGGTGCGTTGCTCCGCGACAAAAGAGGCAAGCCCGAACAAACCCAGGCAGGAGATAAATATGGCCAGTATGGCGAAGGTTCCCGCCAGTTTGCCCAGCCGCTCTTCGGACCGGAACTTGGCAGCATATTCCTCGTCTGCGAATTTATAATCGAAAGGCTCGGCCGGGCTGTATTTGGAAAATACCTTACCTACCCGGCCCAACGCTTCTATCGCGCTAAGGTTGGGGTTGATCTTGATATTGACGGTGTATACCGGATAGGGAGCGATATAAAAAATTGTGGGGATCGGTGCCTCATAGGGGGATTCCATGACCATATCTTTTACTACACCGATGACGGTAAATTTATATCCCGACCATTCTACTGTTTTCCCGATCGGTTGTTTAAAACCCATGCCTTTGACGGTCGACTCACTCAGGATCATGGTCATTGCGTCAAATCCGGAAGGCCCCGATCGAAAATCCCTTCCTTGTACGAACTGCAATCCCACCGTTTTCCCGTATTCCTGGGAAACGCCTTTCATGGCAAAATTATCCGCTGTGGCATCAGGGCCCTTGTCGGTCCACTTGAGGCCGCCATTCTGAGATCCCATCTCGGTCGTCGGGCTCGTGGATACGGCTATTTCGGTAATCGCACCCGTCTTGAGCAAATCGTTCCGGAAGGCGGGAAAATGATTGTATATATTTTTTGTATGGGTTTCCAGCATTACAAGCCCATCCCGGCTATAGCCCACCGGCCTGTTCCTGCCAAATTGAATCTGGCGCAGTACCATGACGGTTCCTATGATCAGGGAGATCGATACGGTGAATTGCGTTACCACCAAAACTTTGCGTGGCAAGGATGCCAGGCGGCCTGCCCGGAAAACGCCTTTCAATACTTTGACAGGTTGAAAAGAGGACAAATAAAGGGCAGGATAGCTGCCTGCGGTCAGACCGGTGAGCAGGCTGAAAACGATACCGGCTAACCACAAAAAAGGATTGGACCAGGGGATCGATATTTTTTTATCTGCCACCGAATTGAAAAAAGGTAGTGACAGTTGTAATAAGCATAGTGACAGAATAAAAGCCAGCGCAGTGACCAGGAGGGATTCACTGAAGAACTGAAGGATCAACTGTCCGCGCTGGGAGCCGATGGCTTTACGGATGCCCACTTCTTTGGCCCTTTTTTCAGAGCGGGCCGTGCTCAGATTCATAAAATTGATGCAGGCCAGCAATAGTACGAATAATCCAATGAGGCCAAACATCCGGACATATTGGATCCTGCCGCCGGTATTTACTCCATTCTTAAATTCGGAATACAAGTGCCACCTGGCCATAGGAAGCAGGAACATTACCGGCTTGGAGTTATCGTTTGGTTTAATATAAGGATCGTTATCCGCTTTGATATTTTTGATCTTTGCGGAGACCTTCTCTATATCCGCCTTATCTGTGAGCTGAACAAAGACCTGCCAATTGTTATCTTCCCATTCATGTTTTGCGCCTTTCGTCTCCTGGTCTGAAGCCGCGTAAAGATCCCAGGAGGACAGGAAGGTGATATCGCTGAACGTGCTGTTATGGGGTATATCTTCATAAACGCCCGTTACTTTAACAGATAGACTATCGTCAATGCGGATCGTTTGGCCCAGGGCGTCGGCATGGGCAAAAAAGGCGCGGGCAAGAGACCTGGATAATAAGATGGTGTGGGAGTCCTTCAACCCGCTACGATCACCTTCAACCATAGTGAGTGTCAGCATACCGGGGGCCTGGGGTTCAATGAAGATACCTGCTTTCGTGAGTTTTTTTTCTCCGAAACTAAGGATGTGGTCCTGGGTTAGCGAGGACAGTACCACCTGTTTGAAATCGCTGCCGAATTTTGTTCGCAGTTCATCTGCCACAGGAATGGGTATTTGCTTTTGGGTACCAACGACTCCGTTAATGGTCTGATGCTCCATGACCTGGGCAATTCGTTGGTAATTTTCGTGATGCCTGTCGAATGACCATTCATCATAGATCCAAAACCCGATCAGCATAGCTACCGCCATGCCCACGGAGAGACCTCCGATATTGATGATGGACGAGGACTTGTTTTTTGTAAGGCTGCGCCAGGAGATTTTAAAATAACTTTTAAGCATGTGTATGTTTTTATCCCTGTTGGTCTTCACTGATCCATTTCGATACATAACAAATGCCATATTTTAAGTTGTTGGCATTCAGTGGATTAACAAACAGTCATGGGAAGGGCTGTCCGCTTATGTTACATACGGGTGTTCGCTAATACTTCAAATATTTGCCTGATTCTGTGATATGTAGTATCATTGAATCCTTACAAAACTTCCTACACCGAACCGATCATACATGCAATTATTAAAGAATATCTATCAGGTAGCCGGCGATCTTAATGGCATAACCTTTGATCAGCCGGGAGCCCTTTGGAATGATGCCAATTCATTCGTAGTCGATACTGGGGAGGGTTTGTTGTTATTTGATTGTGGATGTGGCGATACCATGGAGCAGATCTTTGCTAATATGCGTTACTGGGGGCTCGATCCGGAGAACATCCGGTTTTGTATCCTGACTCATCCTCATTTCGATCATGCCGGAGGAGCCCATCTGCTTAAAAAAAGAGGTATACCACTGATCGCCATTCAGGAAACGGCTGATGCCATAGCCTCCGGGGACGAACGCTGCTGTGGTTATCTGTATCATAAAACCTTTCAACCGGTAGAAGCCGATGGAATAGTGAAAGATGGCGAAAAGATCAATCTGCTCGGTCTCGAAGTGGAGGTCATGCACCTGCCGGGCCATAGCATGGGCTGTACGGCATTTTTATTTCAATGGGATAATAAAAAAGTAGTGGTCAGTGGTGATGTGATAGGAACCTTATTAAGCGGAGATTTTGGCTGGAGCGGTTCTATAGATTTTGACAAAAAGATCTATACCCAATCCTTACTACGTTTTTCCAGAATAGATACCGATGTTATGCTGCCCGGCCATGGGATGAGTTATTTTCATCAACCAAGGAGAAGGGTCGAAGAGGCCCTGAATTCAGCCTTAATGCAGTGGCGTTGATCTGACCAAATTGTCAAATGCCAGGTTAACCGCTGGATCCCGATAAACAAGACGGAGAGCGTATCGATTACAGAGAATTAACCTGAAAAAGTTTTTTTTTGGATTGTCCTCCGCATTTTCTATTTAGATTTATAGCTTAAACTTAAAACAATGGGTAGCATTCAATCAAAAACAATCATATTCATCACCGGAGCCTTTGTCAGCAATTCCTGCTGGGACGAATGGAGAACTTATTTTGAGAGCAAGGGATACACGACCATCGCCCCTCCATGGCCGCATAAAGATGCCTCTGTAGCCGAATTACGGTCACGTCATCCGCATCATGATAAAGAATTGGCCTTACTGACTTTAAAGGAGCTGACTGCGCATTATGTCACTATTATCGCATCCCTTCCGGAAAAACCGATTGCTATTGGACATTCCTATGGTGGCCTGCTGACCCAGCTCCTGGTCAATAAGGATCTGGTGGCTGCCGGTGTGGCCATCCATTCCGTTCCGCCCCTGGGTGTATTTCCGTACGAGTTTTCTTTCCTGAAAGCCGGTTGGAAAGCTTTAGGAGTATTCACGTCTATCGAAGAAACCTATATGATGGCCTTCGAAGACTGGCAATATGCCTTTGTCAACGGTATGCCGTTGGAGGCGCAGCAGGCGGCCTATGATACCTATACTATTCCCGAATCCAAGACTATTTCCAGGGATGCGCTGAGCGAAGGTGCAAAAGTTGATTTTAAGAAAGATCATGTGCCCTTATTGCTTACCGCCGGGGATACCGATCATATCATTCCCGCGCATTTGAACCATCGTAATTTTAATGCGTATGAGAACGCCAATTCTATAACGGAATATAAAGTCTTCCCCAATCGAAATCACTTTGTTCTGGGGCAATCCACCTGGAAAGAAGATGCAGATTATATTTTGGACTGGCTGGCCACAAAATAAAAGAAAGACGCAGCCTCATAATAGATATTCAGGCTGCGTCTTTTTTCTTTAAAAAAAGAAAATCGTGCAGACACCTGCTAACTAACGGCAGTCGCACCGCACCTCTTGTTTTTGTTCCTTGAGATCGTCATCGCTCAAATTCCCTCCTGGAATGTCTCTCCATACAGTATCTCCCGGAGTTGTGGGAGTAATATGTCTTACCTGCAACATACAGGACCCGGTGCAGTCTCCTTTATCGCAATTCCACAGACCGTCGGTAAATCCCTTTTTGGCTTTGCAAATCCCGGTTACGCCGGTGCCACCGCCACCGCCGCCATTGCATCCGATAATTCCAGGGGAAAGAAAAATACAGGTAAAAATAAAGGCTTTAAAAAAAGAGAATTGCTTTTTCATGTTAGTTAGTTTTTTCGTACTGTTTTGAATTACCAAACGAGCATTCAACTTCCAACAAATAAGCAACAGGATAAATGCATATTAAAATTAATTAATATTTGTTTGCTCCGCAAAAAAATAAATGATCATGGTTTTTCCGAAGCGGCATGCATAATCAACATCAATCGTTCTTCGGTAGACCGGTCACTCCGGATCTCCAAAACGGTAACATTTATTTTGGTTAACCAGGCTTCGTGTGCGAGGATGGTTCGGCTGGCGATCCCAGTAGCCTGATCATAATCTGCGGCCCAGGCGATAAACTCTTCAAATTGTTTCTTCCGTGAGGGGTTTGAAAAAAGGATATCTCCATATCGTTCAATCTCTCTTTTTTTTAGTCTTTGCATCCGGATTTCAGGAGGAAGCCACAAGAAAACGACAAGGTCGAAAACCGGGAAAACCTGTTCCCCCCAATTGAGCACAGAGCCTCCCAGGATAAAATCATCCGTAGCCTCCAGATCCTTCCGGATAAGAGCATTTCGCAGGGCAGGGTCACGCCTTATGGTAAATGGCGAATCCGATCTTTCCCAAAAATAGGCATCACTATCAAAGTAGGGGATATTCAACCTTTCGGAAAGCGCCTCGCCCAACGTAGTCACCCCCGTACCGGAAGCGCCGAAAATATGGAGTTTCATAGCCTGTAAAATTGCAGATTTTCGTAGACTTTTACAGGAATTTTCTGACCACATCCATCCGGCGTAAAAGAGAGGTTAACCACCAGCTGACAGATACAGCAACCATAAAAGCTATAAAAAATTTGATCACAGCCGGCAGGTTTACCGCCAGCAGTGCGTACTGAGTCCAGATGACAAAAATGTAATGGAGCAGATAGATGCCATACGCGTTAGCGGACAACGAATCCCACCAGGGCCTTTTCCTGGTCTCAGACTCCGTTCTATCATTCTCATTCTCAGTCTCAGTCACAGTTCCAGTTCCGGCTCTGATCCCGATATGTCTGATGCCACCGGAAGAAAAAAGCGTTTTAAACAGCGTTAAAAAAGCGATACTACTTGCTGTGCAGGACAGGACCCAAAGGGAGCGGTAGATCAGGGTTGCCGGTAAAATCCCTAACATTTGCCCTTTGATCCATCCCAATAAAATGGGTTCGCTGCCTTTCAGCAGTACATAGGCAAAAAGACCCGCTGCCACCCAGACCGGCCATTTTCTGACCAGGCTGCTTCCATCCGCAAAAATTCCTGCTGCCAGGCCCGGGCTCCCGATCAGAACGCCCAGGATAAAATACCCAAAATACAGAAGAGCCCGGCTCAACTGGAAATCAAAAGGACCGAAACCTGTCCATGAATCGGGGCCGGCGACCAGCATGGCCGGAATATACAGGATCCAGGTGATGAGATACACTAGTAAGAACAAACGGATGGGCTTGTGTTTTAAAGTAACCAGCCATTCCCCTGCACGAAAAACTGCATTCCGTAAAAATGGATACAGAACGGCAAACAGCAGATTGAAGGCGAATAAAACCCAGATGAACCAAGGCGGACCAACCGGCCAGGCTTCCACCGTAAAAAAGTCTGATATATACCCTCCGGCAACATGTTTGTCGTGGGCCAGTAACCAGGCCGGGTAATAGGCGGCTAACATAAGGACGGTAACTCCAAGGGCAAAAGGAATGAACAAACGGTAAAACCGGTCGCGGATAAAAGCAGCCTTTCCTTTACGGGCAAGGCTTTGTAGGATAAAAACACCGCTGATCAGGAACATCAGGGACATAAAAAAGACATCGTTAAAATCTTCGAACAGATCCAGCCCGCTGGATCTGGCCGTATCCACCACCGGATGGGTAGATAAAATATAGGCCTCCTTATGAAAGGAGGCGAAGGTGGTATAAGCCAGGGAGGAATGATGCGCCACCACTAAAACAGTAATAAAGCCCCGAAGGTAATCCATCCAGGGGGCGCGCGTCTCTTTTCTATTGGATGAAAAAGTCTCGTTTTTGATACTATGAGTTTAGCGGCATAGAACGTTCGGATAGCCAAAAGGTTACAGCCAGGCAAAAGTTCCCTCGTCCAAAAAAACCTATACACTAAAAATGAGACATCCGATGTATCGAAAACGAACAGTTATTATCGATTGAAGTAGGATAGGATGCTGATTAATAGGCAGTTGCTAGCCTGGCATTTTCTTGGTACCTAAAATATAAATCTGCCTAAACTATAATAGTAATGTTTAAAAACTATTTCAAAACTGCTTGGCGCAACTTGCACAAAAACAAGGCAAATTCATTCATAAATATTGCGGGATTGTCGGTGGGTATGGCCGTTGCCATGCTTATCGGTTTATGGATTTGGGACGAGGAATCTTTTGATGCTGGCTTCAAAAATCAGGAACGTATTGCTAAAGTGATGGATAACTCCTGGGTCAATAACGAAACCCAAACTTATGGTTCATCCGCTTTGCCTTTGGCGCCTGCGCTTCGCAAAAATTTCGGAAACTATTTCAAGCATGTTATCATCGCATCATGGACAGACGCCCATATTTTAACCTATGGCGATAAAATGGTAACGCAAAGCGGCAATTTTATGGAGCCTGATATTGCCGGGATGCTTTCTCTAAAAATATTGAAGGGTAGCGCAGCCAGCCTGAATGATCCTACATCTGTACTACTTTCAGCATCCGCAGCTAAGGCCGTCTTCGGCAATACCGACCCGATGAACCAGGTGATTGTGATCGATAAAAAATTAACCGGCAAGGTGACCGGCATTTACCAGGACCTCCCCAAACATTCCTCCTTCGGCGACCTTACGTTTATTGCCCCATTTCAAATGCTGGCCATAAGCGGCAATTATGCTACCCGGTTTAATAATCCCTGGGGTGCGAGTTGGTTCCAGACATTTGTACAACTTGCGGACAATGAAGATATGAACCAGGTTTCGGCTAAGATTAAGAGGGTAAAACTCGATGCCCTTATCGGTATGCATAACAGTGATGCGCGTTATAAATCGTTGCTCTTTCTTCAACCCATGAACCGTTGGTACTTGTACGGCGAATTTAAAAACGGCGTTAACACCGGTGGCCGCATCCAGTATGTTTGGCTGTTCGGAATAATAGGCGTGTTCGTGCTGCTGCTGGCCTGTATTAATTTCATGAACCTCAGTACGGCCCGTTCCGAAAAAAGAGCGAAGGAAGTTGGCATCCGTAAGGCCATTGGTTCAATCCGCATCCAGTTGATCATACAATTCTACATCGAATCGCTTTTAATGGCCACTACGGCCTTCCTGTTATCGCTGGTTTTAGTGCAATTATGCCTTCCTGAATTTAATTATCTCGCAAACAAACAAGTCACCGTTTTATGGAGTAGCCCTTTGTTTTGGACAGTTTGTATTGCTTTTAGCTTGTTCACCGGGCTTGTAGCAGGCAGCTATCCCGCTTTATATCTATCCTCCTTCCGTCCTGTAAAAGTATTAAAAGGCACATTCAGGGTTGGCCGGTTGGCTGCTGTCCCCCGCAAAGTGCTGGTGGTTGTTCAATTTGCTGTATCAGTGGTATTAATAATAGGGACAATAGTCGTATTTCAACAGATACAGTTTGCAAAAAATCGCCCCGTTGGTTACAACCGTAATAACCTGGTAAATGTAAGCCTGCAAACCGATGATGTTAACAAACAATACCCGGCCTTAAAAAATGAATTGTTAGCCAGCGGGGTTGTAACCAGGGTAGCCCAATCTGAAACCCCGGTAACCCAAGCGTATATAGCCAACGGTGGCTTTATTTGGCGAGACAAAGATCCAGGTCTTCAGGAGGAGTTTATGACCATGGCAGTAAGCTCCGACTTCGGAGAAACCGTAGGTTGGGAAATTAAGGACGGCAGGGATTTTAATGCTGCTTATTTATCAGATTCATCCGGGTTCATTGTCAATGAAGCTGCCGTAAAGTTTATGTCTCTCAAACACCCAATAGGCGAAACGGTGGAGTGGCAAGGTAATGGCAAATTTAAAATTGTTGGTGTGGTGAAAGATATGGTCAACCGCTCGGCGTATGAAACTATACAGCCAACCTTGTTTTATTTACCCAGATGGCAGCATTTATCAAACATCAACATTAAAATTAACCCACGGGTAAGCGCTCATGATGCGATCAGTAAAATAGGCGTAATTTTTAAAAAATACGATCCGGAAAGCCCATTTTATTACAAATTTATTGTTGACGATTATGCCAGACAATTTGATAACGAAGAACGCATCGGAAAGCTGGCGGGCTGGTTTGCAGGCCTTGCTATATTTATCAGTTGCCTGGGCCTGTTCGGCATGGCTTCTTTTATGGCAGAGCAGCGCATTAAGGAAATTGGCGTACGTAAAGTTTTGGGTGCGACGGTATTCAATCTATGGCAATTGCTATCAAAGGATTTTGTCAAACTGGTAACTATTTCCCTTTTGATTGCCTCGCCATTAGCTTATTATTTTATGCACAACTGGCTACAAAATTATCAATACCAAGCCGAAATCCCCTGGTGGATCTTCGCGGTGGTGGGCTTGGGCGCCATGCTTATCACATTAGCAACTATTAGTTATCAATCCATACGGGCTGCCTTGATGAACCCAACCAGGAGTCTACAATCGGAAGGGTGACACGAATAAAGAATGTAAGACAGGTTCGCAGACTGATTTTTTAATACCTCCTTTTTAATACGTCCAAAAGACTCCAATGGAGTAGGTCTTCGCGTACCCGGCAATCAGCACGGTCTCCCCCTGATCGACGCAATGTAGGGTACCTGCACGGTCAGATAATTGCAGGGCCTTCATTTCTTTTTTCCCCAATCGTTCACTCCAATAGGGAATTAACGAACAATGTGCAGAACCGGTGACCGGATCTTCGAAAACAGAGGCCTGAGGGGTAAAGAACCGCGAAACAAAATCACAGGTTAACCCTTTGGCCGTAATTATTATACCTCCGGGATCGATATTGATCTGATCCAGGACCTGCCGGTTTATAACCATTTCCCGTATGTCGGCCTCCTTCTCAAAGACCAATACATAATCCCTTGCTTTTAAGACCTCCAAAGGCTGCCGGTCAAGGGATAACCGGATATGTTCGGGCAGATCTGCGGGGATTGGTTTTCTGGAGGGGAACTTCAGGGTATATAAACCCTTGTCGATAGTTACTTCCAGGTTTCCGCTTTTGGAATGAAAGAGGAGTGTATGGCCGGGGTGGTCAAGGATCGTTTTGAGGGCATGTGCGGTGGCCAGGGTGGCATGTCCGCAAAGATCCATTTCAATCTCCGGGGTGAACCATCTCAGATCGAAATCGTCTCCATTTGGAATAAAAAAGGCGGTTTCTGCCACTGCATTCTCTTTGGCGATCTGCAGCATTAATTCATCCGGCAGCCATTCTTCCAGGGGAACCACACAGGCGGGGTTCCCCCCAAACAAAAGATCGGTAAAGGCATCAATCTGGTACAGGGGTAGCTTCATAAATTCATCGTATATAAGCAAATATAGTTTTCTTAATATTACCTACATTTGAACAACTGACCCTGGTTGAATGTTTCAACGCTAATATTGAGATCAACATTTAATGGGATGAGAACTACATTTAGCAGGATGAGATCTATATTTAACGGGTGTCATTGAATGATATCCCCATTCTAAATTTTCTAAACTAAAATAAATGGATCAGCAGCAATTATTTATAAAGATGGTACTTCAGGGCTGGGAAATATATATCCGGAGAACGGAAGAATTATTCAACGGTCTCTCTGATGAACAATTACTCAAAGAAGTATCGCCCGGGCGCAACAGGGGTGTTTATTTGCTGGGGCATCTTACGGCAGTCCATGACCGGATGCTTCCCTTGTTAGGGTTGGGAAAAGCGAACTATCCCCAGTTGGATAGCCCATTTTTGTCGAACCCCGATAAATCCTCCCATGAATTTCCTCCCATTTCGGAATTAAGACAACAATGGGCGGATATAAATAAAAAACTGGCCGATGGTTTTTCCACCTTGTCCCCCGAAAATTGGTTCGAAAGGCATACAGCCGTAACACAGGAAGATTTCGCCAAGGAGCCGCATCGTAATAAACTGAACCTGATCATCAACCGGACCGGACATCTCGCCTCTCACTACGGGCAATTGATCTTTCTGAAATATTAATCAGTTGGCCCAGTGTTCGATTTGCCTGTTAAATGTTCTACTGTTTTTTATTCCTATTACAATATCTTCCGCTGATTCATTTCCAACCCATGCGCCAAATGAGCTTTCGAAAAGGTTCTCCTTTTGCCTTCCAACCCCGGTAAAATAGTATCGGTTTAGGACAATTTTCGTCATATGGAAATAATCCTGATCCGTTAGATTTATCGACCCAAAGGACGGGTATCGCAAAACAAGATCATCCATGAAGCTTTTTTTCTGTTTACCTGCATTTTTTGTTTGTTTTTGGCTGGTCGGAGAATCCAGGACAACCTCAGAATATCCGAAAATCAGTAGCCGTACAGATTCGGTGCCAACCCGCCCAATCAAAACAGGCGACAGCTTCGAAGTTCAGCTCCGTCTGGACTCTACGGTGATCGGATCCAGAACCCTACTGAGTAATCTTGATGTTCCCTGGGATCTGGAATGGGGCCAGGATAACCGGATATGGTTCACCCAGCAGGAAGGTACGGTGACCAGGGTAGACCCCCTTACGGGTCAGACCAAACAACTTATACGGATCACTGATGTTTACAGGAATACTTCCCAGGGATTGTTGGGGATGGCCCTTCATCCGGATATGAAGAACAATCCTTATGTCTATCTGGACTATACTTATCTGGGAAAAGACTCGACCATCTGGTCCAAACTAGTTCGGTATACCTATACCGGAGATACCCTGACCGACCCCTTCATCCTGCTGGGAGGTATTCCGGGGCAGACCTATCACAATGGTTCACGCATGACGATCGCACCGGACGGTAAACTCATGCTTTCTACCGGGGATGCCGGAGGGCTTGGCCTGCCGCAGGATATTCAGTCGATCAACGGGAAAATACTAAGACTCAACCTGGACGGTTCGATACCGGCGGATAACCCGGTCAAAGGATCGCCTGTTTGGTCATATGGGCACCGGAATCCTCAGGGGATCGTATATGGTCCGAATGGATTGCTCTATAGTTCCGAACATGGTGAGGCATCGGATGACGAGATCAATTTGATCAGGAAAGGGGGAAACTATGGATGGCCGGATGTAATGGGGTATATCGATCGTCCCGCTGAAAGAGCCTATAGCGACCGGCATGCCATCGTTCAGCCGTTAAAAGCCTGGACCCCGGTCATTGCCCCGTCGGGCATCGACTTTTACCATCATGCGGCCATTCCGGAATGGAACCAATGTATCTTAATGACCACTTTGAAAGATTGCAGTTTTCGGGTACTCTCGCTCAATGAAGAAGGTGATTCCATAACTAAAGAAACCGTTTTATTCGATAAGGTCTTCGGCCGGATGCGGGATGTGTGTATTTCGCCGCAGGGGGATGTCTATCTGGCTACCAGTAACCGGGATTGGCATCCAACCTGCGATGGTTTTCCAAAGAGAGGAGATGACAGGATCATCAGGATCTCCCGGATCCGGACCATTCATAAGGCAAAATCTATCCATGAAGTACGGCCTGTAAAGTCTTTAAACACCCGGGCGGTTAATTCCATTAATCCTGCAGGCGGCAATTCCATGAATTCCGCCCCGGTGATCTATCAACAATATTGTTCCGCCTGTCATGGACCGGCAGGAAAGGGTTTGGCTGGTTCTTATCCTGCACTTACGGAATCTTCCTTGCTTGAAGGAGATAAAAATACCCTGATCCGGCTTGTCCTGCAGGGATCGATCCGGTCAAAGATCGATACCGGCCATAAATACGCGCAACAGATGCCGGCTTTTGATTTTCTATCCGATCCTCAAATTGCCGGTGTACTGGGTTATATTCGTACAAATTTCGGGAACATCAGGAGCGGTGTACTTTCGAAAGAAGTATCGGTTATCCGCGCCAAAACCGGGAAAAATTAAATAACCCGACCATGAAAAAAGTCTGCTCTCTGCTCTTTTTTGTCCTTCTTTTTTCAACAGGTTGGCTCCATGCCCAGCAGATCAACAACCCTTTTTTTGTCTTTAATGTCGGGATCAGTACCAACGCCCCGGGCGACACCCTGCCTGACCAGATAAAACTGGCGAAGGCGGCCGGATTTACAGCCCTCCAGACAAAAGGAGTGGACGATCTGGCGCTCGCACTCCGGCAACTGGATAAAGAACGGATGGAGTTAAGTGCCATTTACATCCATATCGATCTCGATTCCAGCCAGCCTTATGATATCCGGATGGAGGAAGCGTTTACCTTGCTGAAGGGGCGCCAGACCCTTCCCTGGTTTTATATAACCAGTCATAAATATCCTCCATCCTCTCCACAGGCAGACTCGATCGCCATACCCATCCTCCGGCGGCTATCGGATATGGCGGCAACAAACGGCATAAGGATCATGTTATACCCGCATATGACCTACTGGTTGCAAACCGTCCAGGATGCCCTCCGGGTAATAAAATGGACAAATCGCAACAATATCGGGCTCTCCTTTAACCTGGCCCATTACCTGGCTTATAAAGAATTAAATCCCCAATCGGAATCCTATGAAACATTGGCGGGGAAATGTATGCCATATCTTTATGCGCTCAGCATAAACGGAGCCGATTCCGTTAGCCGGGACAGGACTAATCCATGGGCATCCTTTATCAAGCCCTTGGGAGAAGGTAACTTCGACGTGTATCAGTTTTTGAAAATATTCCGGGACAGGGGATTTAAAGGCCCGGTTGGTTTGCAATGTTATGGCATCAAAGAAGATCCGCTGACTCACCTGAGCAGATCGGTGAAGACCTGGCATAATTTTCAAAAATCCTTTTCCAATATCTCTTTACCTTGATCTTTTATGCGGTCTTTTATGAAAATCATTCCCCTTTCTTTGTCAGTAATCGGGTTCTCCATATTAATCATCAATGTATTTTTCCTTTATTGCCGGCCTGATCAACAAACTTCATCTGTTGTCTCACCGGAGGAATCCATTCGTAAAATGGTAGTGGTGGATGGATTCACCGTGAAGCTGGTTGCCGCCGAACCGCTGGTGAGTACCCCCGTTGCCCTGGATTTTGACTACAGAGGGCGTATCTGGGTCGTAGAGATGCAGGGATATATGCCGGATGCAGAAGGAGTGGGAGAGGACCGCCCCGATGGCAAGATAGTCATCCTGCAGGATACGGATGGTGACGGAATAGCCGATAAACGAACGGTATTCCTGGATTCCCTGGTACTGCCCAGGGCAATTTGCCTGATAGAAAAAGGCGTATTGATCGCCGCCCCGCCTTGTCTCTGGTATATGGAAATAGAAAATGACCGGCCTTCCAAAAGAGTATTGGTGGATAGTGCGTATACGGATGAGGGTAATGTGGAAGAACAGGCGAACGGACTCCTGCGCGGCCTGGACAATTGGATCTACAGCGCCTGTTCGGCCAAACGATACCGGAAAAGGGGAGAAAAATGGCTGATCGAACGGACGCATTTTCGGGGTCAATGGGGAATTACCCGGGATGATTACGGGCGTGTATATTATAACAACAATACGCAGAATCTGCTGGGAGATTATTTTGCGCCGGGCGCAGGGTCAGCAAACGGTAACATGCGGGAAGTAAAAGGATTCAACGAAAAAATAGTGGAAGATACCCGGGTATATCCCATCCGTCCTACTCCCGGGGTGAACAGGGGGTATATGAAGGATATCCTTGATGATGGTGCACGCCTGGTCAATCTAACCGCAGCATGTGGTCCTCAGATTTACCGGGGCGGTCTTTTTGGAAAAGAATATAACGGCAATGCATTTATAGCAGAACCTGCTGCCAATCTCATAAAAAGGAATATCCTGGAAGAGAACGGATTTAAAGTGGTTGGGCGGCAGGCATACCGGGGAAAGGAATTTCTGGCGAGCACCGATGAACGGTTCAGACCGGTAAATCTGTACAACGGACCGGATGGGGCCTTATACATCGTAGATATGTACCGGGGGATCATCCAGCACAAATTTTTTCTGACGGACTATCTGAAAAAACAAATAAAGGATAGGGGACTTTGGAAACCTATTAATTGCGGTCGTATCTATAAAGTCGTTCCAAAAGACAAGATTGCCGCGCCGGTAATCTTCCCCGAGGATCCTGTCTTATTGGTTGAACTGTTGGATCAGGAGAGCGGATGGATACGGGACAGGGTCCAGCAAAAACTGATCGACGAAAAATATACCCAGGCCCTGCCAGCCTTGCGTAACAACCTGACTCATTCCAAAGATCCTTTAACCGTCATTCATTCCTTGTGGACCATCGAGGGGCTGGGAGCTTTATCGGATTCTGATCTGGTTCCCTTATTAAAAAATCCCGACTGGAAAATCCGCGTTCAGGCCCTGCAAGCACTGCCCTCAATCAATGATTACAGACAGATCCTACCGGTGCTGCAACAAATGATCAGCGATAACGACAGCCTCGCTGCTCCCTATATCGCCTTTGAGCTCGCCGCAATTCGACAATCCGCCAGCAATGACCTTTTGTTGGTTCTCGCCCAAAAATATCCCGATAATCCTTATGTGACCGACGCGATCATCAGCAACCTGAAGGACCGGGAACTCCAATTTTACAAGGAACTCCTGGCTACGGATCCGGATACCTCTCATCTCCTCGCCTCCGGGCTAAGGACGGTGATCGGTAATATCGCAGAGGACCTCCTGAACAAAGACCGCGATCTGCTTGTCAAATCTTATCCCAAAGGAGCAGCCTTATTTAAGAATACCTGCCAGACCTGTCATGGTGCGGACGGGAATGGGGTCTCTTCCCTGGCCCCTCCCCTGAACCGGTCGCAGTGGGTTAACGGAGACAAGGACAAACTCATTTCCATTGTATTATATGGTTTAACGGGGCCGGTGAAGGTGAATAACAAGCTTTACAGAACGCCCGAGATCAATGGAGACATGCCCGGGCTGGGAACCAACAAGAGCATCCGGGACGAAGATCTGGCCCAGGTATTAAGTTTTATCCGTAAATCCTGGAGTAATCATACCGATTCAATCAGCGTAACGGATATCGTCAGCATAAGAAAACGATGGAAAGACAGGCAAAAATCCTTTACAACAACAGAACTGGAAAAGTAAAAAAATAACATTAATAAGACCGGTCGGTAGTATATCGTACCAATTCCTCCAGCGCCGAGCGGGTATCGGAAGCCGGAAATGCAAACAATAAATGAAGGGCTTCTTCCCGGTAGGCGGACATTTTTTCCGCTGCGTACCCGATACCTCCGGCTTTAATGACTTCTTTTACTACATAGGCCACCTTATCGCTGTCGGTATGGTGATGTTTAATAATGGTCAGTAATTCTTTTTTAAGACCGGGGGTACAGGTATTAAGCGTATAAATAAGAGGCAGCGTGATTTTTTTTTCCTTGATATCGTTCCCGGTTGGTTTGCCGATATCCGCAGGTCCGAAATCCAGCAGATCATCTTTTATTTGAAAAGCGATCCCTGCTTTTTCTCCGAACAGGTACATTTTTTGTATAATTTCCGCGTCCTCGAATGTGGAAGCAGCTCCGGCAGCGCAACAGGCTGCCAGTAATGTGGCGGTCTTACCTTTAATGATTTCATAATAAACTTCCTCTTTCAGATTCAGTTTATTGGATTTTTCCATTTGCAATAATTCCCCTTCGATTATTTTGCCGATGGCAGTCGAATAGATTTTCAGGGTCTGCTGGTCCTGGTTGGCCAATAAAAGTAAAATGCTTTTGGTAAAAAGATTGTCACCCACCAATACGGCAGTCCTGTTCTTCCATAAACTATGAATAGAAAATGAACCTCTTCTTTCCTCCGAATCGTCAATAAGATCGTCATGAATAAGGGAAGAAGTATGCAGGATCTCTACAAACAAAGCGGCCCGGTAGCTGCGGTCGTTGATGACGCCTCCCAGCCGGGCACAGAGTAATACGAATATAGGGCGTATTTGTTTGCCCTTCCGTAGTACGATATACTCCATGATCCTGTCCAATAAGGGAACTTGGCTATTGATAGCCTCTTTAAATAAATCTTCGAACCGGATAAGTTCCTGACCGATGAGACCCCTGGTAAACTGCATATTTGATTATTGACCCGGAATTAACCCGCAGGAAAAAAAGGGTTGGTTACCCCTGTCCTTATACGGAGGCCAAAAATAATGAAAATTGGGGCTAAATTGAACCACCATTGAAAACCCTTCAAGCCTTATTCCGTCCTCAATGTTTTTACCGGATTGGCTACGGCCGCTTTTAGCGCCTGGAAACCTACCGTAAACAATGCGATAAAAATAGCCATCAGCCCCGCCAGGCCAAACATCCACCAGCTGATCGTGATCCGGTAGGCAAAATCCTGCAGCCAGGTATACATAGCCCACCAGGCGAGCGGTGTGGCAATGGCCAGGGAGAGCAGGACCAGTACGATGAACTCCCTGGATAACAGCGAGAACAAAGAACTTACACTGGCACCAAGCAGTTTTCGGATCCCAATTTCTTTAGCCCGTTGTTCGGACGTGAATAAAGCCAGACCCAGCAAACCCAAACAGGAAATAGAGATCGCCAAAATGGCAAATGAATCGGAGAGGGTGGCTACGATCTGCTCGTTCTTGTATAATTTCTGGTATTCATCATCGGAGAATGAATAGGTAAAAGAAAATTTCGGATTCAGATCCTTGCTGATTTTTTCCAGACCGGCCAAAGCCTTCCCGGTGTTACCGGCTTCGGTACGGACGAGGATGGTACCATCATTAATATGTTCACCGGGAGCCAGGACCAGGGGTTGGATCTGCTCATGCAGGGAATTAAAATGGAAGTCTTTCATTACCCCGGTAATCGTTCCTTTTTTACCCCATAAGGTCAACGGCATACCAATGGGGTTTTTATACCCGAGTATGTTAACGGCCGTTTCATTGACCAGGTAGCCGGTGGAATCCGAAGCGAATGTTTTGGAAAAATCACGACCTTCCAATAAAGTAAGACTCATCGTTTTCACAAAATCGTAGCCGACCGCTGCGACAATGAACATTGGACTTGAATTAGGGTCTTTACCCTGCCAGTCCAGCCCGGCGGTATTAAAATTTATGTCGGTGGGCGTTTCCGTTATACGCGAAATCCCGGCTATGCCTGGTATATCCGAAGCCTGCTGTTTGAACAGGGAATAATTCCGGGAAAGGGCTCCCTGCATCGGGATATAAAGGAGATTAGCCCGGTTATAACCAAGATTCTTTTCCTGTAGGTAAGCTATCTGCCTTGAAACGATCACGGTAGAAGAGATCAGCACAATAGAAAGGACAAACTGAAAGACCACCAGCCCTTTACGGATAAGGACGGTTCCCTGACCGAACCGAAGCGTACCCTTCAATACGCGGATGGGTTTGAAAGAAGCGAGGAACAAGGCCGGGTAACTTCCTGCGACAAGACCGGTGATAAGGGTAAGGGCGGTGAGGATTAACCAGAAGACGCTGCTGGAAAAGGGTGGTGCGATCTGTTTGCCGGTCAGATGATTGAAAGAGGGTAGCAGCAGCGATACCAGCACCAGCGATAATAAGACCGAGAGCGTAGTGAGAAAAACCGCTTCGGTCATAAACTGGCGTACCAGGGACCAACGGCCGGCACCGGCTACTTTCCTGACACCGATCTCTTTTGACCTTCTGGAGGAACGGGCGGTAGCCAGGTTCATAAAATTGATACAGGCGATCAGTAAAATAAAAATGGCCACTGCGCTGAATAACCGCACATATTCGATACGCCCTCCCGTAGGTAAGCCGTTCTTAAAATTCGAATAGAGCCAACTGTCCCCGAAACGTTGCATATCCAGTTCGATCCGGAAATTGGCAGTCTGCTCCTTGTTATAGGTATCGAGAAAGTGTTTGAGTTTGGCTCTTACTTTTTGCGGATCTGCGCCATCCTTCAGCATAATGGGAGTATGCGGCCCATTGTTCCGCCAATCGGTTGACCAGCCGTTCTCCCGGTGGAAAGTTGCCCAGTTGACCAGGAAATCGAATTTTTGTGCCGTATTATCCGGAAGATCCGCAAAAACGGCTGTGATGGTCAGCGCCTTTTTGTTTTCATAATGGATCGTTTTACCGATAGCGGTTGCTGCACTTCCAAAAAAGGTGGTTGCCATTTTATCGGAGATCGCCAGGCTCAGTGGCGATTGCAGCGCTGTTTCGGCGTTTCCCTGCAACAAGGGGAAATCAAAAAGTTTAAAATAATCAGAATCCGCATAACAACCTTTCTGACGGAGTATTTTTCCTTCCAGTTCAAACGTTTTATCACCCGCTTCGGCGATGCCGGAGGCATATTCTATTTCCGGGATCATCCGTTTTAATTCCGGAGCCAGAGGGCCGGGAGAAAAGTATCCGGCGTTAACCTTATTGTCTGTAAAGACTTTCTGCACCACCAGGTAAAGACGGTCTCCATGGGCATGGAAATTATCCACACTGCGTTCATCCAGGACCCAGAGCAAAATAAGGAGGCTACAGGTCATGCCTAAAGCAAGCCCGGTGATATTGATTACGGAGAATCCTTTATACTTCAACAAATTCCTGTATGCGATACGTAGATTGTTTTTGAACATGAGTTTTGGTTTATCCTGAATAAGCGCAAAGCCCGCCTGTTTCTTCCATCTGCTCCGGAGGCTCAGATAATTCAGCTAGTACTATGCCATGTTTTTGTGGCTTGATTATCAATTTATTGGAGAGCCTTTGGCCAAACGGATGTTCGTTTTCAGAACACCTGATGTTCATAAATGATTTTTTTTGACTGGTCCTGATATAGCTATGCCTTTTTTTTAGTGTATAGTTTTTTTATGACGGGTCATTTCATTATTTGATGCAGGTCAATGTTTCCCGGTTTTGCAAGGATGAACTTTGTAGTCTTAATATAAAAATATGCAACTACAAATTACTACCTCTGCTGAACGAACGGGCACTTCTTCTCTGAATTTCGCTCTCTTCGGCATATCCCTGATCCTTTTTATGGTTAACCTGGATGCCAGTATCGTGGTAGTAGGTTTGCCAGCGATGATAAAATCCTTTCATTCCGGCTTTGTTACCGCGCAGTGGATCGTATTAAGTTATATGCTGGCCCTCACCGCGCTCATTGCCGGCGCAGGCCGTCTGGGAGATCTTTTTGGCAAAAAAAAACTCTATTTATGCGGCATTGCCGTCTTTACCCTGGCTTCATTGGGATGTGGTCTGGCTGCAAATGCCGGAACACTGATTACGCTCCGGGCGTTGCAGGGCGTAGGGGCGGCATTTTGTATATCCTTAAGTTTTGCTATTGCCGGCGATATGGTACCAAAAGAAAGGATGGGTAAAACAATGGGCATATTGACCACCATGGTTCCCTTAGGGATTGCCTCCGGGCCAACAGTCGGTGGTCTGCTCCTTTCCGTCTTCGGCTGGCCATCCATGTTCCTGGTCAATATACCGATAGGAATAATGGCCTGGTTGCTGATCAACAAACATACGCAGGCAAACAGGCCGCCAGATCCTGCCCGGGTGGATTATATGGGCATGCTGTTGCTGGCGTTGGCCTTAGGCAGTTATGCATTAGGCATGACCTATATGGAGGAAAAAGGCATAGGTCATCCCCTGGTGGTATCCTTATTGATTGGGGCGGTGTTGGGGCTGATCCTTTTTGTCTTTTATGAGAGCAGGACTCCGCATCCTTTTCTGAAAATAAGTATGTTTAGAAATGGGGTATTGTCCTCCAGCCTGCTGGCTTCTGTTTTGGTCTATGTCGTCATGACTTCGACTTTCCTGCTTTTTCCATTTTATCTTGGCAGGGCCTGTGATTTTAAGCCGTTGACCGTAGGACTGATCATGTCTTTCGGTCCGCTGTTCACGGCCTTGTTAAGTGTACAGGCGGGCAGGATCGCTGACCGTTTCGGCGCGCGCAGGATCATGTTAGCCGGCGTACTGATCATGGCGGCTGGTTGCCTGGCGATGAGTACCGTAAATCCCGGGCAGGGTATCCTGGGTTTTATTTGGCGAATAGGGATACTGCAACTCGGCCTGACCTTTTTCCAAACGCCCAACAATGCTACCGTTATGGAACTGGCTGCACCTGACCAGCGTGGACTCCTGAGCGGTCTGCTCTCGTTGTCCAGAAGCACGGGCCAAATAACGGGGGCGGCTGTGATGGGCACTATTTTCGCTATACTGGTTACCGGGGCGGCCGGAACCGATACGACCAGTGCCGGCCCGGCAGCAATAACCCGTGGGCTTGATCTGGTATTCCTTATAGCTGCAGGGTTATCGGCTATAGCGGCATTATTTATTTATCTTGCTATCCGTAAACACAAAAAATCGCTTTCCGGACAAGGTCAATTCCGGGCAAGGTCGATAAGCTAACAAACATGTACGAGCAGTTAACAACATATATCCTGGATCATATAAGGGTCAACGACGGACAATTGCAAACCATTCTTTCCTATTTTAAACCGATAGCTTTAAAAAAGAATGAAGTCATTTCGATAGCCGGTCACCTTTCCAGGCGTATGTATTTTGTAAATAAAGGATGTCTGCGGGTATATTTCATCAAACCCGAAGGCGCTGAAGTTACCCGCAGATTTGCTTTTGAAAATTCGTTTTCCACTTCTTTAGTTTCCTTTATCAGCGGAGGACCCTTACTGGAATACACCCAGGCGGTTGAAGCAACGGAATTATTGGCCATTTCCCGTAATGATTTTTATTACTTGCTGGATCAGGTACCCGCATGGGAAAAATTCTATCGCGGCTACCTGGAAGGCGCTTATGTGACCAATACGAATCGTCTGCAAAGCTTTATTACCCTTGATGCGACCGAGCGGTACAGACAGCTGCTGGAAGAAAGTCCGCATATCGTTCTTCGGTTGCCCAACAAACTGGTGGCGAATTATCTGAATATATCACAGGAAGCCCTGAGCCGCTTAAAATCAAAAATATAAGGCTATCACCGCATGTTTATTCTGTAATTCCATAAAAATTTTATTGGGTAATAATTTTTGATCCTGTCCGTTTAAAGAAGACGATATAATTAACGGTAAATCAGGTTAGCACAGGGGTGGAAAAGGGACATTCAGAGGATGGTAAAAGGACAATTTCCCATCATTCCTTTCAGTGGCGGTAATAAATGTCCTTCTTTTAACCGGGTAAAGTAAAAAGTCCGGGAAAAAAGATGCAAATTTGGCCTATAAGAATTCCGGAAAAGAATTCCGGGAAAATAATTCTTTTCCGGAACGTTATAATTTCTGTACCTATTGCCAAGTGGCCTTAGGTACAACCGGGCCTGGCCCGGTTAAGTAAAATTGTTATATTTAAAACATGGCGCTTCAACCCCAGAGTCGACTCCAGGACCCAATCCGGAATCAAACCCAATCGAAAAACATACTTTATTTCCTTTTTTTCGCGGCTTTTGCCTACATGCTTTACCTGGTTTCCACCACGCAACCGAATATCTTTTATTCCGGGGATGCGGGCCTGAAATTCATGGTCATCAAACAGCTTAGCGCGGGGGAAGGATTCCGGTATATATCTCATACCCAGCCAGCCTGGGTCGAGGAAATCTGGAAACAGGGCTATTTTCCCATTCGCAAGCCCTTTGTATTTACCGGTCCGGAGGGATACCTGTTTGTATTCGCCCCTCCCTTCCAGATCATGAGTTCCTTTCTGTACGTGAAATTCGGTTACCTGGGTCTCTATATCATTCCATTTATCAGCATACTGGTCTTATGGGTATGGTTCATCAATATGCTTTTAAAACTTGGTTTTTCGACACAGAAAACGGCCATTCTATTTTTCATACTGGCCTTCTGTTCACATCTTACCCTATACGGTGCCGTCTATTGGGAGCATTCGCTGGGAACCTTGTTGCTGTTCAGCGGTCTTTATTTTATCATGTGCCCGCCCGCACAACTATGGAAGGTATTTGTCCTGGGTTGCTTCAGTGGTCTGGCGATCTGGTTCCGGCCCGAATCGCTTTTGGTGAACCTGCTTTATATGGGAGCCCTGTTACTGATCAATTTCCGGAAGATAACGCTGGCACATTGGGTATTTGGGTTTGGGGTCGCGGTTGGTACGGCCAGTTTCCTGGTATTTAATAAGATCCAGTATGGCGTCTTTTTTGGGATCCACGGATCACAGGTCCTGACGGATACGGAATATTGGAGCAAATTACGGGTGGTGGCGAGTAATATCTATCATATCAATTCTTATCTGATCAAACATTTTTCACTGGTCCTGTTGTTCATACCGATCCTTTTTGCCTGGATCTTTTATAAATGGCCGCTTTACCGGAAGTCCATCGCCCTGATGCTCGTGGTCATTGCGTTTTGTCTTACTGGACCGTTTATATTTCCCAATGACGGAGGCAAACAATGGGGACCGCGTTTTTATTTACCCCTGTTGCCCTTGATTTTATTGGTGCTGGCTTACACAGAGGAACAATGGGCAACAAGGCTGACAAAACTCAAAATGCCGCTGCTGGTATTTGCCGTGGCAGCGATCGGTTTCAATTTTGTGCTGAATACCTTTATCGGAGCCAAACAGCTGCGTTATGACAATATCTACAGGATCCTTCCGGCCTACGACTATGCAAAAAATGACCCTGGTTCGACCGTGGTCATCAACTCGGAATTTATCACCATGGAGCTGTCCGCCTTATACCGCGAAAAAAACATCTTCCTGGCATCGGATACGACCGCCTTTAAAAAATTGCTACCTATGCTTAAGGCGCAGGGAATCGATCATTTTGTCTATATCAACGATGCGGAATTACCGGTTGGAATGGGCGATATCCTGGCTGCCAGGGGCGTTAATCTGGTCCAGAAAGGAACTTATAGGGTAGGGGTGTTCCCGGTGAATTAGCCGTCAATTCCATTTGAAAGATTTTTGTTATTTTTGTAGCAAATGTTCAGTAATGATACCCGAAAAAGACTTGAAAATATCGTTCGAGGAATTATCATTGAGGGGGCTGAAGATACTTGCACAGCAACCAGAAATTACTTATGCGCAAGCTTTAGCACAAGTACAACGGTTAAAAGAGACTTCGAAAGTCAATCAATCGTCAAAAAAGAACAGCAAGAATTCTTAAAGCATTACAGCGATAAGAATAATTTGTGGTTTTATGATTTGCCGGATGAAAGCCGGTATTTAGCAAGAGGTGGTGAAGCCCGAATTTATCTCGATGTTGATAGTCGAAGCGTAATCAAACTGAATGAAGCCATTTATTATGCCACCTGGCTTGAATTTTTTAATAGTCTTGTAATACATAATCTTCTTTTTAAAAATTCTACATATACTTTCTTGGGGTTGACCGAACAAAACAATTCCTTCCAGGCAGTTTTAAAACAACCATTTGTTACATCTGATGCTCCGGTCGATTTATCAGAAGTAAGAAGGCTATTGTCAAATAATGGGTTTGAGAACACGCGGAGAAATGATTATTTTAATAAAGATCTTGGTTTGATCTTAGAAGATATACATGATGAAAATGTCATTGTAAACAAAGGTAATTTCTTTTTTATTGACACCGTATTTTACACCGTGTCAGGAAATCAATAAAACCAATAATCGGCCAAAACTCGTACAATAAACAGGAGTAGCTATATTTGCACGTATGGTTTTTTTACAAGTTTCGGGCATCTATACTAAACAGGAAAGTCTTAGCGGGGTGAATAGTCTTAATGAGGAGCCCGGCAATTATATCCTGAAGGACATCGGCTTCGTCCAGCAAAAATTTCAACGGGTAGCCATAGCGGGAGGGACCGGCGAAGGGAAGACTACATTGATGAAAACCATTGGGGGGCTGTGTAAGGCGGAAAAAGGGGAAGTTTTGTTTGAAACGAAACGTGTGAAAGGGCCTGATGAGGTATTGTTACCAGGACATCCCGGCATTGCCTATCTTTCCCAACATTTCGAATTACACAATAACTACCGGGTTGAGGAAGTCCTTGCCTATTACAATAAGTTTACAGAAAAAGGAGCAAATCGCATATTCCAGGTTTGCCGAGTAGACCATTTGCTCAAACGCAAAACAACGCAATTATCGGGAGGAGAAAGACAGCGGATCGCGCTGGCCAGGTTATTAGTAGGGGCGCCCAGATTATTATTGCTGGATGAGCCCTATTCCAACCTGGACATGATCAGCAAAAAACTGCTGAAAGGGGTCATCGACGATCTTGGGCAGCAATTAGGTATCACATGTATGCTTACTTCGCACGATCCCCTCGATCTGTTGTCCTGGGCCGATAAGATCCTTGTCCTGAAAGAAGGGCAGATCATACAACGGGGGACACCGGAGGAGATCTATCACCGGCCCGCGGATGAGTATACGGCAGGATTATTCGGAAGTTATAATAAGGTCAGTACCGATTTGGCCTGGGCTTTAATGCCAAAAGGGCCCAACGGAAAAGACGATCATAGCCGTTTTAATGAAAATATGCTGTTTCAGGATGGTGGCGTATTCTTACGACCCGAACGTTTTCGCCTTAATGCAGGTGAACAAAGGATCTTGCGTGGGCAGGATATCATCGAAGGAAAAGATGGCGTCCAGGGACAGGTTCAAAAATTAACCTTTAATGGCAGTTATACCGAAATGGAGATTCTGATCGGAGATGAAAAGCTCATCGTAAAATCGGTCGGTGGCGGTTATAGGGAAGGCGATCTCGTCTATATTTCCTTATCCCGGGAAGGCTGATTTATTGCTGCAGCACCCGATCCGCCGGAACTACGATAGGTACGACAATATTTACCGTCGTACCTTCTCCTGGTGTACTTTTAAAATGAATAGCGGCACGAACGATCCGGGCCCTTTCCCGCAAGGTTTTTAATCCCATCCCGGTATAATCGGGCCTGTTAATGGTGGCCGGGTCCATAGAAAACCCTTTTCCATTGTCTGAGATTTCAACGGCCAGTGATGTGTCCGAATAATCCAGTCTTACCAGGATCGTAGTGGCTGCGGCATGTTTCAAAATATTATTCAGAATCTCCTGGACCATTCGGTACAGGATCAATTCCACCTCGGGCTTGAGATTTATTTCCTTGCCGGTTAATTTCAGGTCTGTTGTAAAAAGGCCTGTTTTGGTAAGGCGGTCCATCTCTTTTTCAATGGCGATCGTAAAGGGATACTCATTCAGATTATGGGCGCCTAAACTTCGGATCATCTCCCGCATGCCGGATTGGACCTTATCTACCAGAGATCTGATCTGGGAAACGGAATAATCGAAACGTTCCGGATCATCCCTGTTTAAAATGGAAAGATTGATTTTAATAAGACTTAAGATCTGACCAAAATTATCATGTAATTCATTGGAAAAATCATGTATAGCCTTTTCATAGATTTCCACTTTTTCAAGATCCGATATATGTTGAGCCGGTTCCTGAATCCTGGAAGAAGAAATCCTGATTTTTCTATACCGGAAAAATAACCAGCAGTTGGTAAGGGCTGACAGGATCAGAAAGCCAATCAGGAATAAAGGTTTAAGGACAAGGTGCATAAACAAGTATAATTTCACCGGGAAATCATTAGGCCTGTGGCCAATAACTTCTCTTATAAATGTAAGTAATTATACGTTCAATTCACCTTTTTCAGTAACCGGTTCCAGCGAACCCCTTTTTCCCAGCTCATCCAGATCCTCCAGGGTTTACCCACGATATGGTCTTCAGGTACAAAACCCCAGAACCGGGAATCCTGAGATCCGTGACGGTTATCTCCCATCATCCAGAAATAATTCATTTTAAAGGTATAGCTGACAGCTTCCTGCTCATTGATAAAAAACTTTCCGTTTTTTCGCTCCAGTTTATTTCCTTCATAGACCCGGATGGCTCTTTCATAAAGCGCGTAGTTTTCAGCCGTAAGAGGTAATACCCCTCCTTTTTTGGGGATCCAGAGGGGGCCAAAATTATCGGGGTTCCAATTATGAAGGCTGTCATAGGGAAATACCTCCCTGGTACCCGCGTAAATAGGTGTAATCGCTTTGGCCAACCCATTGGCCAGCATCTTTTCCCTTGCCTGCCAGGTAAGCAGCATATGGTATTGGTTCGCCGAATCCGTGGGTTGCAATTCCTCCAGGTTATTAATATCCAGGTTATACTCTTCCTTCATTACGTTCTCATCCAGGGGCTGTCCGGCTGTGCGGACCAGGTAATAAGTTTCTGACTCGGAAGGGAAATTATTACGCACCCCGTTGATATAAAGGTATTGCTCTTTGATCTGCAAGGTATCGCCGGCAATCGCCACACAGCGTTTGATATAATTTTCCCGTTTATCCACCGGATGAGTGATCAACAAAGGATAATTTTCCGGATCGTTAAAGACCACTTCGCGTCCTGCGTCCGGGTTCCCATTTCCAAGCATCCGGATCACATCATAATAGGGGTTTTTAGACAGATAATCCGGTAAATTGATCAGCGTATCTCCGATCGGTAAATTAAATACTACTACATCTCCCCTTTTGACCTGGCCTGGGAACCAGCGGGAATAAGGGAGTTTGATCCATTCCAGGTAGGATTTACTATTGGTGATGGGCAGGGCATTGTGGACGAAAGGGACGGCCAGTGGCGTATTGGGAATACGGGGGCCATAAGCCAGTTTGCTGACGAAAAGATAATCGCCGACCAACAGCGTTTTTTCCATAGAGCCGGTGGGGATCTCGTATGCCTCAAAAACAAAGATCCGGATCAGGGTAGCGGCTACGATGGCAAAAATGGCGGCGTCTGCCCATTCCCGAACGACGGACTTTTTTACCTTTTTAGCCGGTTCAGGGCCAACAAAACTGTCGGTTTTATTAAAACCGAGAAAAGGAAAATAAACCAGGGGCAACAGGGCCGCCAGAGCATGTTCATAAAACCGGAATTTCCCGAAGGTCTTTACGAACTCCACAAAAATACCCATGGAAAAGAACCACCCGGCGACCGGGATCAGCTGCCAGAAGACCCAATGTTTCGGGCGCTCCGCCAGGCCCTGCATGATACAGGTATTATAAAAGGGAACAAAAGCCTTCCAACCCGGAACCCCGGCCTTACAAAACATTCCGTAAAGGCCGGGGGCGGGCAAAAGAAGGATCAGCAGCTGAATAAATACTAAGAACAGGACCTGGGAAATCGTCATCGTTTAATTTTTTTTGTGGGCAACCCCTGCGCCAATATTATCATTGGCCAAACAGGCTCATTACACCTATACGGCAATAAGTCGCCATAGGATTCAAAATGTAACAAGCTGCCCGACAAAAAAAACCAAATAAAATGTTAATGCTACAACACATTAAACAACAAATGTTCGATCCGGATCATAAACCCGTTCTGCGACATCCGGGTCATATTACTGTACAATTCCCTCCGGTACCCGAAATCGAGGCGGGTCTGGCTGTTAAAAATAAACTGGATAGCCGGGGCGATATCCAGGTAAGCCTTATTACTACTCACCAGATGCTCTCCCAGTAATTCCAGCATGACATTAAAATTGGTCTGGTTATAACCGGTATAATTCCTGGGCAGCAGCAATCTTCCGGTAGACAGGCTGGCCTGAATGGCCTTATCCGGGGAGCCGGAGGGAAAAGGGTGCTTATTTCCATTGTCCAGTGCCTGTACAAAACTTATGGAAGAAGAAATCGCCTGCTTATGCAGAAGCTGGGTAGCGATCATCCCGAACTGGTAGCCGGCATTATAACCATTGATATCGATCTGTTCCTGTTGGATCCGGCTGTTATTGGTGGAAATTCTTCCAAAACCGGCCAGCCGGAAATGACGGTACACCTGATCCGATGTATAGAACCGGTATTTGCCATACAACCCCAGTCCTTCGCCGTGGAAGGACTGGCCGGTTTTGCCGGACTGGTTGGTATTGCTGAAAAAACCTTCGGTGTGTAACATCAGGTTTTTATTAGCTCCCCACATGACCTCAGGGATAAAACGATAATTTAGCGAAGGATCTCCGGGCCCATTCATGAACCAGTTACTGGCTCTTATCCCGATAGATTTGGCAGGCATATTACTGGCCGGTTCGGTATATACGAACAACTCCTGTCCGCTGGCTTGTCTGGAAAAAAGGCAAACGACTAGGACTATCGAAAAAATGGATAAACACCGCAGCAGAAAATTATGCCTGATAATATGCCTTTGGGTAAAATAGGAATTGACCATACAACTTAGGATTGAGTCAGTACGACATGATAAATAACTTCAGCGGCGTGGAACGTATTTCCGGTTACCTGGGAATTGTACTTAGCCCTGTCTTTATCGCTTAAATATCCTTTGTCTATGATTTGGAGGGTTTTCAGACCGCTTACCTTTTGTTTCTGGATATTGGGAAAGGAGAAGCGGTTGCCGCTCACCATAAGATCGATGCCGGTAGCTATCTCTTCGTCTTTAAAAAGAACATCTACCCGAAAGCTGGCTACCGAAAAACCTGCATCCTGGACGGCTTTCCTGAGTTCTTCCAGAACGATCCGGTTGTCTTTTTTGAAGGTAATCAGAAAGATGGAGTTTTGTACATCCGCATCGACTTTATCAACGGCCTGAATTTTCGACAGGGATTTAAAAATAGCCTTGCTGCACATACTGCAGGTAAGACCGCTGGCTGTCAGCGAAACCCTGGAAATGCCTGTATTTTCTGTATTGCTTTGGGCCCGGACGACAGGATGGAAAATGGTTATACCTATAATAGCAAGGAGGGCTATAAAAATATTTTTCATTTGAAAATAGTAATTAGTGAATGTTAAATGATGCGCGGGTCATGCGCGGATAGCGCGGATGGCGCACGGAACTGAATAAACGGAATCGCACTGGCTTTTGCAGGATGGCCGGTGACAAAAAGAAAGGTGGGAGAAATCAGATCCTGAAATTACAAAAACGGGTGTAAAGGGGGATAGGTATAGATTCGGGAGGACCATTTGCGAAAATGGTCAGACGATCATTGGAGGAATAAAGATCCTGCCGGATGAAGGCCCAGTCAGTCTGGAGAACAGGCGATGCCTGTTTGGCCAAATTAAAGGAAAAACCGGGTGAGTTATAGTCCTTTAACGTTTTGAAGGTTTTTTTGACATCCTTGCAGCAGTCATTATTTCCTTTATTCATGCCGCATTGATAACAAGTCTCTTTTTTCTCGGCGCTCAGGCCGAAACAGGCAAACTTACCCATGCAATAATGCAGATGGATGGTGGCGCCGCTGGAGGCGGTCCCATAAACCATAATAAGTAAGATGGCGAGAAACTTCTTCATTGTTATGGCAAAACTACATATTTAATGGTCAACTTTTCCCGGAAATCTATTTGTATGGCATGATAAGTATGGTAGCGGTTATTAGCCGGGTCAAGTCAAACCTTCATTATTATACCCAATGCAACATAATTTCCCGGCCCTTGTCTTTATGGCGGGATTACTTCTGGTCCCCGGCCTCCGGTGATCCAGTTTGCGGTAACCTTTTGCCAAAAGACGGGTATTAGATAAAGGAAAAGGCAACCAGATAATTGGCATTCCAGGCAGAAACGAACGGTCAGCGTATCGAAACCGGTCAGTCAGCAACACAATTAGCTATTTAAAGTGTTGACTGTCATCATGTTGAAATTTTGGCATTAGGTTGGTCTCCCTGTATGGGCACCTAAGGATAACGAAAGTAAGCAGAACGATTAGTTATATGAATGAAAGGGAAAAAATCAAGGATCTGGATCGCCTGTGGAAATTAATGGCGAATAAACTGGCCGGTGAGGCCAACGAAGAAGAATGGAAGGAACTGTTGGCCTTACAGGCAATATATCCGGATACTACCTATGGCCTGCAAATATTGGAAGATCTGTGGAAGCCAGGTCAGCGTGTAGTAAATAAAGATCACAGCGAACAATTTACCCGGCACCTGTTCCGGATGGCTGAGAAAAATGCCGAAAAAGCCCGACATCTTTCTGCTCAGCTCACCGCTCAACAGTCGGCTCTGCAATCTCTTCAAAAAGCAGCCTCCCCCCACCCGCAGGAACCTGATACGAAATAACCGGCGTTTAGGGATTTACCTGCTTTATAGGTACTTATAAGTATGATGGATCTAACCTATAGTGGCAAAACAACGGAGTATATAATGATCCTATTGCTGCTGATAACTGTCTTTGCTATATTTCCATGGGATGCGAGGGCACAGAGAATGACAGATGTGAAGATCTCCCTGGAACTGGATCATGCCACCTTGAAAGACGTCATAGAGATCATCGAGGCACTTACCCCTTTTACCTTTGTAGCCAAAGCGGAAGATGTTGAAAAAGAAAAAGATATTAGCCTGAACGCAAAAAATAAATCGCTGACCAGTCTCCTTTTGCTTATCCTGAAAGACCGGGGTCTGTATTACAAACAGGTGGGGACCCATATCATTCTGAAAAAAGATCTGCTGAAAAAGATCGTTAGTACAGCGCCTTATTAAACGATTAAACCCATCCCACCTTTCCAAACAAAAAAATACAAATGGCCCTGGTTTATTATCTTTATTGAGTTTCCGGATCTGGGATAACAGATTCGTAGCAAAAAAAGATATGCCCGCAACAAATGATGACTGCTTATTGCTTTGGGCGGAGGTGAGAACTAACAGTGAGCCTGCCTTATATAAACTCTATCATATCCTCTATGATGAGCTCTACCGCTATGGGATCCATGTCTGTGCGGATAAAGAATTGGTAAAAGACTCCATCAATACCCTGTTTGTCGAATTATGGCAAAAAAGAGACAGGTTGCCGGATCTGGAGAATGTAAAAGGATATGTATTCATCTGGTACAAACGTAAAGTATTCCGGAATGTAAATGCCAGGAGATCAGATGACTGGATCGGAAAAGCCATACCCCTTTACCAGGAGATGGAAGTGCGGTCCTATGAGGAAGTACTTGTTGCTTTGGAAAGCAACGCCATACGCAGGGAAAAAATAAAAAAGGCGCTGGATGGTCTTACCTCCCGGCAAAAGGAATTTATCCAGATGCGTTTTTATGAAGACCTTAGCTATGAGGAGATATCCCTAAAGACCAATACAACCGTCCGCACCGTATACAATACGATCCATGTAGCCCTGACCAAACTTAAAGATGATTTCCGCGATGCAGCCCTGCCGGTTCTCCTGGTAGCCATTTCCCAGTTTTTGTAAAATAATTTTAAAAAAAAACAGAGAATCCCTGGTAAAACAATCTTACCGGGTGCCTCTTAACTAATATAAAGCCATGCTTATGGAGTTTAGGGAGTATACTGCTGAAGACTTTTTACTGGACGATAACTTCCTTCGTTATTGTTTAGGCACTAATGAGCAGGATATTTCCTTTTGGGAGGATTGGACCAGGAAAAACCCGGATAAGGAACCTTTGGTCAGGCAGGCCCGTGATCTGCTTTTCTCGCTTGGATTACGCCTGAGTCCGGATGAGAAACAAATTGAATTTCAGAAACTCCGCCTCGCGATCCGGGCCAGCATAAAAGGAGAGAACCGGAAACCCGAAAGTACGGCCTTGATCTTCAATATGCAGGACGGCTTGGAAGACCAGGACGGCTTAGAAGATCAGGATGGCTTAGAAAACCAGGAGGATAAGGGGCACCGACGCCCCCGCAAATGGATGGCAAGAATGGCAGCTGCTGTTTTGTTATTGCTGGCAGGTTACGGAATAAAATCGATTCTTGTTAATCTTCCCGGTACAAGAGATTCCGGAGCGCTGGCTTATATGGTGTATTCCACCCATAGCGGCGAGCGCAAAACGATGGAACTGGCTGACGGAAGCAGCCTGATCCTCAATTCGAACAGCGTAATAAAAATCCCTTCGGATTATAATGCCGGCGGCAGAAATCTGCAACTATCGGGAGAGGCTTTTTTCGAAGTGGCAAAAAACAAAAACAATCCTTTTACAGTCCATTGCGGAAAGGTCTCCATAGAAGCCCTGGGAACCTCCTTTAAAGTCCGGTCCTATAATTTCGATCAGTCTATGCGGGTAGCGCTGGTAGAGGGTTCCGTTAAGGTGGGAAATGGGAATATACCACAGGCATCGTCTCCGGTTTTATTGCCGGGAGAAGAAGTCAATCTGAACCTGGATGGACCTTCGGTGGAATGGCTAAGGCAGAAATTCGATATTAACCGGGAATGGGGGTGGAAAGAAGACCGGCTTATCTTCAAAGATGCCTCTCTGCAACAAATTGCAACTGAGTTGGAATACTGGTATGGCTTAAAAGTAAATCTAAAGATAAAGGGGCACCATCCTGTTCACTTTAACGGGGAATTTGTCAATAAAGACATTGATAAAGTTTTGTCGGCCATTACCTATGTAAACAAACTAAACTATACCCTGGATAACAAAGAGATTACGATTACCTCCTTATAAGTTTTATAACCATTTTCCTTATCCCCACGGGCAACTACTTTTCGCTGTAAGGCGGACCCCGGTTCTTCTATTCCAAACTGTCATAAAAAAAACTGTCTAAACCAAAACTGCTTATGCAAAAGCAAACAAAAAGTCCGAATGGCTGGTTCTTTCAATGGGTTATCCTGCTGCTGGTACTGATTTGTCCCTTAGCGGGCCTGCTGGCGCAGGAAACCACTCCCCATTCAAAGATCAAACTGGGATTCAAAGATGCCGACGTTCTTTCGGTCATCAATCAGATCTCGAAAAAGACCAATCTCAAATTCACCTACAATAAGGATGATCTGAGTAAGGACAAAAAGATCAACATCGAAACGAAGGAACGGAATATACAGGATCTGCTTAATCTCTGCGGTCAACAGGCCGATCTGGTCTTTGTGATCGACAAAGACATCGTCCTGGTCAAACCAAAGGAAAGACATGCGCAGATGGAAGAAAACAAAACCGTGATCGATATCAACGGGTCCGTGTTATCCGGTAAGGGAGAGCCCCTGGCCGGTGCTACCGTGCAGATAAAAAACTCTTCGGCGGGTACCGTCACCGATGCCAACGGGAGATTTTCCCTTACTAATATTGCCGAAAACGCCGTTTTGGAAATTTCCCTGGTAGGCTTTGACGCCATCGAGGAACCTGTTGGCCACCAGCGAAATTTTTCCATCACCCTTTCCTCCAATTCAAAAGCACTGGATCAGGTGGTTGTCGTTGGATATGGCACACAACGTAAAAAAGATGTAATAGGTGCCGTTGCCTCGGTCAATACCAAAAACATGGAGCGGATAACCGGCGGGAATGTAGCCGGATTATTGCAGGGGATGGCCGCCGGAGTCAACAGCGCACCCGGTTCCGGTGATCCCGGAGCAGCTCCTGTGGTATTGGTGAGAGGGTTATCTACGATCGGCAATTCCGATCCCTTATATATCATCGACGGCGTTCCTGGCGATATTGCGGCGATCAATCCCAATGATATTCAGTCGATCGACATTCTGAAAGATGCATCGGCGGCTACCATTTACGGATCACGCGCATCCAACGGGGTCATCATGGTGACTACCCGGCGTGGGAAAGAAGGAAAAGTATTGGTTGGCGTCAACAGCTATATCGGATCGCAAAGCCTGGCCAAACGTTTGCCGCTGGCTAACCGGCTTCAGTATAATACGATCATGAAACAGGTGGCTGCCAATGACGGATCGACACCGCTTGATTTTATTACCAGCGATACCTATGTCGATGCCAACGGAAAAACGCAGCCCTATCCGAATACGGACTGGCAGTCTGCTTTTTTTACCACGGCTCCGGAGAACAAACTGGACGTAACTGTATCGGGCGGTACCAAGGACATGAAGATGAACGTGTCCATGGGACATTACAAACAAAACGGGATTGCCATCCATACGGGTTTTGAAAAATACAACCTCCAGGTCAATTCAGATTTTACCAAGGGCAATCTTAAATTCGGAGAATCCTTTACCTTCTCGCAAGCCAACCGCAGGATGCTGCAGGGCTCCAGCGAAGACAGATCCAACAATCAGAATGCGGGATATCCGCTGGTTTATGAAGTGATCAACCGGGTGCCCGAACATCCTTTATACGACAGCTCCAACGATGGCGGTTTTGGTTCCCGCATCGGATCTCAAATGACCGATGCCGTTAACCCGGTGGGTTATCAGACCCTGGTAGAAGGAACCAGTCAGACAGCTTATTTCCTGGGTAATGTGTATGGTGAATACCAGATCCTGAAACCTTTAAGTTTTAAACTGCAATATGGTTTCAATATGATCAACGGGTATGGGTATACCCATGTTCCTACCTATTATATGGGTGCGATGGTGCAAAACCCAACTGCGCAATTATTCGAATCCCGTGACCGGACCTTTCACGATGTGTTGAATGCCGTCTTCACCTATAACAAACTTTTTAATGGTGTACATTCCGTAAATGCGATCGCCGGTTATTCCCAGGAACAGGATCAATACCGTAACCTGTCGGGCAGCAATAGCGATCTGCCCTCCAATGAACTGCAATCCCTTTACAGCGGGATCGGCAACCAGACCGCAAGCGGAACAGTATTGGAGAGCACCCTGCGTTCTTTATTCGGCAGGGTCAACTATTCCTACAACGGGAAATATTTACTGGCTGCCAGTATCCGCAGAGATGGTTCTTCCCGTTTCTCGGACGTCAACAAATACGGAACCTTCTATTCCGCCTCCGGTGCCTGGCGCATCAGCGAGGAGTCCTTTTTTGAGAAACCCCATTCCATTATCAGCGATCTGAAACTTAGGGCCAGTTATGGCATCCTGGGTAACCAGGGCATCCCGGACTATCTTTATCAGCCCCCGACTGTGAACAACGGCAATTCGACGGTCAACTATCCTTTCGGACCAGGTCTTCGTCAGAAAGTTGCCATCGGCGCCATTATTACCAGTGCTTCTTCACCCGATATACGCTGGGAGCAATCGAAGACCTTCAATATCGGGCTGGACGTATCCATCTTTAAAGAAAGACTGGTCATGGTGGTGGATTATTTCAGGACCACGACTACGGATATGCTGGTCCATCTGCCTTTACCTCCCAGCTCCGGACTTTTGGAGAATCCCTTGCGTAATGGCGGTGAAATGCAGAACAGGGGATTGGATCTTTCGCTCACCTACCGTCAGAACAAGGGCGCTTTCAAATATGATTTTACGGCCAATCTTTCTGTAAGCCGCAATAAGATCATCCGGCTCGGTTATGCCGATGAATCCTATACGGACGGATACCTGGATTATAACAATTTCCCTACTACCTTAACAGCAGTAGGCGGAGAAATCGGTCGTTTCTTTCTCTATAAGACAGCAGGAGTGATCAGGACCCAGAAAGACCTCGATGCAGCGCTGCCCACCCAGCCCAATGCGCAATTGGGGGATGTAAAATTTGTAGATGCGAATAAGGATGGTCAGCTGAATGATGCAGACCGGGTATTTATGGGAAGCGGTTTACCCAAATTTGAATATGGCTTTACGGCGAACTTCTCCTATAAGAATTTTGACCTGAACCTGTTTATCCAGGGAACCCAGGGAAATAAAATGTACAATGGCGCCAAACGATTGATGTGGCAGAACACCAGCTTTAATAAATCCACCGAATTGCTGAATGCCTGGACACCTGCCAATCCGGGATCCAATATACCCCGGGTGACCGTGAACGATCCCAACCAGACTATGGCCCTCCCTTCGGATCTGTTCCTGGAGGATGGATCTTATTTGCGTCTGAAAAGCATGCAGGTGGGCTACCGGTTCAAACTCAAAAATATCAATACCCTTCGGGTCTACGTTGGTGGTGGGAATATTTTTACCATTACCAAATACGCTGGTTTCGATCCGGGTGTCGTCAACTATTCTCCTTTTGCGCGGGGAGTGGATAGGGGTTTATATCCTTTATCCAGAAGCGTGTTTGCCGGTGTAAACTTTGAATTTTAAAAAGCAAATTCTTTGGAAACCTTCTCATCACGGAAATCTTCTCATACAGGAATTTTTCATCACAGGAATCGTTTCATCAAGCAATAAAAAATTTATGAAAAAATATACGATCAGTCTTGCTCTCCTGGTGTTCATCCTGGCCAGCGGCTGTACCAAGGACTACCTGGACAAACAGAACAAGAACCAGCTGCCCGAAAACGCTTTCTGGAAAACAGCCGATCAGGCTCAGCAGGGGATCACCGCCACCTATGCGGCCCTGCATTCGGCGACAGGGGATAAATGGACCTGGTTTGAACAGACCTATATATCGGCGACCTATAAATCCGATGAGATCATGAACAACAAAACACAGAACTATGGGATAGCCTTACATGGTTATACCTACACCACGGATGAATCGACCATGACGAATCTGTGGGCGATGTGTTTTGCCGGTATCAACCGGGCCAATCAATGTATCGAAAATATCCCCGGCGTGCCAGGAGATGCGCAAAATGCGCAAACAGGTATCAGCGATGCTGCCCGAAAATCCCTGATTGCAGAAGCGAAATTTCTCCGGGCTCATTTTTATCTTACCCTGATCAATTACTTTCAGAATATCCCCCTGGTCACGGCCACGCCTAAAACCAATGCGGACTATTATCCAAAAGAGGCGGCACCAGCGGATATCTGGGCCCAGATCGAAAACGATCTGAAGGCAGCGAAGGCAGATCTGCCTCCTTCCCGGGAAGGCGAAGAACTGGGCAGGGTCTCCAGTTATACGGCTCAGGCTTATTTGGGGAAAGTCTATCTGTTCCAGGAAAAATTTGATCTGGCCCAGGCGGAATTCACACCGGTGATCGCTAACCCTGCCTTGGGTTTGCTGGATCATTTCGAAGACAACTTCAATGGTTTGCAGGAGAATAGCAAGGAATCCCTTTTCGAGATCCAGTTCTCGGCTGACCGATCGAACGGGAACGATATGCGTACACCGATGTCCTGGGAGGTCAGTTCATCCGCCCTTGATGGATGGGAACTCTTTTATCCCTCTCCCTGGCTCGTAGACGAATTAAAAACAGACAAACAGACAGATGGTTCTTATAGCGATCGGGTTTATGGAACTATGTTCTTCGATGATCCGAAATCAGTAGCCCCGATGGTCGATGTGCCAGGGATGATCGTGAACTATGCAGATGTAAAGGCCGGTCTGGATTATCCGGTATTCTTCAAAAAATATACTTTACCAACCGATCTTGCCGATAACGGTAGCTATACCGGTATCAATATCAACCTGATGCGGATGGCCGATGTTTACCTCATGCAGGCGGAAACCCTTAACGAATTGAATCAAACCGGAGATGCCACCTTGCTGGTGAACCAGGTAAGAGCCCGGTCGCATGCCGCTCCTTTGGGATCGATGACCCAAAGCCAGCTGCGTACACAGATCCGCCATCATGAACGTCCTTGTGAACTGTCGATGGAATATTGTATCCGCTGGCCCGACCTTTATCGCTGGGCCAGAAGCAAAGTAGCACCGGAGCCCATCAAAAGCACCCTGGTGGCTCATCAGCAGGAATTCGCCGGGAACTTCATAAATGGCAAACACGATATTTATCCGGTCCCTTTATCAGAGATCAGCAAAAACCCAAATATCCACCAGGTATCGGTCTGGTAGGGAGCCTGAATGCCCAAACCAATAAACCATAAAAAGAGCCGGCAATAAAATGGCCGGCTCTTTTAACTACCTCTAAGCCCATCCTCATTCCAGTGCAGGAGAAATAAAATGTATGAAGAATAACAGGATCGTAAATAAACTTTGGCAATCTGCATTACAGGCCGTGATTGTTCTTATTCTTTCGAGACAGGGTGCTTTCTCCCAGGCTCAGTCATCGCCGCCCTCCCCCCTGGAAAAACATTCCTCTCCCTCGCCGAACGATTGGGAAAATCCCCGGTTGGTCTCGCAAAATACATTGCCCCCGCATGCCCATTTCGTAGCCTTCCCTAACGAGCAGGATGCTTTGCTGGAAAAGCCTTCCCCCAACCGCCAAATCCTGGATGGAGAATGGAAATTCAATCTGGCCGCTAATCCTTCCTTACGACCATTGGAATTTTACAAGGATGATTATATTACCAGCACCTGGAAAAATATAAAAGTACCTGCCAACTGGCAGGTGGAAGGCTGGGATAAATTTATTTTTACCGATGTGGAATATCCGATCCCTCCAAACCCGCCTTTTGTTCCTGCTGACGATAACCCCGTAGGATCTTACAAACGAAAATTCACCATACCGCAAACCTGGTCCGGTAAAAAAATAATCATCCATTTTGGAGCGGTCAATTCTTTTTTCTATTTGTGGATCAATGGCCAAAAAGTGGGATTCAGCAAGGACAGCAAGACGCCGGCAGAATTCGATATCACCACCTTTCTGCGGAAAGGAGAAAATACCGTATCGGCGCAGGTCTTCCGGTTTAGCGACGGAACCTACCTGGAGGGGCAGGATATGTGGAAATTAAGCGGGATAGAAAGAAGTGTATGGCTGGAAGCCAAACCGGAAGAGCATGTGGTTGATTATTTTTTAAAAGCAGGCCTTATCAATGATTACAGGGATGGCCTTTTCGATCTGACCGTATACCTTAACCAAACGCGATCCGGAGGATTTATCGAAATAAAATTACTGGACGATCTGCAGGGCAGTAACCAGACCACCCAGCAGGCCGCCCGGAAGGACAAAATAGTTTTCCATGAGCGACGCACCATATTGGCAGGCATACTATCCGGTAAAAGATCCGATAGCGCTGGTATTACCATATTCAACTTCCATACGGTTATTCCGGATATCAGCACCTGGAATGCCGAACAACCCAATTTATATACCCTGGTGATCAACCACCTCGACAAAAAAGGAAGGTTGATAGAAAGCATCGTTCAACGGGTAGGATTCAGGACAATTGAGATCAAACATGGGCTATTATTGGTAAATGGCGTGGCGATAAAGATCAAAGGCGTTAACCGGCATGAACACGATATGATCGATGGTAAAGTGATTAGCTCTGCCAGCATGCTGAACGATATCCGTTTATTCAAACAATACAATATCAATGCCATGCGGACCAGTCATTATCCGAATGGAGAGGATTGGTATTCCTTTTGCGACAAATACGGGATCTATCTGATCGACGAGGTGAACCTGGAATGTGACGGGATGAGTATGGTGCCATCGATCAATACTTTATCGGACAAACCCGACTGGAAGGCCGCCTATCTGGACAGGACCCGGAGAATGTGGGAAAGAGACAAGAACCATTGCAGTATCATTACCTGGTCCTTAGGCAATGAGAGCAGGTTCGGAGATAATTTTGTAGCGACCTATGAATGGCTGAAATCGAAGGATAGTACACGACCCGTTCAGTACGAAGAAGCGCGGGACAATGCGAATACGGATATTATCTGTCCGATGTACAAATCGCTTTCCGTAATGCAGGAATATGTGAAAGAGTGGCGGCCCAGGCCATTTATTCAGGTAGAGTATGCGCATATGATGGGCAACAGCGGGGGCAATCTGAAAGACGACTGGGATCTGATCTATAAATATCCGCAGTTGCAGGGCGGGTTTATCTGGGATTTCTGCGATCAGGCCTTCAAACGAACGGATAAAAATGGCAGATCGATATGGGCCTATGGACGGGATATGGGTAAAGTGGGAAATACCAGCGATACCAGCTTTTGCGCCGACGGTCTGTTTGCGGCGGACAGGAGCCCGCATCCCCAGGCCTTTGAACTGAAAAAAGTTTATCAGCATATCGGGTTCGAGGCAGTGGGGCTTTCCCCAAACCGTATCCGGATCACTAACCGTTTTGATTTTACGAATCTCCGTCAATTTAATTTTAGCTGGACGATCAAGGCAGATGGCCTCGTAGTGGCCAGTGGAGAAATTCCGGAACTCGATCTTGCTCCCCATCAGGAAAAGGAAATACAAATAACCATTCCCCCCATCGCCCAAAAGCCGGCAACCGAATACTTCCTGCTGGTCGGGGCCAGGACGCGCCGGAAGGAGGCTCTTCTGCCCGAAAACTATACCATTGCCTGGCAGCAATTTACGGGGAAAGAATTCCTGTCAAATTCTGCGTCAAATTCTGTTGCTGATTCTGGTGCTAATTCTCCGGCAAAACCCCAGGCCTTTTCGGCAATGCCTCTCCTGAAAAGCGAAACTATTATTCAACAGGACAGCTCCCTGTTTCGGTTGTACAATTCCTCCTTTGCCGTACTCTTCAATAAACGGTCCGGATGGCTGCAGTCCTATGCCTTTAAAGGGATGTCTATCTTAAAAGCCCCATTACAGCCCCATTTCTGGCGGGCAGCGACGGATAACGATATCGGCAACAGTATGCAGATGCGGTGTGCGGTCTGGCAGGATGCCTTACACGAAGCGCGTTTGGACTCTTTTACCGTTAATGTTATTACCGAAGGCCGAATGGAGATCAGAACGGAACATTATTTACCGGCAGTAGATGCGCGGTACTGCACACAATATATCATCTCCGGGAATGGTGATATTCAGGTGAACGTTTCGATGAAGACAGGCAAAAAAGAATTTCCGGAACTGCCGCGTTTTGGAATGAAAATGTTGTTGGATCCTTCTTTCGATAAAGTGACCTGGCTGGGAAGGGGCCCATTTGATAATTATTGGGACCGGCAGGACGCGGCTGACGTAGACGTTTATTCCATGCCGGCGGATTCCCTTTTCCATCCCTATGCAAGGGCCCAGGAGAGCGGTTATCGTACCGATGTCAGATGGATGGCTTTGTGTAATAGGAACGGCATTGGATTGATGGCCCTGGGACAACCGGCCTTCAGTACGGGTGTACTACATTTTAATATGTCCAGACTGGATTTCGATCGTAATGCCGATCACAATAATCATGGAGGCTCGATGGATAATGAAGACCTGATCTGGTGGAATATAGATTACCGGCAAATGGGGCTGGGCGGAGATAACAGCTGGGGTGCTAAAACCCATGCGGAATATACCCTCCCGTATACCGATTATCGGTATACTTTTACGCTTAGACCGGTGGATAGCGCGGATAATCTGCCCGCAAATGCAAAACGTACCCATTAACGTAACCAATAATGCGACCATTACCCCTATTTCTTTATTCCCTTTTTTTCCTTTTTATCCTGCAGCCCGGGGTCGGTGTCCAAGCCCAAAACCAAGCCCAATTCCATACGGGAACCCAACCCCCAACTAAACCCCAATTCAGGAGGGATCAGTATCCGGATGTCCTGAATCTGCATAATTATATAAAGGAGCCCAATGAGTCCGGGAAAAATGTCTTTTCGGACCTGGGAGCCTGGCAGGCATATGCCTTGCCGGAAAGGAAAGAGGATTATGGTGCATTCATCGGACCGTTGTTGATGGATATGGAGGGCCAATGGCTGGCAAACGATTTCTTTAAACTAGAGATAAAAGAGAAGGGCCAGGTCGTTGATCTGGCGGCAGCAAAGGCCGCACTGCATTATTATCCGGGATTACTACAACAGGAATATACGCTGCCAGGCCTGAGCGTATTGCTGCAATTGATCTTTGTCTCCAACAGGACTTCATTGCTCCGGACCAGGATCGTCAATAGGTCTGATGTCAAAAGGACTTTTCAACTGCAATGGACAGGCAAAAATTTAATGCCGGGGGCGAAGGGCGAAGCAACCACCAATCAATTGGGCATACGTTTTTCTAACAATCGGCACTACCTGCGCATTCATTTTGAAACGGGCAAAGGGACCGGCGGACCGGATCGTAACCTTACCCTATCCATACTGCCTTCGGAGCCGTCCGCCAACGCGCAAAAAGCCCTACCGGAAACCTACCTGGCTGAACTAAAAGAAATAAGCATAGCTCCCCATGCCCGAAAGGAGATATTTCAAACGCAGGAATTTTATTTGCAAACCGAAGAGCTCCCTGCCGCCTGTCCATCATATCATTTCGATAGGGAGCTTAAAAAGAACGAAAGAAGATGGAACACCTATCTCGGTAACTATTTTCATACCATAAATAACCGCCTGGTGCAAAAACGCTACCGGGATCTGGCTGTAAAATCGATCAGTACGCTCCTTACGAATTGGCGTTCTGCGGCAAAGGATATCCTGCATGACGGCGTATTCCCCTCTGTCTCCTATCAGGGCTTTTACGGAATATGGAGTTGGGATAGCTGGAAACAGGCGGTGGCCTTAAGTTATTTTCATCCTGCCCTTGCAAAGGACAATATACGATCGATGTTCGATTACCAGGAGAAGGGCGGCATGGTAGTGGACTGTATCTATACCGATAAAAAAGAGAACAATGCCAGAGACACAAAGCCGCCACTCGCTGCATGGGCCGTTTGGAAAGTGTTCGAACAAGCAGGGGATACGGCCTTTGTGCGGGAAATGTATCCGAAGCTGGTAAACTATCACCAATGGTGGTATCGGGACAGAGATCATGACGGGAATGGGCTTTGTGAATACGGATCTACGGATGGAACGCGGATTGCGGCGGCCTGGGAGAGCGGCATGGATAATGCCGTACGCTTTGACAGCGCAGTCATGCTGAAGAACCGGGAAGGGGCCTGGTCGCTGAACCAGGAGAGTGTTGACCTGAACGCCTATTTGGATGCCGACAAACTATATTTGCAAAAGCTGGCATCGGTTTTACACAAGGGGGGAGAAGGAAAGAATTGGTTACAACAACGCAAACAATTGAGTCGGCAAATCAATGAACAATTTTTTGATACGGTCAGCGGCTATTATTATGACCGGCTGTTTACTAAAAAAGAACTTATTGCGGTAGAAGGAACGGAAGGCTGGATCCCTCTATGGGCAGGTATTGCGGACAAATATCAGGCGAGGGCCGTAAAAAAGATAATGGCGGACAAACAAAAATTCAATACCAAAGTTCCCTTGCCGACGTTCACGGCCGATCATCCAAAATTCGATCCGGGCAATGGATACTGGCGGGGACCGGTATGGCTGGACCAATTTTATTTTGGGATAGAAGGATTGAAACGATATGGTTACGGGAAATGGGCGGAAACATTAAAAGACCGGTTATTCATGAATGCAAAAGGTTTATTGGGCGACGGCCCCATCCGGGAAAACTATCATCCGCTGACCGGTAGGGGATTAAACGCAGTAAATTTCAGTTGGTCCGCTGCACATATTTTAATGCTGCTGCGGAACTAAGGAGAAAGACACGAATTCGAAAGACACGAAAAATTTGTATCATCATCAAAAAGGAAATCTGTGAAGAAAATGGAATCAACCGGACATAAAAGCGCTATGGAACAAGATATAGACGCCCCCCAAAAAACTACTAGCTTCTCCGAACAGGAAATTATTGGCCTTGTTGCCGAACATTACGGCCTTACCGTAAGGGTAAAGACCCTGAACGGTTATGAGGAACAAAATTTCCTGATGCAGGGAACCAACGAAAAAAAATATATCTTAAAAATCGCTACAGATGCCCAAGGTTATGATTTCCTGGATGCCCAGCTAAAAATAATCGGGCTTTTATCCGGGCCCGGTCTGGCGGATAAATTTCAAAAGTATCAGCTCAACCGGAATGGCAGTGAAATAACGCTCATTAAAAGAGGGGGCATTAACTATTATCTGCGTGTGTTAAGTTATCTCGAAGGGGAATTTTGGGTAGAGGCTAGCCAGCATCCGGAAGAACTGCTGCTGGATCTGGGTCGTTTCCTGGGAGGGATGGATCTGGCCTTACGTGATTTCAAACATCTGGCCATGCACCGGCATTATGAATGGGATATCGCAACCACCCTGGACGCACGAAGAAATCTGCGTCATATCAAAGATCATGAACGCAGAAGGATAGCAGGCTATTTTTTCCAGCAATTCGAAACCGTAGTGACACCGCAACAGTATTCCTTGCGGAAAGCCTATATTCACAACGATGCCAATGATTATAACGTACTGGTGAAAGGTAGCCAGGTAAGCGGTCTGATCGATTTTGGAGATATGGTCTATACGGATCTGATCAATAATGTTGCCGTAGCCTGTACCTATGCCTTGTTCGGACAGAAAGACCCTGTTGCCGCCGCTGCGTTGGTGGTAAAAGGGTATCACGAAAAATATCCGCTCACGGAACAGGAACTTTCCCTGCTTTATTATCTTATCGCGGGCAGACTATGTATAAGTGTTACCCAATCTGCCTATAACGCCTCCCTGGGCAGTGCAAACGAGCATCATTTCATAACGGAGCGCTCTGCCTGGAATTTACTCTTCCAATTAATAAAGACGAACCCGGTCAGGGCGCAGAACGCATTTTATCTCGCCTGTGGTTACCAACCCCTTATAAACGAACAGGATGAATATGCCGGCTTGTTGAAAGAGCGTAACACCTGTATCGGGAAAAATCTGAGCGTCAGTTACAAAAAAAATATAAAGATCGTCAAAGGGGCATTGCAATATTTGTATGATGATAAGGGGAATACCTATCTGGATTGTGTAAATAATGTCAGTCATGTCGGCCATTGTCATCCAACCGTAGTAAAGGCTATGCAAACCCAGATAGCCACCTTGAATACCAATACCCGTTATTTACACGATGGCATTGTCGACTATGCCAAAATGCTGACAGCTACCTTGCCGAAAGAACTAAGTGTTTGTTATTTTACCAACTCGGGGAGCGAGGCCAATGACCTGGCCATCCGGATGAGCCGTCATTTTACCAAACAAAAAGATGTCATCGTGTTGGACCATGCCTACCATGGGACATCTACCACGGCCATTGAATTGAGCCCCTATAAATTTGACGGCAGGGGCGGTTTTGGTAAGATGCCTTATATCCACAAGGCAAAAAATCCTGATCAATACAGGGGAGAATACAGGTATGCCGATAAAGAGGCAGGGCCGAAATATGCGGCAGACATCCAACGTATCCTAAACGGACTGAAAGAGGACCGAAAGGGTCCGGCCGCCTTTATTTGTGAGACTCTTTTAGGGGTAGGAGGGCAAATCCCTTTGCCGCCGGGATACCTCCAGGATGTTTACCGGTATATCCGGGCTGCCGGGGGAATTTGTATTGCCGATGAGGTACAGGTGGGGTTTGGAAGGGTAGGGGAATGTTTCTGGGGATTTGAATTACAAGGCGCAGTCCCGGATATGGTAGTCCTGGGCAAACCCATTGGAAATGGTCATCCTTTGGCAGCAGTGGTGACCACACCTGCCATTGCGGAAGCCTTTAACAACGGGATGGAATATTTTAATACATTTGGCGGAAATCCGGTATCTATGATCACCGGAATGGCCGTGTTGGAGGTGATCCGGGAGGAGGAATTGCAGCGGCATGCGCTGGAGGTGGGCAATTTCTTTATGGATGGTTTGAAGGGGTTGATGACCAAATATCCGATCATCGGGGATGTAAGGGGATCCGGCTTATTCATCGGTGCGGAAATGGTGCGGGACCGGGAAACCCTGGAGCCGGCAGTTCCGGAAATCGATATCGTGGTGGAAAAAATGAAATACAGGGGATTTCTCATCAGTACCGACGGGCCATTGCACAATGTGCTGAAAATAAAGCCGCCGGTCATATTTTCGAGAGAAAATGCAGAAACATTTATAGCCAACCTGGATGAAGTGTTGAGCGAGTTTTAGCCTAACTTTATACAAAATTTCGAACCAGACAGCATAATAAACCAGAACGCTATGGCAGCTAATCAGATAAATGAAGAAATGGCGGACAATAATAATGCAGACAATATCAGTAAAGACCATAAAGTGTTAGACAAGGTCATGAGGGGATTAATGGACCGGTACCAGAGCCGGGTGCCCGATGTATCGGCCATAATTGCCGCCATGATCGAAGAACAGGTTATCGGCAGCAAGGATGAAATAGAGAACGACCATATAGCCTTCCGGACGATGGGGGTTCCCCATTTGGGTATCCAATCGCTGGAAAAGATATTCCTGCATTATGGATACCAAAAAAAAGACCGGTACTATTTTCCCGAAAAAAAGCTGGATGCCTATTGGTATGCTCCTCCGGCGTCCAACTATCCCCGGATCTTTGTCAGCGAGTTATTGGTAGGGCAACTATCCGAAACAGCCCAACGGATCATACATAAGTATACCGATGAAGTCATATCGGATCCGGTGGATCGGCTGGACCTGGATAATGGAGAAGCCGTGGACCGCTTTCTGCATAGCGCTTTATGGCGTACCCCGACCCTTCAGGATTACAAGGCCCTGGCGGGAGAAAGTGAATATGCGGCCTGGGTTATTTATAACCGCTATTATCTGAATCATTTTACCATCAGTGTACATAATTTGAAGGAAGGCTTCAATACCGTAGCCCTTTTTAATGAATTTCTGGAGCGTAAAGGATTTCGCCTGAATAATGCGGGAGGAAAGATCAAGACAAGTGCAGATGGCGCCTTGTCACAAAGCTCTACCGTAGCAGGCATGGTGGAAGCCAGCTTTGCAGGCGATGAAAAGGAGGTGATCGCCGGATCTTATGTGGAATTTGCAGAAAGAAAAATACTGGCCCAATTTAAGGATCTGGAAGAGGATGTTATCGGGCGCGGTCACCGCCGGGAGGGGTTTGAGGCCAATAATGCGGATAAAATATTTGAAAGTACATATTCCTCTCAGACAGGCAAGCAGTGATCTGACATCCGGCATTGTCCGGCTTTTATCCAACGACTTTTTGAAATTGGTGGCCGTGGCGATGGTCATTGCCACGCCGATTTCCTGGTGGGCGATGAACAAATGGCTGCAGGCCTTTACCTACCGGGTTCCGCTCAGTTGGTGGATGTTTGGGGCGGCGGGTCTGCTGGCCTTGCTGATAGCTTTGTTTACGGTAAGTTTTCAGGCCATCAGGGCCGCATTGGTCAATCCGGTAAAGAGCCTTCGGTCAGAGTAAGAAAAATATTCTTATATTTAAATACTAAATAGTATCCCTTTCTAACAATAAACGTCAAATGAAAATTAACCTTCGCCAGCCCATGAAAAACAGCCTTCGCCAGTACCTTCAAAATAGTCCGTATAAAAAGATCAGTTTGTTCCTATCCTTTTTCCTGATCCTTTTTTATACCAATGCGCAGCAAACCGCCCAAAAATTCATACAGGAGACCCGTTATCTGCTTTATCTGCCGGAAGGCTATACAACCGATACGGCAAAGTCCTGGCCCCTGATCGTCTTTTTGCATGGTTCCGGCGAAAGCGGCGAGGATCTCGAAAAAGTAAAGAAACACGGACCTCCCAAATTGGTGGAAGGCGGCAAACAATTCCCATTTATCATTGTATCTCCCCAGACCTTGCAGCAAAAAGGATGGCAGCCTGAAGTGCTTATCGATTTGATCGGGGACATTAAGAAAAAGTACAGGGTGGATGAAGAGCGGGTATACCTGACCGGTCTTAGTATGGGCGGGTTTGGCACCTGGAGTCTCGCGGAAAAATATCCGCAGGTATTTGCGGCCATCGCTCCGATCTGCGGAGGAGGGGAGACCGACAAGGTTTGGAAACTGGCACACATGCCGGTATGGTGTTTTCACGGCGCACTGGATAATTCGGTACCTATAGCTTCTTCGCAACGAATGATCGATGCGCTGAAGCCCTATAACAAAGACGTAAAATTTACAATTTATCCGGAGGCCAATCATGATAGCTGGACAGCCACCTACAATAATGACACCTTGTATACCTGGTTCCTGGCACAGAAGAAATTTAAATACCAGGAAGTCCCGGTTTCATCCGCCGTGTTGAAAGGTTATGAAGGATCTTACATAAATGCCAAACAGGATACCCTCAAAATGGTGGTGGAGGACGGAAAATTAATAGCCCTGCCTCCCAAACAACGGTTTGGTTTAAAGGCAGCTTCACCCACCGAGTTTTTCCTTAACGAACACGATCTTATTCATGTAACTTTTGAAAGCGGCAAAAATGGACAAACGAGTGGTTTTGTGGTTTATGGCAATGAAAAAGATACCTTTAAGAAACTTCCTGACCGTAAGGTAACTGCCCGTAAAGTAAAATTATGACCGCACGCTTATTCATCCTGGCTTCCATCCTGTTAACAGGGGCATTGTTCGTCCATGTCCAAACAACGAATGGCCAAACGACAAACGCGCAAACGGCAAACGCCCAAATTACAAATGCCCAAACCTACCGTCCAGGTTTCCATTTCACCACGGATAGCAACTGGATCAACGATCCGAACGGTCTTGTTTATTATAAGGGAAGATATCATTTGTTCTGCCAATATAACCCGTATGGAGACAAATGGGGCCATATGAGCTGGGCCCATGCCAGCAGCACTGATCTTTTTCACTGGGAACAGGAGCCCCTGGCCATCAAAGAATTTTCCAATAAGGATGGGAGTGTAACGATGATTTTCAGTGGTAGTGTGGTAGTGGATAGTTTTAACACCTCCGGTTTCGGTAAAAAAGGACAAACTCCACTGGTGGCCATTTTCACTTCGCATATTGACAAACAGGCGCAGCATCAAAGCATAGCCTTTAGCCTGGACGATGGGAAGACCTGGGAACGGTACAAGGGTAATCCGGTCCTGGATATTCATTCCACCGAATTCAGGGATCCCAAGGTGTTCTGGTATTATCCGGAGAAAAAATGGGTCATGGCCGTTTCCAAACCCGATCAGTACAGGATCCGGTTCTACGAATCAAAAAATCTTAAGAACTGGAAATACCTCAGCGAATTCGGCGGTATCGGCAATATGGATAATGTATGGGAATGCCCCGATCTTTTTGAGGCCCCCGTTGAGGAGAGTAACGTTGCGGAAAATAAGAGTGTAGGAAGTAAAACTGAGGGGAGTAATGGCGTAAAAGTAAACAACGGAAAAAAATGGGTCTTAACCGTTTCTGCAGGGCATGCGCAAAAAGGGTTTGTAGCGATGCAGTATTTTGTCGGTGATTTTAATGGCCATTCTTTTACCGTAGATCCCAATCCTTATCCCTTGTATGTAGATTATGGCAAGGACTTCTATGCCGGGATTACGTTTAATGACCTGCCGGCAACAGATGGAAGAAAGATTTTGTTAGGCTGGGCGAATGACTGGAAATATGCCAATGATATTCCAACCAAAGGATTCCGGGGACAATATGCAACCCCCAGGAGTCTTCAGTTAAGAAAAACCGGTGAGCAGGGCTTCCGGCTGATCCAATCCCCGGTTGAAGAACTTACCCCTATGGCAAAGGATATTCAAAATTTAGGGAATCTGGTGGTCAATGACGGGATCAAAGAATTGCCGGCCACCGGAGACGCTTCCCTGGATATTGAATTCGATCTTAAACTGGATAATGCAGAGGAAGCCGGACTTTTCTTATATAAAAGCGGTGAAGAAAAGACGGTGATCTCGCTGGACAGGAAAAAAGCAGAGGTGCTGCTGGATCGTACGAAATCCGGGCAAACGGAATTCAGCGATGCGTTCTCCAGTGTGGATGCGGTTAAGGTTGGCGGATCTTCGGACCGGTTTCATTTTCGAATACTGGCCGATCAATGTCTGGTAGAAGTTTTTGTCAACGGCGGTGAATATGTAGTAACGGATCTCGTATTTCCAAAGGGGCAGCAAGGCGGACTCGAACTTTTCTCCAAAGGAGGTGCCGCGTTATTCTCCAACGTCATCATTCGAAAAATGAACAAGACAATGCATTAGCAATCCCTCCATCCGGTCCCTTCCGCATTTCCGGAAAAATAATGCCGGGGATGGTGGCCGGAAAATTCCTTGAACTCATGAATGAAATGGGATTGGTCATAATACCCACAATCGTAAGCAATTTCCGTCAGGGATTTACCGGTATGGTTATAGGCCCCCAATGCCGTTTCGAAACGCAGGAGCCTGGAAAATAACTTAGGGGTGAAACCGGCATACTGGGAAAAAGCCCTTTCGAACTGACGTTTGGAAAGAAAGAATTGATCTGTCAGGGAATGGATTGGCAGAAGTCCTTTTGTATGGACGATCTGGCGGATAGCGGGGATTACCCGGGAGGAACCGGCCGCATTCAACCGGCTTTCCAAAAAATCAGCAAGGATCCGGCTTCGCTCCTTATTGTCTTTTGCCACCATCATTTTTTCAGAGAGCATATCTCCCGTCTTTCCTAACAAACTCGTCAGATCTACCATAAGATTACTGATCGTGGCAGCCGGGATTCCCAATAAAAGAGGAACGGCAAAAGGATACAGAAAGGCGCCGAATAACCCGAAGGTTTCCGAAGTGCGGAACCGGCGGAAATACTGGGATTGGCCATTGATCCCTGTTAAAAATGATTTTTCGGTTTTATCTCCCTCCAGCAGTTCGACAAAAGTCCCCTGATAATGAAAACAAAGTTCCGGGCAGCCACAGGCCATACTCCGGTGTGTATAGGTCCCGTCTCCTGGTCCGTCGCAGGAAGGATCTCCCTCCAGGACCCAGAAATACCGTACATAGTCTGCCAGCAAGGGGCCCGCACTAATGGTATAGTAATTCATCGGAAGGAAAGTTAGGCAAACTATTTCAATTAATATAGATTTTGTCTATCAGATTATAGAAAACAATGATCATTGCCTATGAGCAACTTACCTATCTTTGCACTCACCCGATCGCCCGGTAAGTTAAGCTTCAAGTCAGCCAAGCTCCGGTAAACGATAACATATTACGACGAAAGCCTGCCTGCAAAATGAGCTCTTTACCTGAGCTCCATTGAAAAATTAGGTTCATTTAAAGGGATGAAATTTATTAGGGATGAATTTTTTTAAACGTTAAAAACAATTTAATATATGTCCAACAGAGTTTTATCAATTGGTGAAAAGTTTCCTGCATTCAGGAAAAAAGCAGTGGTTTCTATCGAAAAAGGCAAAGAATTTACGGAGATAACCAATGAGCATGCGATTTCGGAAGGCAAATGGACCGTTTTGTTTTGGTGGCCAAAGGATTTTACCTTTGTTTGCCCAACGGAAATAGCTGAATTCAATAAAAAACACAGCGAATTCACCGACCGCGATGCAGTTCTGATCGGCGCTTCGACCGATTCTGAATTTGTCCATGCTGCCTGGAGAAGGGATCATGCAGATTTGCGCGATCTTAAATTCCCCATGCTGGCTGATACTTCCAAATCCCTGGCGGAAGAATTGGGGATTCTGGATAATGAAGAAAAAATAGCCTACCGTGCAACTTTTATCATAGATCCTCAGGGTATCGTCCGCTGGGTTAGCGTTTATGACCTGAATGTAGGCCGTAGCGTACAGGAAGTGATCCGTGTATTGGATGCTTTACAGACCGACGAGTTATGCCCCTGCAACTGGAAAAAGGGTGAAGAAACCCTGACGGCACAATTAAGTCTTAATTAATTAGGCCTTTATTAAAAATAAATAACATGAGTGCAACAGCAACCATATCAAATGAAACATTTATCAACTTGCTCAGGGATCTGAATATTCCTGATTACGAACCTTCTGCGAACGTACAGGCTTTGCTGACGGTAGAAGGGCGTTTCATCAAGGATTTAAAGATCAATGTAGGAAATGTGCTGAACAATACTCAATACCTGGACCGGAAGGAAGCCCTGTTATTGGCATTAGCCGTTGCGGTGAATGAACGTTTCGTTCCTTTACAGGAATCTTTTACCGGATTGGTGAAAGAGGCAGGGGCTTCTGAAGCCGAGATCGCCGAGATCATCGCCTGCACCTCTCTGATGAATACCAATAATGTATTCTACCGGTTCCGGCATTTTATGCAAAAAGATTTTTATAACAATCAGCCTGCCGGTATTAAAATGAGTATTATGGCCAGTCCGGTGCTGGGTAAGGAATTTTTTGAACTGGCCAGCCTGGTCATATCATCGATCAATGGCTGTGAAATGTGCGTCAGCTCCCATGAGAAATCCGTGTTACAACATGGAAGCTCTGAATCCAGGGTTTTTGAAGGGGTGAAATTGGGCGCGATCATTAAAGGCCTGATCACTGTACTTTCTTAATCGTTCATTGTACAAATAAAAGGGCTGCCCGAAAAGGTGGCCTTTTTTTATGCCCTCCCTATATTTAAAGCGAGATTGATTTATATCCTTCCCTGTCAATAATCACCAGCCGTATAAAATGTTTGGCACCCGGATTGTTCTGAACAAAACCCTGAAAATCTTTTTCCAGAAAGGCAAGTATCGTGGCGAGGCGAATGGCCTGTGGGAGGTTCATTTTAAATTTATGGAACCGGGAAAGATTTCCGGAGAACAGATCGAGGTAGAGGGGGTCTTTGATAACCGATTTCAAAAAATCTGCCCTAAGGGAAAGTTCTGATGTACGCAGGTCCATGCTAAAGAGGTTGATCCTTGTGGCCAGGTCTTTGACCAGGATAGCTTCCATCCGGCCCAGAATATTTTTTGAAAACCTTCCCTGACCGATACAGGCGATCCTTCCGGGAAATTGGACGGCTCCCCGTAACAGGGCAGGAACCTCATATTTGTGTGTTGGGTGAAGACGAAGCCCTATACGGAATTTACAGATATAGGTCTTTGTAGTCGTATAATTATAATGGGTGATCAATATCGAGGTTTCCTCCATAGGGAAATCTTTATTTGGCATATTTTCAATCTTCGTTTTTAAGAAATTCGCTAATTTTTTAAGGCAGACCGGAAAATCAATTTGTTTGTTCTTCAGATCGTCATGCGTAACTTTAAACTCCTCGACTAATTCACCAATCTTTTTGTTTTGAATACGTAAATTCTCGGAAACAGAAACGGTGGTATACTGATTCAACATAAAAAGAGTGTCCGGTAAATCAGCATCCTTTTTTAGTTTATTGGCAGGATTAGCAGGATCGACAGGAGTTAACAGGGAATGTGAGATGATCGCAACGCCGTTTTTTGCAATAACAGAGGCATTAAAACTCATGGCAAAATTTTAAGTAAATGTTTTATATAAATGAAAAAGGTAAATAAAAATCGTAATGGATGGGTAAATGAAAATGGTAAATGAATGGGGTAAATAAAAGAAGGGTACGGATATATTACTAACCCCTGGTGTTTTTGTTTTGTGTCTGCGACCGGTCTATGACCGGCCGCAGACGGGTTGAGAAATAATGTTTAGAAAACCGTAGTATTGCCAGCGGTATCATTCTATTTTCCGGGTTCTTTTCTTCGCAGGCTTTTTCACTGAAACAGAATTTTCCGGTTCATTGACTTGCGATGGATCAAGGACTTCCCGGGTTTCCTGTGTTTGCCCGGCTTCCAGGACTCCTTCGTCTTCCGGCTGCTTTTCATCTTCCCATTCCAGATCGAATCCGTCATCGGGATCCGGGCTGATTTCTGCTTCGGGCATAACGTTGGTCCCTTTTCTTCGGGTAGTTTTATCCGTTCCATTGGTTATTTTGTAAATGTTGATCTTGCTATTAAACGGATCTGCTGTGATTAATCCTTTTTCCGTTTTTATCCCATAATCCAAGGCCACCATTTGCAGGTTCCCTCGCTGTAAGGACCTGATTAGGTGGGTTTTTTGATCCTCCTTTTTTAATTCCACAATGGGATGCTCCTGAAGGGCCTGCTCGATGTTAAACTGGTACCCGAATATCTGGTTGGTTCTGTAATTGTTATGCATGGTCTTTTCGGAAAAATCCAATTGGACCCAGGCATTGTATTTCACGCCATCTTTATTGATAAGATTTTTATACACTGCCCTTCCCTGCAGCAAATTGAAGGCTTCCTTACAGGTGATCCCAATTCCCTTGCTGATATAGAAGGTCTGTCCTTTGTCCTGCTCCGGGTCATCGCCGCAGCGAAGCAAGGCGTAATATTTATTAAAAAAATAGATATCGCTTTGGTCACCTTTTTTGAAATAAAGAACCGCTTCAAGTTTATGGTCACCCGAGTAAAAGGTCTCATAAACCAATTGGAATTCTTTATTTTTTTTGGCTACTTCCGCTTTTAAATCATCGGTAAGCGGACTGTTTTCTCCAAACCCGAGATATTTTAAATTTTCCAGTAGATACGTAAGGTTTTCTTTCACCATTTTTTTTGTTTTAGCATGATTAATCGTTGTCATTTAAATTACCCGGGCATTGACTATGGCAAAATTATTTGCCTCTACTTGTAAATGTCTGCCACCATTCTTTTCTATTACCTGGATTACCAATCTGCCGGACGCTGGCAAGGTGAACCTGGGTAAGACTGCCACTGCGTCTTCGCGGGATTTTCCGGGTATCGTCCGTCCGTTCCCATAAAAATACAAGGGGGCCAATTCAAGGGTGGCTGGCCGGGCATTCCTGGAGCCGCGGGTATCCGTTATAAAAAAACGAATAGAGTCGACATCATAATCCAAATGGGAATGATTGCAAATAGCCAATTGAAAAAACAGAAGCTCCTTCCGGGTATAAATTCCCTTTACCTGAAAGACCATCTTAAATGTCCGGTCGCTTAGATAATAGACCTTCCGTTTGGCGGCAACAACTTTCTCGCAACAGCTTTGCCAATCACTTCCTTTTGCCTGCAGCATCTTTTTTCGGTAAAGGGAATAAGAATATCCCTTGAATAACAGACTGTCGGCTGTTGGCAACTGACCTGCCTCCTGGATACTATCTACCCACCGGCTGGTGTCGTTTGCCCTGATCATTGCCGGCGCTCTTGCATGAGCCGTCGGAGCCGACGAATCTATGCTCACATTTGGCCGGGCATACTTTTTTGTGCGCGCTGCTGCCCGTGCAGCCTCGTTTCCTAATGAAAGGCGGATGACCGTCGATAAAAAATTGCTGAGGCCATCCCGGCCCGGTGGACTACCCGACTGGGCCGATAAACCTGCAGTCAGGCCAATACAAAAGCTTCCCGTCAGGAGAGCGGTTCTTCGCTTCATGTTTTACATTTTTAAGATTAATGAATAATGATTAGCATAAAAAATACTGCTCCACTCAGCCTGCTTCATGCCACAGACTTAACAGCTCTTCCTTATCCAGGTGAATGGAGCAGTATTTTTTTGTTTTTGAATCGATAAAATTGTTGATAGCCACCCGGAACGGGTAGGCATGCATACTGGAAAGAGCAATATTCTTTTTTAATATAGACCGGAGGAGGGATAAGAGCTCTTGTTTTTCCTTTTTTTTAATGGCGGCATCGCGGATGCCTGGTTCCAATTGTTCCTTCAGCGAATTGGAAAGCAGAAATAAATCTTCTTTCGATCCGGGTTTCCCGGGCCCAGTCTCACAGGACCCGGGGCCCCCGGAAAGGTCAGTTTTTCTGGCAATCCGTCTCCGGATGCCAAAAAAAACTGAATATTTATACCAGTTGATTGAGTAAAGCATGACACAGCGTTTTTCTATTTGGCGACAATCTTTCTTTTCACCCGCAGGAACTTCTGCCCTCCGGAAATCAAAAGTACAGTCGAAAACAGCCCTCCCAGATTGATTGATGTCACAGAAGATACCTCCAAATCGTCAAATGATGCTGTGACGATTTGGACATTTTAATTTGATGAATTGGATCTTTCGGTGTGACGATTTGGAGGTTTTACCTCGACAGATACTCTTATGGGTAAGGGAATTGGAAACCTGACAGTTTTTTATTTACTGAAAATTGGGTAACTGTCCTGTCTGAATCAGGAGGATTAAAATGAATTGCGGAGTGAATTTTAAAAAAAACGATAAAGAAGTCTGATGGTAAAAAGGGACGGCGGATTGAAACCCTTATATGCTAAAAAGGATTTCATATCCGCCGACGATCCTTTCCTTCGGATCCTTTCTTCCGGAAATAATAATGCTCAAAAAAGAAATGATATTATTTTTTTGATTTTCCCAGCTTTTGCGAATTGTCAACAATTGCTTTTACCCGGCTAAGCGTTTCGCGTTTCATACGTAAAAATGAAGCAAGTTCGCCTTGATTCTTAATCCGTTTGATTAATTCGGGCCGGTGCTCTTTAAATAGCTTATAACGATCTTCTGAGCGCTGAAAACTTAGCAACCTGGTTTTTAAAAGGCTGCGGATATGGTACACTTCCGTAAGTTTCCTACCATTGATATTAAATTCCACGTGTTTCCGGTAGAGTTCTTCCAGGTCCTTATAGGAAAGGGAGAGAACCGTTGTATCCTCCATCGCTACAATGGTTTCTTCGCTTGGTTTTTGGGTGTAAAAACTCGTTTTGGAAATGGGGATCTCATTTTCGATCATAAACCAGAGAATTTCTTTCTTTGATTTTGTCCCTTCAAAACATTGAACCATCCCTTTTAAAATAAAGTGCATGTGCTCACAAACACTTCCTTTTTTCAGCAGGTATTCGCCTTCTTCAAATTCCTGCACTTTAACTACCGCGCGAAAATCATTTTGAAATTCTTCTGACAACGGATGAAAACCGCCGAGAATAAAAAACAGAGAATCAAATACATCCATGAGTTGACTGATTTTAGTTTATATAATAAAATGACCACTCCTAATCAGGCTAACCGTTGCGATGGATGTATTTAAAGGGAAAATCGTTAATCCTTGCCAGGAATTAATGTATTATTGGCATTGTGTTTTTTGGTCGAAATGTAATTATCCAATATCTCTTTTAAAAACCGGTTTATTTCTTTCGGATGACTGATGACCAGAGAATGACCTCCTTTGGGAATAATATGGGTTGGGTGGGTAAGGCTGATAGGAAAGACCTCGTCTCTGGTTCCGTGAATATGCCAGATCGGATGGGGGATTTTATCATTCTTCCACTCCAATACTGCCTGCATGGCCCATTTTATAAAGCTGTTGTCGCCATCCCTTATCATTTGCCGGATCATTTGTTTGTCTTCCTGAGATTCGCTGCTAATAAAACGTTTAATGATCGCAGCATGTTTTAAAAGGGTGGGAGGAATCATTTGCAGGAGGTTCAATCGTTGTGCTATTCTAAAATGCAAAGGCAACTGAGCGGAAACCGGAACACTGCTGATCAGAATAGTACAAACCGGGGGGATACGTTTAGCAATTTCAACGGACATGATGCCCCCCAGTGAAAGGCCAACCAGCACAAAGGGGCCGCCAGTATCAATCTGTTCACTTAATCGCATGGCATAGTCCGCCAGACTTTCTCCGGGGCTGGGATACTTCCAGTTTATGGGGATCATTTCCACGCCCTCCGGCAGCCTGATATATTTAAAAAAACGATGGTCTGCCCCTATGCCCGATATAAAATATGCCTTCATCCGGTCTGATTTGGATATTATCTTTTACAAATTGGGTATACTTCAATGGCAATCAATTTCTCAGACGGCAAGATAGGTGCCAAAACATATAAATAATCAATATGTGACAAATTTTTCTTCCATTTTTTATTAAGCAAACCAATTTTATCAATATTCCTTAAATGCTGCCAGATCATCCAGGTTGCAGCAGCTGGGTGTTATGATGATATTATTGGCAGCTTGTTTCAGATAACTGACCACAACTGCTTCCTCTGTATGCGAAGCATATTTTTTCGTAAACGGGATCTCTGTTTCCTGGATATTGTCAAATCCGGGATCGTTGCCAGGCTGTTTAACCAGGATATTCTTCAAGGCAACGGCACGGCGATTCTTAACACTAACTGTATTCGATACCCCGAATAAAACCTGGGGTTTGGTCTCCAGGCCGATATTAAATACATATTGTTCCATTTCTTCAAAATCCAGGTTCTGGCAATCTATATACAGACAACCATCCCGGATACCAGTTACCTTTCCCCGGTAACGGTGACCTTCCGAAACGGATTTTACGAATACCTGCCCGTTTTCCGCTTCCCTCAGGATAAAGGGCGTCTTAATAATATGTTTACTCCCATCGGTTTTCTGGTAATATAAAAAGTAGTTTCCGAGGTAATACGTTTTAATGATCGATAAAGAAGATTTTCCGGAGCTCATAGCCGTCGCTGGCATTCTGGACAAACTAAAACCATAATCCTCCGCAGGTTTGCCTTTTTCTTTTTGCCAGGTGTCCCAATCAGCATAAGGCACCTGCAAAAATACCAGCAGCACATTAATTTTTATGAACTTGGCTTCCCCGCCATTCCAATAACTCTGCAGCGTTTTTCCGCTGATCCAGTTGAACACCTGGTATTCCCGCAGGTTTCCGAGATAACGCGTAAAATCATATACATCCTGGAACTGTTTGGAGAACAGTTGTTTTTCCAGTTGTTGTTTTCCAATGATCAGGTTCATCTCCACCAGATCCGAATTGGTCTGCACTTCCCGGCTCACCTGTTTATTGATAGCCCGGGCAATCAGGTTAAATTGTGTCCGGGTGAACCTGCTCCAGTTCCCTTCCCGGCTATTGCCTTTTAAAGCAGATCCGATGGCCGGATGCCCTTCGATCGCCTTTTTAATCTTTTCTGATAAATACATTAATTCGTATTATAAAATATTATATATATTTATTCCGGATTTCCTCCCCAAAGTCCATAAACAGCAGTCATAATCTGACCAATGAATCTACTAAAATTTGACCAAATTAACTGTATTGATCCTTAATAACTAAACACATTTTTGTAAAATTTATTTGACTTATGTTCTGACTCATTTGACTTATTGATATTTATTCTTTGGAAAAAAGTCTTATATTATTTTTTGATAATTTGTTTAATTAACTGCTTATTCATTAAACCAATCACTGCATATGAACCATAAACTTTTCCTATGGCTATCAGTAAGTATCCTTACGGTTTCAGGATTTTTACCGGCGTCTGCCCAGACCAATGAGCTTCTTCTAAAGGGTAAAATAACAGGTAAGGATGGCCTTGCCCTGCCCGGAGTCACTGTCCAGGTAAAAGGAGCAGCCCTGGCTGCCCACGAAGTCACCCAAACCGATGGAGACGGAGTTTTTATTCTTCATGGCCATTCCTCCACGGGTGTCCTTATCTGCAGTTTTGTAGGTTATGCCACCAGACAAATAAGTTATTCGGCAGCCTCCGGCACGCTTGCCATACATATGGAAGAATCCGTCAGCCTGTTAGGAGATGTTGTCCTGACCGGATATCTCAAACAAAAGAAAAGCGATATTACCGGAGCAATTGCCTCTATCCGCAATAAGGAATTTAAAGACCAACCTGTATCCAACCTGGCTCAGAGCATCCAGGGTAAAGTTGCCGGGATATTAGTCACCTCTCCCTCGGGAACGCCGGGAGCCGGCTTATTGGTAAGCGTCAGAGGTGCGAATAACCCGCTCTATGTGGTGGATGGAGTGCCGATGATCAGTGAAAGCAATTCGGCTCTGTCTACTTCATATAATACGGACGGGGATGAAATGGGAAGCGGTCAGAATGTAAGCTCAATCAGTGATATCAACCCGGATGATATCGAATCCATCGAGATTTTGAAAGACGCCTCTGCTGCATCTATCTACGGGGCCAGGGCGGCTAACGGAGTCGTACTGATCACCACCCGGCGGGGGAAGAACGGCAAAACAGAATTCAGCCTGAACAGTTTTGCCGGTATTCAGAAAGTGGCCCGTAAAATTCCTTTCCTCGACAGTAAAGGTTTTGTAGCCCTTGAAGAAGATGCCCGCAAACAGGATCTTCTTTTATTTAACCAGGATCCTACCCAATTTCCCGCCGGCTTCGATCCTGCCGTGCTCACCAATCCCTTGCCGGATTCCTGGAATACGGGCGTCAATACCAATTGGCTAGATAAGATCTTTCGTACCGCTCCCATTCAAAATTTACAATTGTCCGTACGCGGCGGAACGGATAAAACAAAATTCTTTATGGCCGGCAACTATTTCGATCAGCAGGGGATCGTCATTGACAATTACTACAAACGGGCATCCTTCCGGATTAACCTGGACAACAAAGTAAACGACCGGGTAAGTATAGGTGCCAATGCAGCCTTTACCTATGGCCGAAACCGCAGGAGTTTTAACGACGATACCTATACGGGGATCGTGACCAATGCCATCGGGGCCTCCCCGCTGATGCCGGTCCATAATCCGGATGGCAGTTATGCCGACTTCACCCAATATCAGGCCAGCTGGCTGAGCGATAATCCGGTCAAATCCGCCGAAAAAATAAAGGCCTTTACCACCAATTACCGGTTTATTGGTACCGTATTCACGGATATCGACCTGCTCAAACCATTAAAATTCCGTAGTTCCTTTACTACCGACTATACCAGCCTGATCGACGACCAGTTCTTCGATCCGCTCACCACCGATGGCGAAACGGTGGGAGGCAAGGCCACCAAAGGAACTTACCGGGGAATGACCTGGCTCAATGAGAACACAGTAACCTATCAGGGAAACTTTGGTGAAAAAAATCACCTGACGGCCCTGGGAGGATTTTCCGTTCAATCCTCCCGTTATGAAAAAACCTCCATCCGCGCACAGGGTTTCCCCGAAGGCAGCGGTCTGGAAAACATCGGCAGCGCGACAACCGTAATATCGGCCCCTGTCAGCAATTTCGGATGGGGTTTGGCTTCCTTGTTAGCAAGAGCGAATTATGATTATGACAGCAAATACCTGTTATCCCTGAGCGCCAGGTATGACGGTTCCTCCCGTTTCGATCCTTCCGGCCGCTGGGGGCTGTTCCCCGCCTTTTCTGCCGGTTGGGTACTCTCCAAAGAAAAATTTCTGGAGCATTCGGGTTGGCTGACCAATCTGAAGCTCCGCGTCAGTTATGGACTGACAGGCGACCAGGAAATAGGCGATTTTCAATACCAGAGTTATTGGGGACCTGGACGATATGACGGGACAGCAGGTTTAAAACCGTCCAACATTGGCAACTCGGGGCTGACCTGGCAACGGAATAAAATGTTCAATATAGGTACCGACTTCGAAATAGCCGGAGGAAAGCTCAGCGGTTCCGTTGAATTCTTCAAGGGCAACCGTACCAAATTATTATCCCAGGCCGTACTCCCGGGTACGTCTGGTTTCTCCTCCATCACCACCAATTTCGGGGATATTGAAAATAAAGGAGTGGAACTGTCGCTGACCGCTTACCCGGTCAAAACCAAAGATTTTACCTGGAGCATGAATTTTAATATCAGTTATCTGAAAAATACCATCAAATCCCTGTATACCGATGGTGAATTGCTGAGCGCCTATACAGATCTGTTCCCCACGCATATTCTGAAAGTTGGCCAGTCGGAAGGCAGCTTCTGGGGTATTAAATACCAGGGGGTCGATCCGGGAACCGGCAATCCTAAATTCGAAGATCTGAATAAAGACGGCGTCATCGATGATAAAGACGAGCAAATTCTGGGAAAGGCAACCCCGGATTATTTCGGAGGGTGGACCAATGACTTCAAATATAAACATTGGGACCTATCCGTAGCCACTCAATTCAGCATCGGTAACAAGGTATACAACCTGATCCGTACCACCTATCAGACCCTGGGTTGGAGCAATGGCGGATGGGGTGCCAATAATGATCTCTATCAGGTCTATGCAAATAATGCCACGATCGTGAACAAACGCTGGGAAAAACCGGGGGATAAGACCGATATCCCCAGGGCCTCGCTGATCTTCCCTAACTATATGCAGAACTCCTCACAGTTCGTCGAAAACGCTTCTTTTTTCCGCATCCGTACGTTAAATATCGGTTATACCTTCAAGCCGCACAAACAGGGGATCTACAATTCATTGCGTTTATACCTGCAGGCGCAAAATCTCTGGGTAACGACCAAATATTACGGGTTTGATCCGGAAGTAAGTTCCAATGGGGGCAGCTCCCCAACAACCGCAGGTGTGGACTATGCGGCCTATCCGCAGGCCAGGACCTTCACCTTCGGCGTAAACTTTAACTTCTAAAAAAACAGGTATGCTCTACAATAATAAATCACTAATGCCTAAAAATCTGATCCGGTTACTATTCCCCGCGTTCATCCTGGTCCTTTGTTTCTCCTCCTGCAAAAAAATCCTGAATGTCGTATCTCCCAACCAGGTTGCGGATGCCGATGTTTTTACCAGCGTAGCCGGTTTGCGGAACGCGAAGATCGGGATGTACAGCACTCTCCAGAATAAAAACTATTATGGCGCCTATTTTCCGCTGCTGGTGGAATGTTATACCGATAATGGCACAACGGGAGGGTATGATGTGATCGATCTGAATGATATCGCCTCCCGGACTGTTGGGGTATCTAATTTGTATGTGCAGAACACCTATATCGCCATCTATAACAGTATCTACACCGCCAATAAGATCCTTTCCCATATTGATAAAGTGCCCGGGCTGGCAGATGATGAAAAGAGCAATACGATGGCAGAGGCTCTATTCGTCAGGGCATTGGGGCATTTTGACCTGCTTCGGCTCTTTGGGCAGCATTGGGATCAATCCTCCAAATACGGAATAGCCGTCGTCACCTCTCCCGACTCGCCTAAAGTGGCCATACCACGGAGTTCGGTAGCCGATTCCTACAAACAGATCATTGCCGATCTGCAAAAAGCCATTGCCGGTTTTACTACCTATAACGGCAGTCAATATGGCTCCCTGTCGGCAGCCAAAGCTTTACTGGCGAGAGTCTTCCTGTATTACGGTGATAAGGCGGATGCAGCTTCCCTGGCCACGGACGTGATCGGCGATAGTAATTTCGGGTTGTTAGGCCCTACTGATTTTGCAAAGATCTATACCACCAAAAAGACCAGTGAAAGCATATTCGAGCTGGTCTTCGACCAGCAGAATCAAAGCCTCTATAATACGGCAACTTATGCCCGCCCGGATGCCCTTCGTTCAGAAGTTCTCTTCCTGGCCGCTGCAGATCTCAACAGTTTTTTTCAGGGACGTCCGGATGATGGAAGGGGAGCCTTGGTAGATTTTACCAATGTGGACGTAAGTATTCAACCGGATGGCCGTACGCAAAAGTACCGGGGCGAAACGACCAAAGACAATTCAGCCTACATCATCCGTCTGGCCGAAATCTACCTGATACGGGCCGAAGCATACGGAAGAGTTACGGGTTTGGCGGATCTCAATACCCTTCGAACCAGCAGAGGAATGAGCGCAATTACCGCGGGTGATGTACCGGATGACGGTACCTGGTTGAGCGCTGTATTGGATGAACGAAGAGCGGAATTGAATTTTGAAGGGCACCGGTTATTCGACCTGGCCCGTACCGGAAAAGTAGGGGATATATTGGGGACTGATGTGCAGCCCGTCATGCCTATTCCTCAAAGAGAGGTGGCCGCCACCAATGGGGTCGTTGAACAAAATCCGGGGTATTGAAGGTGCCATGCTCCTATATAAAATTTGTCGCATGTCCCCTTCAATACTCTATGCGTCGCGGAACAGCCAGGAAGGAGTTCGTCACGCTTTCCCTATAAATGTGTCGCGTGCCGAACTCAATACTCTATGCGTTGCGGAACAGCCGGGAAGGATAGTGCCATGCTCTCATTTAAAATTTATCGCATGTCCCCATCAGGCTACTTTGTCGCATGTCCCCGGCATATCAGGTGGATGTTGGCCCAAAATGGCAGCATAAATTGGAATCGAACCTAATGTAAATGATCTAAAAAGCTATAAAAATGAGGGGTTTGATATGGCACGTAATCCATTGACATTTTTGCTGCAAAAAGCCTTTGCAGAGGCCGTAAGCCAGAATGGCCGGAAAAATGACGGAAAAATGGAACCCATTGAAAGAAAAGTAGTTACAGATGAGAAAGATTCGAATAAGAGAGAATCTGAAACAGCCGGAATCAATAACAAAGGCCGCAGACGGTTTCTACGGGATTCTGCCTGTATTGCCGGAGGGATGTTGCTTCCTTCCCTCGTTAAGGCGGGGTTGGGCAAAAACCCCGCGGCTACAGCTGAAAAAGTAATTATTGTCGGCGCCGGCATGGCAGGCCTCCATGCGGCCTACCACTTAAAACAGGCCAATATTTTAGCTACTGTGTTCGAAGCCTCAAACCGGGTCGGAGGCCGGATGCTGACCCTAAAGGACAAGTTTGGAGAGGGGCTTACCACGGATGTAGGAGGGGAATTTGTAGACACGACCCACACCGATATCCTGCAATTATTAAAAGAACTGGACCTGGACTCGTATGATTTACGATTGGACACCCTGGTGCCTAAAACCTTTTGGTTTGAAGGCAGACGGTTGGGGCAAAAAGATCTGCGGGATGCCATTCATCCCTATACGGAACGGTTATTGAAAGACATTCATTCCTTGCCCTCCGCCATCAGTTATAAGACGGCGGAAACTTTCCGGGTATTCGATGAACAATCGATAACGGAATACCTTCAGTCGATCGGGATCGGAGGCTGGTTGTTCAAATTCCTGGACCTGGTACTAACCAGGGAATACGGCATGGAGTCCTCACAACAATCGGCTATTAATTTTCTCATCATGTTCGAGGCGCCTGTTCCCGCGGACAAGGATTATGAATTGTTCGGACAGGATCACGAAGTTATCAAGATCAAAGGAGGTAGTCAACGGCTTACCGATGCCCTGTACGAAAGATTGAAAGACCAGGTACAACTGGAAAAGAAGCTGGTGGAGATCGGTCAGCAGGAAGATGGGCGATACAGCCTTCATTTTGAGCAACAGGGCAACCGGAGCATTGAAATAGCGGATCAGGTGATTCTGGCGCTGCCATTTACCATTCTTCGTTCCATCCATTGGAATATGCCCATGGCGGAATGGAAAAGAAAATGCATCGATGAGATCGGTTATGGCAATAGCTGCAAATTCATCATGGGTGTGAAAGACAAACCCTGGCGACAGGCAGGAACACAAGGTTATACCTTCACCGACCTGTCCTTTGGCTGCGGATGGGATAGCTCACAGGCGCAATCGGAACAGGTGGGAAGCTTTACCGTATTTGGCGGCGGTAATTTTGCAGATTGGGTACAAATGACCAAGGAAGAAATCCTGGCCGGTCAGATCGTTCCGGCGCTGAATCAGATCTATCCGGGTGCGGGTGCTGCCTATAACGGGAAAAAAATGAAATATTGCTGGTCTGGTAATCCTTATAGTAAAGCCGGTTACAGCGTATTTAAAAAGGGGCAATGGTCTACATTAGCGGGGTGGGAGGGAGCACCGGTCGGTAAGATCTATTTTGCTGGAGAACATGTCAGCAGAGAGTTTCAGGGATACATGAATGGAGCGGCCCAGACAGGAAGAATGGCTGCAGAAATGGTGGCAGCGAATCTAATAAAATCATTGTCTTAACGAACACTTGTTATTATGGAAAAATCAGCAGCAATCCTGAGCCGGAGAAAACAATACGTACCGGATGCCATCGGGATCTTTAATCCTTCTACTGCCGTAAGTGCCAATGGCAGTATTATCATGGATGCGGATGGAAAGGAAATGATCGATTTTGCCGGAGGAATCGGTGTGGTCAATGCCGGGCATTGCCCTCCTGCCGTGGTGGAGGCGATTACCCAACAGGCTGCCAGTCTCATCCATTGCAGTTTTAATGTGGCTACCTATGATCAGTATATGCAATTGGCTGAGAAATTGGTATCGCTTTTTCCACATGGGCCGCAGACGAAGGTCATGCTGACCAACTCGGGTGCGGAAAGCGTGGAAAATGCGATCAAGATCGCCCGGCAGGCGACGGGAAGACCTGCCGTGATCTGTTATAACAATGCCTTTCATGGCAGGACGCTCATGGCCATGACCCTGACCTCCAAAGTAGGGTACAAACTGGGCTGCGGGCCCTTTGCCCCCGAAGTCTACCGGATAGCATTCCCCGATTATTACCGGTACGGCAGTGGTCTGAACCTGGACGAATTTTCGGACTTTCATCTACGGGAACTGGAAGAGTTTTTCCGGGTGCAGGTGCCTGCCCAACAGGTAGCTGCGATTCTCATCGAGCCGGTCCAGGGCGAGGGAGGCTTTAACGTTGCCCCCAGAAAATACCTGGAAGGGTTGCGGCAGATCTGTACGAAATATGGAATACTCCTGATCCTGGATGAGGTCCAGAGTGGATTCGGAAGGACCGGCAAATGGGCGGCTTACCAGCATTATGATATTGTACCCGATTTATCCGTCTGGGCCAAATCCCTGGGCAGTGGAATGCCGATTGGGGCAGTCCTGGGAAAAGCGGAGATCATGGATGCCTGCAGTCCTTCCACTATCGGGGGAACTTACGGAGGAAACCCGGTCTGTTCAGCGGCCGCCCTGGCTACACTTCGTTATATGGAAGAGATCGATATCAATGCGCTCGGCGTGCAGGTAGGCGAAATAGTCAGGGAACGTTTCGAAGGCTTTCAACAAAAATTCCCGGCTATCGGTGATGTTCGGGGTCTTGGCGCGATGATGGCCTTTGAACTGGTTCGGGAAAAAGACCCTTTTCAACCGGATGGAGAACTATGCAAAAAGCTGATCGCCTGGTGTGCGCAACATGGACTGATCGTCATCAATGCCGGCGTGAATGGCAACGTGATACGAATCCTCAGCCCATTGGTGATCGGAAAGGATCTTTTGCGAAAGGGTTTGGATATTATAGAAGCAGGTTTAGAACACCTCACAGGAGTTTAACTATTTATCAACAAACAGCAACATGAACAAACAATATATCAACGGAGAATGGGTAGATGCCATCGACGCCGGCACCATGGATCTCATCGACCCGGCGACCGAAGAAAAGATCACCGCGATCTCTTTTGCCGGAGGAAAAGATGCTCATGCGGCTATTGCCTCTGCGGGCGATGCCTTTAAGACCTGGTCCCGGACCAACCCTTACGTGCGGGCTTCGATACTCAAAAAGACAGCGGAATATATCCGGGAACACCTTCAGGCATTTGCCGGTGATATGGTTCGCGAAAGCGGCAAACCTCTGGCGGAGGCCAAGGGGGAATGGGCAGTGGCGGCAAATCTTTTCGAATGGTACGGGGAAGAAGCCAAACGATCCTATGGCAGGGTCATACCGGCTAACCGGCCGGACAAACGAAGCTCCGTCATCTGGCAGCCTATCGGTGTGGTCGGAGTGATTACGGCCTGGAATTTTCCGGCCTATAACCCGGCCAGGGCCTGGGCGGCCGCCCTGGCTGCCGGCTGTACGGTTGTAGCCAAACCCGCCGAGACAACACCACTATCGGCCTATAACCTGGTGAACGCCCTGATCGCAGCAGGTTTACCGAAGGGCGTACTGAATCTGGTTATCGGGGATCCGGCTGCCATCGGTGAAGCGATGCTCGATAATCCGGTTTTGCGCAAGATCAGTTTCACCGGTAGCACAAGAGTTGGCAAACTATTGATGGACGGGGCCTCCCGCACCCATACCCAATTATCCCTTGAGCTGGGCGGCAATGCGCCCGTACTCATTTTCGGAGATGTGGACGTGGAAACGACGGCCAGGGCGGCCGCCATAGCCAGATTCCGCAATAACGGACAGGTATGTATCGCCCCACAGCGGTTTTATGTGGAAAAACCGATCTTTCAACAGTTCGCCGAACGGCTTACCTATCATGTTTCGAAATTAAAAATGGGAAATGGTTTTGAGGAAGGCGTTAATGTTGGCCCCCTGATCACCAAAAAACAACGGGATAGTGTACTCGATCTGTTGGAAAGGGCCAGGGAGCAAAAGGCGGAGATCCTCACCGGAGGTGTGGCGCCGGCAGGAACGGGAAAGGGGTATTTTATTCAGCCTGCTGTAATAACGGGGCTGGATCAATCTTCCGTGCTGGCCAGGAATGAAATATTCGGACCGCTCCTGCCCCTGTTTATTTTCGACGGCCTGGAGGACGGCCTTGCCAAAGCCAATGATACGGAATACGGACTTGCTGCCTACCTGTTCACGAATAATCTGCAAACGGCTATACTGGCTTCGGAAAGATTGGAATTTGGTATTGTGGGGATCAATGAATGGGCTCCGCATGGTACCGAAGCTCCTTTCGGAGGATGGAAATACAGCGGGCAGGGGCATGAGAGCGGCTCTGAAGGTTTATATGAGTACATGGTAAAAAAACTGATAAGTATCGGAGGCCTCCCTTCCTGATTCATGGATCAAACCACTAAACTAACCTGAATGGATTACGGTGCTTTAAGTCTTATACCCCCCCTGGTCGTGGTCGTTCTGGCCATCATTTCCAGGACATCGTTCGAACCCTTGCTAATTGGTTGCCTGGTGGGTTTCGCCATGATAGGCATGCATAGCCATACCAATTTTTTTTCGGGGTTCATTGCCTCCCTGTACAAGGTGATGGAAGATGAAAGCACCATCTGGGTCATCCTCGTATGCGGTCTCTATGGCTCGCTGATCGGTCTGATGGTCCGTAGCGGCGGCACGATGAAATTCGGGGAATGGGCGCTGAAAAAGATTACTTCGAAAAGTCAGGCATTAATGGGGGCATGGGTACTTGGATTGACCATTTTTTTAGATGATTACCTGAGTGCCCTTACCGTTGGAATATCCATGCGCAGGATCACCGATGCTTTTAAAGTCCCCCGCTCCATGCTGGCCTATATCGTCAACACCACGGCAGCTCCCTGGTGCGTCATCGTTCCCATTTCCACCTGGACGATATTTGTCGCCAACCTGCTGGAGACTTCCCATGTCGCACCAAAAGGAGAAGGCCTTTCCACCTATTGGAAGATGATCCCCTTTATTGCTTACGGATATATATCCGTGCTTATTATCCCTCTTTTTATTTATGGTGTTTTACCCTGGTTCGGCAGAATGAAAAAGGCTGAAATTCGCGCAGCAGAAACAGGTCAGCTCACGGGTACCACCTTTAGCATGAACAGCGTACTGGACATTTCTTCCATGAATCCGCATAAAAGCCCCAAAGTAATCTATTTCGTACTCCCGGTAATCGTCCTGCTTGCGGCTACCCTGTTCTTTAACATCGATGCTCTTAAAGGCGTCATGATAGCCGTGACCTTTACCTTTTTATATTATATCTCCATAAAACTGGGCACCTTCCGGCAATTGTCCGAAACCGTATTCAGCGGGTTTAACAGTATGGTCTATGCGCTGGCGATCCTGGTGATGAGTTATGTATTAAAAGATGTGAATGATAAAATGGGATTGACCCAATATGTGCTCCATTCCGTCTCTCCCTACGTCAATAAACAGCTATTGCCCTTACTGGTCTTTGCATCCCTGTCGGTAATTGCCGTGACCACCGGGTCTTCATGGGGGCTTTATGCGGTGGCTATTCCTTTGGTAGTGCCGCTCGCTGTCCATCTGGGGTCTCCTGTCCTGCTTAATTGCGGAGCGGTGGTAAGTGCCGGAGTCTTCGGGTCCAACGCCTGTATTTATTCGGATGCTACCGTCCTGACCGCGCAAAGTACGGAGTGCAATAATTTGGAGAACGGACTTACCCAATTACCTTATGCCACGATATCGTTTTCACTGGCATGTTTAACGTATCTCCTTTTTGGATATACCCTTGCTTAAAATATGAAAGACATGAAAACTTCAAATGCTGCCTATTACCAGATTCTTTCCGACGGACTCATCGTCAGGAACACCGAACCCGAACATGCCCCCCAATTGGAAGAATTACAGAAAATAGTATTCCCGACACTGGCTGAGGATGAGTGGATCAAAGCCATTCATTACCTGCGACACCTGGAAGTATTCCCCGAAGGCCAGTTTGTCATTACGGATAAGGACCAGGTCATCGGAATGACCACTACGATGCGCACCTTTTTCGATTTTGAGCATCATCATCACACCTTTAAAGAAACCATTGCCGGGGGATGGCTCAGCAATCATGACCCCGACGGTGATTGGTTATACGGTCTGGATATGGGATTATTACCCGCTTATCGCGGCCGTGGCCTGGCCAGGGTATTATACCGGGCGAGGCATGAAATTGCCCGGAGCCTGGGTTTAAAGGGGCAATTGACCGTCGGGATGATGAGCGGCTATGGCGCTGTCAGCAAAGAAATGAGCGGCGAACAATATTATCAGGAATTTATCGAAGAAAAAAGAAAAGACCCCACATTGACGCCCCAGCTGAAGATCGGTTTTAAACCCGTGGCCTTAATGCCTGAACATCTCAATGACCCTTTATGCGGTAATTACGGCGTATTGATCAAACTGGATATCGATACCAAGGTCTGACCCTTTAATCCGAAAAACCTCAGGTGAAAAAACATCAAACCGAATAACCACAATCCGAATAATCTCAACTCAAATAACCTCAACCCGAAATTCATAAAAATAGTAAAAACGCAAAATCTTCAACAATATGGCACAGATACAATTAAAGACGGCCCTGCCCGGTCCCAAAAGCCTGGCGGCCCTGGAAAGAAGAAAAAATGCATTGCCGAACGGACTCGCAAAATCCACGGATATCGCGGTAGAAAAAGCAGAAGGAGCGCTGGTCTGGGACCTGGATGGCAATCAATTGCTTGATTTCGCCGGAGGGATCGGAATGATCAATGTGGGACACCGTAATGAGCAGGTGGTGGAAGCCATTAGGCAGCAACTGGATAAATATATCCATACCTGTTCCCTGGTCACCACACAAGAGCCCTATCTGGAACTGGCGGAATTGCTGAACAGCCTGACGCCCGGAACCTTCCCAAAAAAAACACTGCTGGCCAACTCGGGGTCGGAGGCGGTGGAGAATGCGGTGAATATCGCAAAATACTATACCAAACGTAATGCGGTACTTTGTTTTGAAGGGGCCTACCATGGCAGGACACTGCTGACCCTTAGCCTGACCAGTAAATACAGTCTCTTCAAAAAAGGCTTTGGATCCTATGTATCGGACATCTACCGGATACCAGCTCCGAACATGTATCGCCAAACGGAAGGGTTGACGGAAGAACAATACATAAAATCCTGTATCGTGCAATTGGAGCAGGCACTCATCGCTCAGGTAGACCCGGAATCGTTGGCTGCCATCATCATTGAACCGGTACAGGGCGAAGGAGGATTTCTTCCGATCCCGGCAGCCTATCTCCATAAATTGCGGGAAATATGTGACCGGCATGGCATCGTATTTATTGCCGATGAAATACAATGCGGAGCGTCACGTACGGGAAAACTTTTCGCCGTTGAACATTGCGGCGTTATTCCCGACATGATCGTCAGCGCCAAATCGATTGGTGCGGGCATGCCGATCAGTGCCGTCACCGGAAAAGCGGAGATCATGGATGCGCCACATTTGGGTGGGATCGGCGGCACCTATGGGGGAAGTCCGCTGGCTTGTGCGGCAGCAGTCCAGGCGCTGAAGATCCTCAGCTCTCCCGCTTTCCTGCAACGTTCGGAAGTTGTAGGGGAAATTATCAGGACAACCCTGGAAAAATGGAAGGAAAAATACCCGGCGATCGGCGATGTCCGTGGATTGGGCGCCATGCGGCTGGTTGAATTCGTAAAAGACCGCGATAGCCGGGATCCGGATGCGGATATTACGCTGAAAATCATCCGGGATGCAGTAGCCCATGGTCTGATCCTGATCCGGGCAGGGTTGTACAGTAATTGCATACGTTTGCTGCCTCCCCTGGTCATTACCGATGAACAATTAACGGAAGGGTTGGGTGTATTGGAAGCCGCGATTGCCCGGGCCAGCCCCGCGTAAAGAATTTCGCACCGGTATTGTCATACCATTCTCTTTTGATAACCGTTAACGCAAACCGTAAAAATAATAATCGTGGCCACACAGCTTTTCCATAACGGCAACATCCTTTCCTTCCATGACGGCTTCGACCGTGGGAGGGCAGAAGCGATGGCGATAAACGGGAACACAATCGAAGCCGTTGGACGGCTGGAAGATCTGCAGGCCCTCGCTGGGCCTCATACCGAATGGATGGATCTTCGCGGGCAAACCCTTCTGCCGGGTTTGCAGGACACCCATATCCACTTGTGGAAAGTAGGCAATCTTAAAACCTATATGCTGGATGTCCGTAATGCTTCCAGCCTGGAGGAAATGCTGTCCTTTCTGGAACAATATCACCGGCAATACCCGGAAATACCCTGGATAACGGCAAGGGGTTTTAATGAAGCGGGTTGGAAAGAAGGGAGGATGCCCACCCGGGTGGACCTGGATAAAGTAATAAAAAACAAACCCGTTTATGTGATCCGAACCTGTGCGCATATTGCCGTAGGGAACACCAGGGCGCTTGAACTTTGCGGCATAACCGCATCAACCGTTGCTCCTGCTGGGGGAGTGATTTATAAAGATGAGAACGGCCGCCCAAATGGCCTGTTCTCGGAAACGGCCCTGGGTCTTATCGCCGGGCATATTCCTCCTTATGACAAGGAACAGTTGAAAACCATGGTGCGCGCCGCGCGTCAGGAACTATACCGGTATGGGATAACCTCCGCTACCGATCCGGCGGTGGATCCTCTTCTCCTGGAAACCTATTTTGACATGCAGCAGGCCGGGGAATTGGGTTTCCGTTTGCAGGCCATACCTATCCTTTTACCGGATGGGGGTGACAGCCCTTATCCGGTTCCGGACTATTTCAGTTCTGCATTCATGACGGTGAACACCGTCAAGTTTTTTAGCGACGGAGGATTAAGCGGGAAAACGGCTGCTTTAAAAAGAGCCTATAAAGGCACTGACGAGCGGGGCGTACTCCGTCTTGCACGCGACCAATATCTTTCGCTTTGCCGGTCAGCCCATGAAAAAGGGCTGGGTGTTGCCACGCATGCCATCGGAGATGCCGCGATCGAATTTGTCATCGGGGTTTACCGGCAATTACACCAGTCCTTTCCGGAAATAATTAGAAGAATAGAACATCTGGGGCTTCCCGAAAAGACACATCTGCAGGAAATGGCGGCCTTAAAAATTGCCACTTCCATGCAAACCATCTTTCTGACCGAATTAGGAAAGAACTACATGAAATACCTGGATCAGGAATATCTCCGGCATTGTTTCCCGGTGCGGTCGGTGCTGGATCAGGGCATCCTTACTGCCCTTTCTTCGGATGGACCGGTAGTAAAAGATATAAATCCTTTTTCAGGAATGAAACCGGCGATCACACGCCGTGATCAGGAAGGAAATCAAATCGCCCCGGAAGAAAGCATCAGTATCAGCCAGGCTCTGAAAGCCTATACGGTTTCAGCAGCAAGGATCAGTGGTTTGACGCAGGGCGGAACATTGGAAGCAGGTAAACCTGCGGATTTTATTATTGCCGACCGTGATCCGCTGATCACCCCTGCCGAGGAATTGTCAGGTATCTGTATCCATGCGACCTATATCGATGGTCAGTGCGTTTGGACGTCCTGATCCGCAACCCTTTTTGCCTTACCTTTGTATCGCCAATAAAGACAATCACTATGAAGGCAACAGATACCCAAAAACAGCGGATCATAATTTTAGGCGCAGGTTTCGGAGGGCTCAAACTGGCCAGGAAACTGAACGGCTCCGATTACGAAGTTTACCTGATCGACAAACACAATTATCATCAGTTCCAGCCCCTGATGTACCAGGTGGCCACTGCACGTCTGGAACCCTCCAGCATATCTTTCCCCTTACGGAAAGTCTTTCAACACTCCAAAAATGTAAATATCCGTATTGCCGAAATCGAAAAGGTGGATACAGATCGTAAAATTATCTATACGTCCATCGGGGAACTGACCTATGACCACCTGGTCATAGCGCTCGGATGTACGACCAATTATTTTGGTAATACCAAAATTCAATCCTACAGCTTTCCCATGAAATCCGTTCCGCAGGCAATGACCCTGCGCAACCGGATCCTGCAGACTTTCGAGAATACCATCGATGCGGGGGATGCCGAGCGGCAATCCCTGTTGAACTTTGTCATCGTTGGGGGAGGACCCACCGGGGTGGAACTGGCGGGGGCTATGGCGGAAATGAAAAAGAATATACTGCCAAAAGATTATCCCGGGACTGACTTTTCCCGGCTGACCATCTATCTGCTGGAAGGCTCCCCTCATACCCTTAACGTCATGAGCGAAGCTGCCAAGATCAAATCCCAGCAATACCTGGAAGAACTGGGCGTAAAGGTCCTGACGGGTACCGTGGTGGAAGATTATGATGGGAACACCGTCAAACTAAAAGGAGGACAGACCATTACGGCCAAAAATGTAATATGGGCGGCAGGAGTGACAGGGAACATCCTGGAAGGAATCCCGGCATCCAGCCTGGTTCGGGGAAACCGGATAAAAGTCAATCGCTACGGGGAAGCCGAAGGTTTGAATGAAGTATATGCCCTGGGCGATATTGCCTGCATGCCAACCCCCAAATACCCTAACGGACACCCGCAATTAGCCAATGTCGCCCTGGTACAGGCCGAATCCCTGGCCAAAAATTTCAGGAATATCTCCAAAGGCGAACCCCGGTCCGAATTCGAATATAAGAATAAGGGTACGATGGCAACCGTCGGTAAACGGAAGGCGGTGGTGGATCTCCCGGGTTTCAGTTTTCAGGGGCTGTTTGCGTGGTTCACCTGGATGTTCGTCCACCTGATGCTTATCCTTAGCGTTAAGAACCGGCTCTTTATTTTTCTGAACTGGATGATGAGTTATTTTGCCAACGATTCTACCCTGAGGCTGATGCTGAAAGCGGAAGTGGAAACCGATGCGCGCGCTTCCGAATTGAAGGATCCGGAGACCCGTATCCTTTCAAAAGAACCGCAACAGTAATTTTTTTCCTTATTTTTGCCCCGACTAATCCTTTTCTATGGCTGAGATCATTGTTGAATTAAGGCAGGCGAATATTTACCAGGGAGATAATCTGATCCTGCAGGACGTGAATATAAAGGTAAACAAGGGCGAATTTGTATACCTGGTAGGCAAGACGGGCGCTGGTAAATCCAGTCTGCTCAAGACCTTATATGGTGATCTTTTCCTGAGAGAAGGGGAGGGGCAGGTAGCCGGATTTAATCTGCGGGAAATGGACTGGAAAAAAGTCCCTTATCTGCGCCGGACCCTGGGAGTGGTATTCCAGGATTTTCAACTATTGACGGACCGGACAGTAAATGAGAACCTCAGATTCGTGTTGCAGGCTACCGGTTGGAAGGATACCCGGTTAATGGATGAAAAAATCTCCGATGTTCTCGATAAAGTAGGCCTTAAATCCAAAGGGTTCAAAATGCCGTTTGAGATGAGCGGTGGCGAGCAACAGCGGGTGGACATTGCCAGGGCCCTGCTCAATTCTCCCAAATTAATCCTGGCCGATGAGCCTACCGGTAACCTCGATCCGGAAACCTCCGATGAGATCATGCAGTTGTTATTCCAGATTGCCAGGGACTACGGTACGACCATCCTGATGGCTACCCACGACTATATTGTGATCAATAAATTTCCAGCCCGGATGTTAAGAACGGAAAGGGGAAAGGTCATCGACAATGCGTCGATTTCCATGGATTAGTCTACCAGATCCATTCGATGAGACGTTTGGAATTTTCCTCACTATTGTAACGTCCTGATAATACTTCTTTTCTCGCGGCTATTTTTGAGGCGGTGAAAGGTTCGGTATACAGTTTTTCAATCAGATCCCGGATAGCCTCCGCATCGTTCCCGGTATGGCAAAGCGTTTCCAGACCTGTGTCTTTTACGGCAGATTCATTGACGACGCAATGTCTGCCATTAAATAAAGCATTTAGTAATTTTAATTTTACACCGGTACAATTAAAAGACGGAAGGATATTTATTTGTGCTTTGGCGATAAGATCCTGTAATTCCTCTCCCGAAGGATTGGGGATCAGACAGGCCTGAGGGCTTTGGGCGACCAAACGCGTTAGCCGCTGCGAGGGGTTTTTCCCGGCAATGATCAGGGGAACCTGAAGCGACGGAAAAACTTTTTTCAACAGCCATACAGCCACTTCTTCATTTTCGGCAACCGACAAATTGCCCTGGTACAGGCAAAAACATCCGGTACCTTCCTTGCTGCAGACCTCTTCAAAGGGAAGGAAAACGGGCAGGGTAAATACCTGACTGGCTCCAAACTCATGGCGGTATTGTTCGCTGTCCTTGTCCGATACCGTGAGTATCAGCAGGTTGCCGGCTATCTTTTTTTCGTATTGATACAACAACTTGCTCTCATGTAAATAATACAACTTCTTTAACGGAGACCTTTCGCAATGATATAACTGGCGATAGTACTGATACTCCACATTATGCAGCCGGAGGACTATCTTTCTTTCCTGAAAGCGGCCGTCATTCAGCAGATAGGTACAATGCACTCCTTCCAGGAGGATCGGATGGTCGTCTTTCAGTAAGTTCTCCAGTAATTCGCTGCTTGACCGGGAGCAGACGATATAGGGAAGTTTATGTGAAAACCCCTTATGCCCTTTAGACCGGGGGTAATACGTTACGCTGGTGCAGAATTTGTTTAACTCGGTCTGTTCCCCTCTGCCATATTCAAAACAATGCAAATGGATTTTTATTCCTGCCTTATGCAGGGCCACGAGCTTATGAAAAAGATCGAAGACCCCGCCATAATCAACCGGATAAGGAGTGTCCAGGCACACGATATGTAAATGTTTGTCCTCCACGGTATAGCTAAACATTATCTTTTTCAACTTGTTTAAAAATTTCAGCCACTATCTGTCCTTCTTTTTCCCAATTCAGCTCCTGGCGGACTTTTTCAGTATGGGTGATCCAGGTTTGCCTGCGGGCCGGATCTTCATAAATTTCCCTGATCCTGGATGCGATATGGGAAGGTTCATGGCCTTCTATAAACGCACCCACCTCATATTTATTGACAATCTTCTCCAGTTCGACGAGGCGGCTGACCAGTACGGGAACTCCGCTATGCAGGTAATCAAAGATCTTATTAGGCAATCCGTATATATGATTAATATTGGTAGGTTTGTCGAGCGAAAGACCCAGATCCGCCCGGCGGGTTACAGCCCTTAATACTTCAAAAGGGACTTTGGGTAAAATGGTGATCCTGTCTGACAGATTATGTTCGATGATCATTTCTTCAATCTGATGAAAAATATCACCGCCACCGATGATCACCAAATGAAATTTTTCCGGTTCCAGGAAAGGCATCGAAAGCACCAATTCCTCCACCCCTCTTTCCGGGTTGATCCCGGCTCCCTGGAAGAGCAGGAAAAATTTATCCTTCCCCGGCAGACGATGGGCAATTTCCGGGGGCAATCCATCTATTTGTTCTCCCGGCGAAAAGGCAGGCGCCGCCTGCGACAGGTAGGGTACATTGCGGACAGCTTTTAGTTCTTTTCCATAATCCTTCCGGTATAATTCGCAGAACGAATCACAAATGGTATAGATATATTTCAACCGGGGAAAAATAAAAGCCTCTATAAGCTGCCAGACTTTCCAGATCCGCGGCCTTCCCTTTAACTCCGGCATGCCCAGGTAATATTCATGCGTATCGTAAACCACCGGTTTGCGACGCAGCAGCCCCGCGAGCCAGACAGCAGGCATAACATCCAGATCATTGCCCAGCAAAAAATCGACCTTGGTAAAAAGGAGGCGGAAAAAAAGACGCAGATTAAATTCGGCATAGAAAAAAACCTTTTTCTGGAATAGCATGGGGATTCGCCGGGCGGAATAAATCCTGGGATTAAGCGGCAGGCTTTTTTTTCGTCGCGCTCCAAGAAGCGATACCCTAAACCCGCTTTCCTGCAGGGTAGAACATACCTTATGCACCCGCTGGTCAGTGACCAGGTCCGAAATGACGGCTACAACGATCCGTTTAGGCATTTTTTGCATTTGAAGGAGTCCTCCTGGAATCAGTAGTATCAGTAGTATCAGTAGTGGCGAGCAGGATAGCACTGATCTTTTCTGCTGCTTTACCGTCGCCGAAAATAGCGGTTTTGAACGGTATATTAGTATCCTTACGTAGCTGCTGCATTTTCTCCAGGATATCTCCGGACCGGGCCTTGGCCGGCAGAGAAGGCCCGTTTAAAAAGATCTCCGGCCAGAAGGGATAATCCATGACGACCAGCGAGGGTTTGTGAAAGAAAAAGGCTTCCCGCGAAAGCCCGCCGCTATCGGTTATCACATATTGACAAGCCTGCACCAGTGCCAGCATATCGAGATAACCCAGGGGAGGTGTGCAGATAAAATGTGTATCCAGATCATAGCTGTCAATTAATTGTTTTGTCTTCGGGTGTACCGGAAAAACAACCGGTATATCCCGGTGTATTCGATGAAGGGCGTTCAGAATTTCCCTCAGCACTTGAGGATCTTCCGCATTTTCAGCGCGATGGATGGTTGCCAGCACAAATGGGTTTCCGGTCAGCGACAAATCCTCCAACAGGGAGGATTGTTCTTTTGCCCGGTCCCGGAATTGCATGGCCGCGTCCAGCATCAGGTCCCCGGTATTAAAAATTCCGCCCGGCCTGGCGGCGGCTCCATAACCTTCTTTCTCCAGGTTTTCCAAACCCAGATAGGTGCAGGTAAAATTAAGATCGGCCATCCGGTCGGTCAGATAACGGTTGGATTCCTCTGGCATCCGTTCGTTACCCGTCCGGATGCCGGATTCGATATGGGCAAGGGGTATATTCTTTTTTTTTGCGGTCAGGGCGCCCGCCAGGGTCGAATTGGTATCGCCGTAAACAATGACCCGGTCCGGTTTTTCGGCGCCAAGCACCTGATCGAGCCCGATCAGCATTCTTCCGATCAATTCATTGTGGGGGAGGGAATGGATATTTAGGAAATGGTCGGGTGGGGGTATCCCGAACTCCTTAAAAAAGATCGTGGACATATTATCGCTGAAATGCTGGCCGGTATGAATAATGATTGGCCGTTCGGCGTTTTGCTTCCCGAGGGCCTGAACCAATAATGACAACTTAATGAATTGTGGCCGGTTGCCGACAATATGCACCATCTTCATGTATCTCTTATTTTAAAAACTTGCCTGCAAGGCGTCGGATTTGATTGGTTAACGGCTGTCTGCAACGGCTGTTTTTCAGGCAAAATAGCGTCTAAAGGTTATTCCTGCTACCGGGTTTTGCCCAATATTAACAAATTCAGCGAAAATAATCCTAATTTTTAGTCCTATTTTGGGTCTAAACTTTTAAAAATTTAAATAATTACCATACCTTTGCCGCCTAAATGAAACAATTAGTCATTGTTAGGAATATAATGACTTTCGTTTCCCGTCTAATTTATGTCTTAGCAGGTAAAGAGGCGGAGCCTTTTTAAGCTAGCAGAATAGTTATTTGGATGTTTTAGCGGACAATCTGTCCGCTGGCCGAAAGCCCATCATTAGCCGTGCACCGGGGATGGGTTATTTTTCGGGAAAACCATACCCGGCGCACATAAAAAATTTGAGATGCCTTATTTGACAAAAGAGAAGAAAGCGAGTTTCTTTACAGATTTTGGTGGAAAAGCCACCAATACCGGTTCCATAGAGGGACAGATTGCTTTGCTGACAGAGCGGATCAACCGTATTTCTGAACACCTGCAAGCCAATAAAAAAGATTTCTCCACTCATCGCGGCCTGATGAAAATGGTAGGTAAAAGAAAACGTTTGCTGACCTACCTGAGCAAACACAACCTCCAGGGTTACCGCCAACTGATCGAAAAACTCGGACTTAGAAAATAAATCATAAGGAATGCGAAAAAAAATCTCTTCAAAATGTAATTTTTTTTCGCATTCGCATAATGTTCGGCAAATCCTTGCTTCGCTGACGGATTTGCGAACTGGGCGAAGCCCAGTTCGGTATACGAAGACTATTCCCAACTGAACACACGGTTGGGAATAGTTTTTTTATGCGTGAAGGTTTTTGCCGTCATATACCATATTTTTAACATAGAATTACGATTTCGCTATCCTTCCTGCCCAAGAAAAAAACAGGAAGCCGTAATTCATAAAGACGAACAGCTCTATGCTTTCACAACCGATTAGTGTAACGTTTGACATAGGTGGGGGCCGGATGGTCACCATTGAAACCGGTAAACTCGCACGCCAGGCAGATGGCGCAGTTACCGTACGTCAGGGCAATTGTATCATCCTTGCCACTGTAGTAGCCAATAAGGATCCCAAAGAAGGACAGGACTTTTTCCCCTTGTCTGTAGACTACCAGGAAAAATTCGCTTCTGCCGGTCGTATCCCCGGCTCTTTTTTCAAACGGGAAGCCCGTTTGAATGATTATGAAATACTGACCAGCCGCCTGATCGACCGGGCCCTGCGTCCTTTATTCCCTGAAGATTATCTTTGCGAAGTACAGGTTTTGCTCAGCCTGGTTTCCAGCGATTATGAAGTGATGCCGGATGCCCTTGCCTGCCTGGCTGCTTCTGCAGCCCTGGCGGTATCGGATATTCCCATAAAAGAAATTATCAGCGAAGTCAGGATAGGCAGGGTCGACGGCAAAATGATCGTCAACCCCAGCCGTACCGAACTGGAAAAAGCGGATATGGAATTTATCATAGCTGCCACCGACAAGAACCTGATGATGGTGGAAGGTCAGGCCGGAGAATGCACTGAAGAAGACCTGGTAAAAGCCCTGGAACTGGCACACGATGCTATCCGCATCCATATCAAGGCCCAGGAAGAACTGCGTGCGAAAGTAGGTGTGACCGGAAAAAGGGATTACAAAAAACCTTTGCAGAACGAAGAGATTCAACAGAAGGTGAATGCCTTTGCTACCGACCGCGTTTATCAGGTGTCCAAGGCAGGAAGCGCTAAACACGACCGCAGCGATGGATATGATAAGATCAAGGAAGAACTGATCGCCAGCTTCGGCGAAGAGTTGACCGATATCGATAAGAAATTAGTCAAAAAGTATTACGAAGACCTGAAATGGGAAGTGGTGCGTAACATGATGCTGGATGACCGTATCCGTTTGGACGGCCGTTCACTGGATCAGGTCCGTCCCCTGGCCATGGAAATCGATCCCTTGCCTACACCGCATGGTTCTGCCCTGTTCACCCGTGGTGAGACCCAATCACTGACCACCGTAACCCTGGGAACGCCCCTGGATGAAGTGCTGGTCGAAAGTGCTGCGAAATCCGTCGATTCGAAATTCTTTTTACACTATAATTTCCCTCCCTTCAGTACCGGTGAGGTGAAAATGATGCGCGGCCAAAGCCGTCGCGAAGTCGGTCATGGTAACCTGGCCATGCGGTCCCTGAAACAAATGATGCCGGGGAGCGAATATCCTTATACTGTACGTGTGGTAAGCGATATCCTGGAATCGAACGGATCCTCTTCCATGGCCACGGTCTGTGCCGGAAGCCTGGCGCTGATGGATGCAGGAGTGCCTTTCCCGAAACACGTAAGTGGCGTGGCAATGGGCCTCATTACCCGCGGCACCGATGGAAAAAATGCGATCCTGACCGATATTCTGGGCGATGAAGATCACCTGGGCGATATGGACTTCAAGGTCACCGGAACCCGCGAGGGGATCTGCGGTGTGCAAATGGATATCAAGGTCGATGGCCTGAGCATGGATACGATGCGTGCAGCGTTGGAACAGGCCCGTAAAGGCCGTCTCCATATACTGGATGCCATGTACGAATGTATGCCGGCTGCCCGTCCCGAGGTTAAACCGCATGCTCCGAGAATGGAGAAACTGTTTATCGATAAGGAATTTATAGGAGCCGTGATCGGACCGCAAGGGAAGATCATACAGGAGATCCAGAGAGAGACCGGAACGACTATCAATCTGGAAGAAGTCGGCAATTTTGGTGAGGTCAGCATCTTTAGCCCCGCTAAGGAAGGTCTGGACAAAGCCGTTGCCTGGATCAAGGGTATCGTGGCCATGCCTGAAGTAGGTTCCGTCTACGAAGCCAAAGTGAAATCGGTGATGCCTTATGGCGCCTTTGTCGAATTCCTGCCGGGGAAACAGGGTTTGCTGCATATCAGCGAAGTGTCCCACAAACGTCTGGAAACGATGGAAGGCGTACTCAGCGAAGGTGATATGGTGAAAGTGAAACTGATCGGTCTTGACCAAAAGACCGGCAAATTCAAACTTAGCCGGAAAGTGCTGATGCCGAAGCCGGAAGGCAGGCCCGATCCTCAACAACAATAAGAACAAAAAATAACAAAGAAGGTCTGTAGTTCCCACTACAGACCTTCTTTGCGTTTTATGGGGAATGATTTTTTGCAAAATCAACCCTGCTTACCAAATAGCTAATAGTATATCATGATCTACATTCAAGTATCGGTACCTGTCACGGACACGACTATACGCGAGATCCTCATTGCCCGCATGGGGGATAATGGGTATGAGGGATTTGAAGAACAGGAGACGGGGCTGCAGGCCTTTATCCCGGAGGGAAAATTCGATGAGGAAGAACTGAAGTCCCTGTTGGAAGCCTACCAACTGAGCTACTCGCAAACCCGTATCGAAGAAAAGAACTGGAACGAGGAATGGGAAAAGAATTTTGAACCCGTGGTGGTAGGAACATTTTGTGCGGTCCGGGCCTCTTTTCATGCACCGGTAACCGGGGTGAAACACGATCTGCTGATTACCCCCAAAATGAGTTTTGGTACGGGACATCATGCGACTACCTATATGATGCTGGAAGCCATGGGCACCCTGGACTTCACCGGCCGTCGCGTGTTGGATTTCGGGACCGGGACAGGCGTGCTGGCCATTCTCGCTGAGAAACTTGGGGCATCCGAAGTGCTGGCGCTTGATCACGATGACTGGTGTATCGAAAATGCGGGGGAGAATGTGACCGAAAATAATTGTTTCCGCATATCCGTAAAAAAACTGGATAAAATACCTTCCGGGACAGGCTTCGATATAATACTGGCCAATATTAACAAGAATGTTATATTACAGGAGCTGCAGGCGATCGGACAACAATTGACCCCTGGCGGCGTTATATTATTGAGCGGTTTGTTACATGATGACGCGCAGGATATTGAAAATGAAGCTGTTAGAAATGGGTTTTCCCTTGTTGGCCGGGTGGATAGAGGTAATTGGATCTGTCTGCGGCTGGAAAGAAAATAATAGATAAGGGAATAAGGAGGTTGTCAGCCAAAAAAAGAATAAGGCAAAAAGAAAATCGGCCAAACCCAAAGGGAAAGGGGATGTTTTAGCGGAAAAAAGGCAAAAAATCGATAAAAAAGGATAAAAGAAGTAAAGAACAGGCATGGATACGGGAGGCTTTTTTTAAGTATATTTGTTATCCAACTTTAACTCAACTATTCGATGAAGGAGGTTCTCCTAATTCTATCAGCATACCTGATCGGTTCTATTCCAACGGCTATTTGGGTCAGCAGATCCTTTTTTGGAATAGACATCCGGGAATACGGGAGTGGTAATGCCGGAGCTACCAATACGTTCAGGGTGCTGGGTTCCAGATGGGGTACCTTTGTAATGGCAGCTGATGTTATCAAGGGTATTCTTGCTACCGGGCTTTATATTCTTTTGCCTTATTATCTGCACGAAGAGACCGAAAGAACGAATTTTATGGTGGGGCTGGGTCTTGCTGCGGTTTTAGGGCATATTTTCCCGATCTGGGCTGAATTCAGAGGGGGTAAAGGGGTAGCGACCTTATTTGGAATGATCATTGCCATTCAGCCTTTAGCCGCTGTTTGCTGTGTGGGGGTATTTTTGTTGGTATTATATCTTACGCGGTTCGTTTCCCTAAGCTCTATACTGGCCAGTGTGGCCTTTGCTGTATTTATCCTGTATATCTTTGATGCTAAAGAGACCCTTTACCGGGGTTTTGCCATTGCCGTTGCCCTCATGGTCGTTCTTACCCACCAAAAGAACATTACCCGCCTGTTACGGGGTAGTGAGAACAAAGTGCCGATCCTCAAATACCGGGACCGGCGGAGGCTGCGCAAACAAATAACCAATAGCGATAAGGAATAATGTTCTAAATTTGCAGTCCCGCAATTCGCCGGTTACCTATTCTCAATTATTGAAAACCAAAAAACCAGGAGATGTTGCAAACTGTTCCCGAAAAGCTGCAATTGAATGAGGAAAAGAACCTGTTAATTCAGGGATTACCCTCTTCCATTGAAAAGCAATTTGCCAAACTGGCATTTGCCAAGAGCCTTACGCCCTTGTTAAAGACCAAGAAAATAGATTTTGCCTTGGTGTTTGTATTTAACGAGGATCAATTGGCCAGGATCGTTCATGAGGTATTGCCCGCCTTGGCGGAAAATGCCAAATTTTGGGTAGCCTATCCCAAGGCTGCTTCCAAGATCGCAACCACCCTTCACCGGGATTGCAGCTGGGAATGTATAACCGGTTCCGGATATGAGACGGTGCGCCAGGTGGCGCTGGACCATGTTTGGACGGCCTTGCGGTTTAAAAAGACAGACAGCATCGCTTCTATTGCCCGGGCCGCGGTTAAAGAGGCGGTCCTCGAGAAGGCCGGCATTGACCTTGCCACCCGGATGATCGAGCCACCTGCCGACTTTATGAAGGAGCTGGGCCGCAGCCAGGTGGCCTCCCATTTCTTTGAAGAATTATCCTTTACCGACAAAAAGGAATATGTTGTCTGGATCACGAGCGCAAAAAAGGATGATACCCGATCAAGACGTCTGGAGTCGGCTATCGGTAAACTAATAGCCGGCAAGCGTAATCCCGCTGCCAAATAAATCAGTCCTTTAATTTTATCTTACCCTGATCATACCAGGAAATTTCCTGGTTTCCACTACCGGCATCCCTTAACCTTTTTTCTCTTTACCCTTCCTGTACCTTCCGTATTTACACGTTCAGGTGTTTGGGTATTTTTGCCTGATATTATCCTGAAAAAAACGCATCCCTTATCTTTGATTTGTCCTTCCCTTCGACTCATTACAAAGACACAACAGACAGGCTGAATAATACCAAGGACTCTTACCCTTTTCACCCCTTTTTCTCACCAACGATATGCTTTTAAGCAACCAGCATGGCAGTTTTTAGCAGGCAAAGTTTTATAACGGAGTTATTGGATAGGATAGAGCTCATCAAAGCCCGGACACAACCCTTTCTTCGCCTTACGGATGATCAATTGAATTTCAAACCGGATTCCGGCCGATGGAGTATTGCAGAAATATTCGAACACCTGAATATCACCCATAGCCTTTATATCCGGAGTATCCTTTCCCGCATTACCAGGGCTCCTGATATGCAGGTCAGGGCCGACAAATACAATAGCGGATGGCTTGGTGAATGGGTGTATGGGAAGATCATGCCGAGGCCGGATGGAAGCGTTTTTAAGATGAGAACGCTCAAATCATACCGGGCAGGCGAGACCGTACCGGACGGTAGCGATGTTCTTCAGCGGTTTCTTCAGCAATGTGATGCCATCGACGATATTGTGCGTCATGTCTCTACCAAGAACCTGGAGCGTATAAAGATCCCCTTTTCTTTTTCAAGACTGGTGCGTTTGCAGCTGGGGGATAATCTCCGCTGCCTGATCGCGCATAACGAACGGCATTTGCTCCAGGCCCACGGCGTTATGGCGCTTTTCGCACAAGCCTGAATATCACAGACTATTTTATAATAACCGTACCCAGACCGTGCAGGATCTGTCTTTCGAGATCTTTCAGATGCATATGCGTCTGGATCAGTACCATCTGTTCTTCTGTTGTATGGGGGCTTTCCAGGTCTTTCTGATTCATTTCCATCATACGTTTTATTTTGCGGAGTTTCAGATAACCCATGGTAGACAACACATCTTCCTTATAAAGATCATCCCGGGTCATAATTTTTCCATCGAAATGATGCTTCCAGTTATGGCTGATCTCGATATGGAAATCCATGATAGAAACAGCGAGCGTGCTTAGCTCCTGGTCCTCATGATATAAAAATACCTTGGTCGTGGGCTCCGATCCTTCTTCATACATGCCTTTGTACGTGTCGAGGATTTTGACCAGGCGTTTATTGTCGATCAGGTCATAGAAATCGGAAGATTCCGTGAAAATATAATCAGCCACGGTGGTATTTTCATCCCAGGACCGCAAGCCGTAATCCAGCAGATTACGGATCATCCCCCTTTCATTCTGTTCATGTTTGAACAGCAGGTTGATCGATTCATCTTCCGCCGGTGGAGGCATTGAATGGGCCGGATCTCCCTGGTCGTAAAAATTGTTCGAAGGAAACCCCGGTCCGGCACCATTACCCGCATTGCCCGCGGCAGCTGCCTTGTTTTCCTGTTTGGAGATACGGTCCCGGATAAACTTATTGACCAGGGCATGCAGACCGGTTTCTTCGATCCGCAGCAATTCGGAACATTGCCGGATATAATCCTGTTGTTTGGTAAAATCTTCCGTTTTGTTGATCTTGGCGATCGTTTCGGCCACCTGATTGACCACTTCCGCTTTTTTGGACGTATCTCCTGCAGCATCTTTCAACGCTACTTCCAGTTGAAAGAGGATAAAGTCTTTTTTATTTGCGGAGATAAAATCGCGGAAGGCAGCGGCTCCCAGTTTTCGTACATAACTATCCGGATCCTCTTTATCGGGGATCAGCACCAGCTTTACGTCCAGGCTTTCTTCCAGGGCCATGTCCAGCCCTCTGAGTGCGGCTTTAACTCCGGCTCCGTCCCCATCATAAATGATCGTAAGGTGATTGGTGTACTTCTTGATAAGGCGCAGCTGATCGATGGTGAGTGAAGTGCCCCCGCTGGCCACCACGTTCTCGATACCCGCCTGATGGAGCGATACCACATCGGTATACCCTTCCACCAGCAGACATTCGTCCTGTTTATCGATGGCCTGTCTGGCCATATAAGAACCGTAGAGAATCTTACTCTTTACGTAAATCTCGTTTTCGGGGGTATTTATGTATTTGGGAGCCCGGTCATTGCTTTTGATGATGCGGGCCCCGAAACCGATCGTCTTTCCGGTCTGATTATGCACGGGAAATATGATACGGCCCCGGTAATTATCTACGGGACGATCATCGCGCACGACCACCAGGCCGCTTTTTTGCAGGTACTCCAGGTTATATTGGGCGGCCAGTGCGGTTTTGGCAAATGCGTCCCTTTGTTCCGTACAATAACCCAGCTGAAATTTCCGGATGATCTCCTCTCCGAATCCCCGTTCTTTAAGATAACTAAGACCGATATCCTGACCTTCTTCCGAATTCAGGAGAATATCGCTAAAATATTTCTGGCCAAAACCATTGATGATAAACAGACTTTCGGCCACCTGCTGTTGCTGCCGGATTTCGGGGCTTAATTCCTTTTCCTCTATTTCGACGTTGTATTTGGCTGCCAGCCACCGCAGGGCTTCGCCGTACGTATACTTCTCGTGTTCCATCAGGAAACTGATCGTATTCCCGCTGCGTCCGCAGCCGAAACATTTATAGATCTCCTTGACGGGGGATACAGTAAAAGACGGCGACTTCTCATTATGAAACGGGCAGAGGCCGAGATAATTCACTCCCCTTCTTTTAAGCCTGACAAACCCTCCGACGATCTCGATAATATCTATCCGGCTTAAGATCTGTTGTATATTTTGCTGTGAGATCATGGTAAATAACTGCAATGGTAAAAGTAAGAAACTTCCCTTTAGTACCGTTAAATTCCGGAAAATACTACCGTAATTTATGTACAAAACAGAGTAGTTTTACTTATAATAAAAAGCTCCTTTATTCGCTATATATATTCAAACTTATTATCCTTTGAAGACGGATGTCTATGCTGTGCTCTATGCTGTTATTTCAAACCTGGCCATTGCGCTTTGTTTTGTGCCCTTATTATTACTGGGGTGGAAAAAAATGCGCCAGGTAAAAGTATACCGGGTGATCGCCTTATATTGGCTTGCCAAAGGGCTGATCAATCTTCCCAACCTTGATCTGTTCGGGCAATTCAGGAATGGTGCTTTGCAGGAAAAGCTGAATCTGTACTACAATCTCCTCGATACTCCTCTTGCGTTATTGGTTTTTATTTTTGCTGCATCCGGCAGGCAACGTAGTCAACTTTTGCGGTTTTTATTATTGTTCATATTCCTTGAACTGGCACTGATCGGCTGGATGGGGTATAACTTTGAATCCAGTACCCTGATCATTGGTGCAGGTTTGGTCCTGATCCTGATCTACAGTGTTACCGGCCTTGTTCGATATATGCAGAAGATGGAGCATTCCCCTTTTGAGAATTCCATGGTCTTTGTTTATGCTGCCTTACTTTTTGCTTATGGCAGCTTTCTGATCATTTATATATTCATCCATATCCATTCCACCAATGGCAGTAATAACCAGGACAGTTTCCTGCTCTATTATTTCAGCCTGTTGCTTTCGGCGGCCATAACTTCCATGGGATTATGGGGATATGGCTTGCGTCGTCAGGCAGTAGCATGAATGATGCGTTTGACAACGCACCATTCTCCTATGCTCCGCTCATCAGCTTCTACTAATTTTTTTCTTCTGATCTTCCTGCTCTAATCTTCATCTTCCTCATAATTGATCGTATCCTGGTTGTCATTGTAGATAGACTCCCAGGACCTCACCTTGTCATCTCCCAGCAGTTCCAGGATATCGAAGATCGGATCTGCTTTTTTCTTCCATTCCACCAAAGTTGTATCGGCATATTTTGATACATACATGCAATGATCAGTTTCCATGTTCACTTTGATCAGGCCGACAGGTCCTTCCTCTTTTTCCTGTATCAGGTAATAACAACCTTTTTCCAACAACGCATACGAATACATACATTACCTTTTTTAAAAATAAATAATACAGAATTAATGGATAGTAATAGAAATTAATGGGGGTAGTAAGTATTCTTAAGCCGATTGGATTGATTGGGTGTATACCCTTTTATCAACATCGGCGGTAATGCAAATTTACGGTTTTGTCGGTTGCCTTAGATGAACAAAATAATAAATTTACGACCATTTTGTCGTATTTTATTGACAATCAGTTGAATGTAATTTATCCCCTGTTTTGACTTTTGGATTATTCATACCGTCTTTTATAGCTATATTTTAAAAAATAAGCCATTTTTATCTATATTATATAAATATCGCCTAATAAGCCTATTTTAGTTTTAATTCGATCAATTATACTATAATGTAAAAAATTCGCCTTTTTATACTATATTCGTGCAGGAAAAAACATACCAGAAATGGCCTTAGCAGCAGTCATAACAGCGGATATTGTCAACTCGACCCGCCTGGAAAAGGCGGAAGAAAAGAAATTGCTGAACATCTTATCGGCTATCTTAAAACCGTATAAATTCGAATTTTACCGGGGCGATAGTTTCCAGGTATATATACCCGATGCGGAGAATGCCTTGAAGGTCGTTCTGCAAACCAGGGCAGCCGCCAAGCGCCTGAACCCGGAGGTAACGGCACCCCTTGCCGATGTACGGGCGAGCATTGGGATCGGAAGTACGGATGGGGAAGTAAAAAACCTGAAGACGGCAGGGGGAGAGGCTTTCCTGCTATCCGGCCGGGCATTCGATTCGATGGGCAAACTGGATCCGAGATTGATCATACGATCGCCTGATGAGAACATCAATCTTGGATTAAAAATTGCCGCAGGGTATATGGATTCCTTATTTTCCTCCCTGACATCCAAACAGGCAGGTGTGTTATATGAAATGCTATCCGGTCATAACCAGCTGGAATCGGCCAAACGATTAAAGAAATCACAGGCCACGATAAACAAACATGTGCAGGCTGCCCAATGGCCGGAAATAAATACCCTGTTACAGGATTATCAGATGCTTGTCCGGCAGTTATCCAACAGCTGAAACAATCTTATCCGGCAGCTGAAACAATCATCGATTAAACACAAAACCTATGTCTGTATCTGAACTTTGGCTGATCAAACTCCTGCTGGCGCATTTGCTGACAGATTTTATCCTGCAACCGGCCAGTTGGGTCAAACAACGGCAGGAGCGGCATTTTGCCTCCATCTTCCTGTATGTGCATGGTCTTGTCACGGCGTTGGTGGCCTGGTTATTCATAGGAAGGTCGTATGGGAAAATAGCCCTGATCGTACTGGTCACGCATATCCTCATCGATGCCTGGAAATCATACCGGCCCCGAACGGTCACCTATTTCATAACTGACCAACTGCTGCATCTGTTCGTCCTTGGCGTATGCTGGTATTTTACCTTTATGTCCGGTGAATCCTTACCTGCAGTCTGGGAAAGGATAAACATTCCGGTATCCGTTTGGATAAAAGCAACGGCGCTGGTATTTATCACAACACCGGCCGGCATATTAATAGGGGAGTTGACCCGTCATTGGAGGGAAAAAATAGACGATGGGGACAATAGCCTGTCCAATGCGGGCAAATGGATAGGCATAACAGAACGTATCATTGTCATCTTGCTGGTTTGGCAGGGACAATATCCGGCCATCGGGCTGTTGGTCACGGCCAAAGGGATCATCCGTTTCAGCGAAAAGGACAGACAGGAAATAAAAACAGAATACCTTGTATTGGGCACCTTGCTCAGCATCGGCCTGGCGATCATAACGGGTATGATAACCAGGATATAAATGCAGCACAGGAGTGCACTTTTTAATCTTGCAAACTTGTCGGATAAAAAAAGAGAAACGATAAAAGCAGTACCTCGGTGCTGCTTTTATCGTTTCAATAACTGTTTTGTATAGCCGCTTATTTCTCCAGCTTGATCTCTCCTGCATCGGAAGTCTGGCCATCATTTACCATTACACCATCTTTTGCGGCATTCTTATAAGGAGGCTTCGCTTCAATGATGATCTTGTAACTGCCGGGTTTGGCATCCGTGATCTCATAGGTTCCATTGATAACCAATGCTTTTAAAGTGTCAGTCGAGGACTCGGCCCATGCCCTGGCGGCGCCTTCCGCCGGCGATACCGTCCCTTTAATGGAACCCGATTTCAAGTTGCTGAATGCGAATAAACCTGCTGCTGAAAAAGCGACTACTGCCAATTTTAAACTGGTGAGTTTCATAAATGAGAATTTAAAAGATTAAAAATTATAGATTGCAATTATAGATTACAGATTCAAGTAAAACAAAACCGTCTACGACTCGGAGCAGGGAGAAATTCAATTCGGTAATGAGGGTTGATCATACCTATCCAAGGACTGTGCCAACAGTTTTTATTGGTCATGATTTTGCAACGGAATTTTTATCCCATTTTCTGATTGGGGAAAAAATTCTACAAAAACAGGCGAATAAAATAATACATTAGGGTATGTATAAACGTGAGCCATTTAGTTTAATTTAACAAAAGAAGAATTGTCGCCCAAAGAAAGTGTGAGGTCTTGTAACCTTTTGCAGGTAAGGGTTTCAGGAAGGCGACTTTTGTTCGGCTGACAGGTGAAGCCAACCGGATTTACCTGGAAAAGATAAAGGCAACCGGAAAAAAAGGAGGAGCCTGTCTCAATGGTTAAAAAAAACTAAAAATTTTCCATAAATTTTCTACGAGACAATTTCGCCGCCCTTCAGCCGCAGAAAACGATTGATGGAAGTTGGCAGCTCATCAGTATAATGGCTAACATAAATCAGGGTAGTGCCAAAGGTTTCGCAGAGCAGGCCGATCAGATCCCTGAAATAAAGGATCTGATCATCATCCAGCCCCTGGCAGGGTTCGTCGAGGATCAGCAGGGGAGGGTTCTTGATGAGTGCCCGCGCCAGCAAAACCATCCTTTGCTGGCCGGTAGACAATTCAGAAAGCCGTTTGAAGCGCAGATTGCCTATGGACAGCAACTGCATCCATAATAAGACCCGCTCTTCCTGAGCGGCAGTGAGGGCGCGGAATAACCCAATTGTATCGAAAAGACCGGAGGCGATCACTTCGGCGCAGGTGGACCCGTGTTCAAAATAAAGATGAAGCTCCGGGGAGACAAATCCGATCTTTTTTTTGATGTCCCAGATGCTTTCACCGGAGCCTCTCCTGCGGTCAAACAGCCAGATCTCATTGGCGTAAGCCTGGGGATTATCCGCTGTGATCAGGCTGAGAATAGTCGATTTTCCCGCTCCGTTCGGCCCGGAAACATTCCATTGTTCCCCTTTTTTAACCTCCCAATTAATAGCATTCAGGATAATCGCATCACCGTAGCGGATCGTGGTGTTGACCATTTTGACGGCAAGGGTAAAATCCTCTCCCGACTCCAGTCGTTGTTGCTGATTGTCCTGCTGTTCCTGCCGAAGCCTGGCCAGTAACCCGGCATCGAGCCCTGCGACAGATGCCGAAGGAAGGTCCGGATGAAAAGCTGTTTTTGGTCCGGCAAATAATAATTTACCTTTTTCCAATTGAGCGATATGGGTGATAGCTTCCGGGATCTCCCGATGGCTGGTAATGAGCAGGATATGGATGCCGCTGGCCGGAAGACGATTAATAATAGTATGCAGCGTGGCTCGTCCTTCGGCATCCAGACCCAGGAAAGGATTATCCAGGATCAGCAATTCAGGGTCGTTCGATAAAGCAATGGCGAGCTGCACCCTTTTATTCTCACCATTGGAAAGCTGAATAAGCGGTTTAGGCAAAAGCTGACGGATATGCAGCAGATCCAGCCACTGCTCCCTAAACCCGAATTCCTTCAATTCTTCTGCAACGGTGATCGTGCTTTCGGCATCGGCCGAATTAAAACGTTGTTGATAATATAGATCCGTAGTGCCGGGTCGATTCTTAAAATGATGCTGTTGCTCCACCAGGGCGATCCGGGCAAAAGGGGAACCGGGACCAGAAAAATCGTAATCGATTCCTCCCGTAAAATGATGTTTGCCCAGCAGGGTCATGGCCAGAACGGTCTTTCCGCTACCGGAGGGGCCAACCAGGGCCCATTGCTGTTCCCGGAGGAAGGAAAAATCGATATGATCCAGTACCAAATGATTAGCTATAGGGACGCTTACCTGCTCCAGGTGTAGAAATAAATTGGCCATCAGGCAAAATTAGGAACGATTTAGGAAAAGCGTGTCCAAACCTTACTATTCACACTGTGCATAAATCGTGGACCCGGTCTCTGACTACGTTTGCCTATATTTGGAACTTAATTTCCCGGATTTCAGCGTGATTATTAGGAGGTTAGAAAAGAGAGTGGGTGATTTTTTTTGGACAAATTAATTTGTAAATAATTGATTGTCAGTTATTTTTAAGATTAGACCTCCTTGAAAGGAAATTGCCGGAACCGGGAAGCCAATAAAACATTCGACAACAATCTCCGTTAGGGAGATAACTATATTAAAGATCTTATGGCAGAAAAACAGAATATGTTTGAATATACGGAAGACAGCATCAAAAGTTTGGATTGGCGGGAACATATCCGGTTGCGTCCGGGTATGTACATAGGTAAACTGGGGGATGGCAGCAGTCCCGATGACGGTATTTATGTAATGATTAAAGAGGTGCTGGATAACTGTATTGACGAGCATACCATGGGCTATGGCAAACAGGTGGAGATTAATATTGATCAGAAGACGGTTACCATTCGTGATTATGGCCGGGGTATCCCCCTGGGGAAAGTGGTGGATGTCGTGAGTAAAATCAATACCGGTGCCAAATATGACAGCAAGGCCTTCCAGAAATCGGTCGGTTTGAACGGAGTGGGTACCAAGGCCGTGAATGCCTTGAGCCACTATTTTAAAGTAACGGCCTTTAGGGAAGGAAAGGAAAAAACAGCCGAATTTTCCAAAGGAATCCTTTCCAAAGAACATAAAGAGACCAAAACCGATGAGCCAAACGGTACCCTTGTGGTCTTTATCCCGGATGACTCTGTATTTAAGAACTTCCATTATATCCATGAATACCTGGACAATCAGCTTTGGAATTATTGTTACCTGAATGCCGGTTTGATCATTAGTTTCAACGGCAAAAAATACGTTTCCAAAAATGGTTTGCTGGATTTGTTGCAACGCAGGACCAATGAAGATGAACTCCGTTACCCGATCATCCACCTTAAAGGAGAGGACATCGAAACAGCCATCACCCACAACAATGATTACGGAGAGGAGATATTCAGTTTTGTGAACGGCCAATTTACCACTCAGGGAGGTACTCATCAGCAGGCATTCCGGGAAGCCTTTGTCAAAGTGATCCGCGACTTTTATAAAAAAGACTATGAAGCCTCCGATATCCGGCAAAGCATTGCGGCTGCCGTCTCGGTAAGAGTCGTCGAGCCGGTCTTCGAATCCCAAACCAAGACCAAACTGGGCAGCCAATACATGTCAGAAGGCGGTCCAACCATGAAGAACTTCATCACTGATTTTCTGGCAAAGGAGCTTGACAATTATCTCCATAAAAACCCCAATACTGCCGATGCCCTGAAAAAAAGGATCGAACAGAGCGAAAGAGAAAGAAAAGAACTGGCCGGCATAAAAAAACTGGCCAACGAAAGAGCCAAAAAAGCGAACATGCACAATCGCAAACTACGCGATTGCCGCTTCCATTATAATGAAGAACCTACAGGAAAAGACAAAGATGCCGTGCTGGTCAAACAAAAAGAGAGCACCATTTTCATTACCGAAGGTGACTCTGCGAGCGGTAGTATCACCAAGGCAAGGGAAGTAGAAACCCAGGCTGTATTCAGCCTTCGGGGTAAACCACTGAACTGTTACGGACTTACCAAAAAAGTAGTTTACGAAAATGAGGAATTCAACCTGCTCCAGCATGCCCTGAACATAGAAGACGGGGTGGAGGGTCTGCGGTACAACAAAATTATCTTTGCCACGGATGCGGATGTGGATGGCATGCATATCCGCCTGCTGCTGATGACCTTTTTCCTGCAATTTTTTCCTGACCTGGTAAAAAACGGCCACGTTTACATCCTGGAAACACCCTTATTCCGGGTGCGAAACAAACAGGAAACGATCTACTGTTACGATGAAACGGAAAAACAAGCCGCCGTCAAAAAACTGGGCAACAAGCCGGAGATCACCCGCTTTAAAGGATTGGGAGAAATCTCCCCGGATGAATTCGCCCGTTTTATCGGCCCCGACATGAAAGTGCAGCCGGTCCTGATCATGCCGGATACGCATATTCAACAGATCCTCGAATACTACATGGGTAAAAACACCCAGGAAAGACAGGAATTTATCATCAATAATCTAAAAGTAGAATTAGACCTGGTGGAAGGCGAATAATTCCTTTTACCACGCAGCTCTTTGAAAGTGGATATCTTATAAATTTTCATATGCGAATTTCTCCTAATGTTGCAAAAAAAAGCCATATGAAAAAAGAATTGATCCACGAGTTATTTGAAAAATTTGAACAGGCCTGTTACCTCTATAAAAACATCGAATGTTGGAGTGCGCGTGAATTACAAACGCTCTTCAACTATTCCGAATGGCGTAACTTTCTAAAAGTAATCGATAAAGCCAAAGAGTCCTGCATTAACGTGGGAGAAAAAATTTCCCACCATTTTGTTGATTCCAACAAAATGGTATCCCTTGGCAGCGGTTCGGACAGATCAATTGAAGACGTAGCCCTGACTCGGTATGCTTGTTACCTGATAGCACAAAATGGAGATCCCGCAAAAAATGAGATCGCTTTTGCTCAGACTTATTTCGCAGTCCAAACACGCAAGCAGGAGATCATTGAACAACGCTTATTAGACATAAGCCGGGTAATGGCCCGTGAGAAATTATCCCGATCGGAGAAAAAACTCTCAGGAATAATCTTTGAACGTGGAGTGGATGAAAAGGGTTTTGCTATCATCCGATCCAAAGGAGACCAGGCCTTATTCGGCGGCTTCTCAACCAATGACATGAAGAAAAAATTGTCCATTCCGGGCAACCGGCCTTTAGCAGATTTTCTTCCGACGCTAACTATCATGGCAAAAGATTTTTCGACTGAATTAACCAGTCACAATGTAGTAGAAAAAGAGTTGAAGGGAGAAAGGTCGATTGCGAAAGAGCACGTAGACAATAACATGGCTGTTCGTAAAATTCTTTTAGAAAGAGGCGTAAAACCAGAATCGCTGCCTCCTTCCGAAGATGTGAACAAACTCAGGCAACGATTAAATACAGAAGATAAAAAAGTCTTAAAAGAAGTCAGGAAGACGAAATTAAATACTTCCGGAGCTAAGCCCTCCGGAATCAAAAAAACTAAAAAGAAATAAATATCAACCGGCTATGATCCATATAGTTTTTCAACGTAATGACGTAGACGTATTAAAAAAAGCCTTCGAACTGGACGAGTCCATGCAGGGCGATGTAGTACTGATCGCAGATGATTATGCTGTAGGACCGCTTACCTCCCTAAACACCCCGGAGGGCCTTGAGACACGTAAGGACTGGTGGCGGGGCGTCCTGGCCGGCGGTGACTATGAAGGGCTGGTAGATAACGGAACGGTGCCAGATGACCAGATTACCGTACTGGACTTAAAAGAGAAACTAGCCAACAATCCGCAGGAGATACTTTGGATCTGGGCCGCTCAGAATAAACACGATGTATCCGGCTACTTTTGGCTGATGAGCCAACTAAAAGATTTTCAGGGAAGGGTATACATCCTGTACCTGAACAATCTCCCTTTCATCAATGAAAAAGGCCATATTTTTTATCCCGTCAACCTTTTCGATATTCCTCCCCGGGAATTTCTGAAGGCCAGGAAACTCGCCCGGCTGATCACCCTAAGCGAATTCGAGATCGATCCGGACGAGTGGAATAAACTTTGTCAGGAAGAAAAAGGAGTGCGGATTCTGGAAGGCGGCAAGAAACTTGCCCAATACGATTATGCCTACTACGATGAAGAATTGAAAAAATTCATAACCGGAGATTGGATCAAGGCCAGCAAGCTGATCCACCAATTCCTAAGCAAGGGTAAACAAATAACCGGGGATGCCTACCTACTTTGGAGATTGAAACAAATGATCGCAGATGGCAGTATCCTGGCACAAGGCGAATTAAAAGGGATGAAAGAATTTGAGATCAAATTAAAAGGGGCACCTTCATTAGCCTCTGCGGAACCTGTGGCCTAAGGAGAACCGGGAAGTAGATAAATGAATAACAAAATGAAAACCTTGCTAAAATGGGAGGAAGGGGCAATGTTCCTGTTAAGCATCTGCCTGATCGGTCAGTTGCCCTTTGCCTGGTATTGGTGGCTGGTCTGGATTTTAGCGCCGGACCTCAGTATGATCGGTTATATTGTGAACACAAAATTCGGAGCGTTCTGTTATAATATAGTCCATCATAAAGCCGTTGCCATAGCACTCTATCTGGCCGGTCTTTACTCCGGTAACCTTTGGCTCCAATACGCCGGACTGATCCTTTTTGGACATTCTTCGATGGACCGTGGTTTGGGATATGGATTAAAATACCCGGATAGTTTTCAAAACACCCATTTAGGACAGATAGGGATACGGGAAAACAGGCATAAATAGGAATAAACAGTCATGAACATACAGTCGATCCATCATATTGCCATACTGACAGACAAAGACCACTACGAGATCAGCAAACGTTTTTATACGGAGGTGCTGGGCTTCGGGATAATCCGGGAAACTTTCCGGGCGGCGCGGGATTCCTACAAACTGGATCTTTCTATCGCCGGAAAATATCAGATCGAACTCTTTTCTTTTCCGGATTTTCGGGATAGGGGAAGTTATCCGGAAGCAAAAGGCCTCCGTCATCTGGCTTTTGCCGTTAGTGATGTGGACGCAGCCGCGGCGGAATTACGGACTAAAGGCGTTGAAGTAGAACCGGTGCGGGTCGATGAACTGACCCAAAAACGTTTTGTCTTTTTCAATGACCCCAATGGCCAGCCTTTGGAATTATATGAAGACATATATTGAGTACATAAAAACCGACATTGGAAATAAGCAGTTTCAGGATTAAAGCAGATAATAAAAAAGAAGTTGAACTATGGCGAAAATCAAAATAGCGGACGATTTCCACGAGAATGAATCAGGCGTTACCGGGCAGTACAAGACCTGGTTCCTGGACTATGCTTCCTATGTAATCCTGGAAAGAGCAGTTCCGGCAGTCGAAGACGGACTGAAACCGGTGCAGCGACGAATCCTTCATGCCATGAAAGAAATGGATGACGGACGATATAACAAAGTGGCCAATATCATCGGGCAGAGCATGCAGTATCATCCTCACGGTGATGCCAGTATCGGCGAGGCCCTGGTGAATATGGGACAGAAAGACCTGCTCATCGACACCCAGGGAAACTGGGGAGATGTTCGCACGGGCGATGATGCCGCCGCTTCCCGTTATATTGAAGCCCGTCTCAGCAAATTTGCGTTGGAAGTGGCTTTCAACGCCAAGACCACCGAATGGCAATTGAGTTATGACGGCCGTAAGAACGAGCCGGTCACCCTTCCCATGAAATTTCCTTTGTTGCTGGCCCAGGGGGCAGAAGGAATTGCCGTAGGGCTGGCAACCAAGATCCTGCCGCATAATTTCTGTGAGCTCTGCGAAGCCGCCATGAAACATCTGAAGGGTAAAAAATTCGAGATCGTCCCGGATTTCCTCACCGCAGGGATGATGGATGCGACCAACTACAATGACGGCAGACGCGGCGGTAAGGTCAGGGTGCGGACGCGTATTGAGGAGCTGGATAAAAAAACCTTACTGATCAAGGACGTTCCCTATGGTGTTACGACAACACAACTGATCGATTCGATCATCAAGGCCAACGATCAGGGAAAGATCAAGATCAAAAAAGTAACCGACAATACAGCGGCTGACGTGGAGATCCAGGTTGACCTGGCTCCGGGGATTTCTCCGGATATTACCATCGATGCCTTGTATGCCTTTACAGATTGCGAAGTCAGCATTTCCCCCAATGCTTGTGTTATTACGGATCACAAACCCCAGTTTTTGGGTGTAAAGGAATTGCTGACCCTCTCCGTTGATCATACCAAGGATCTGTTGAAAAAAGAATTGGAGATCAAACTGGCGGAATTACAGGAAAAATGGCATTTTACTTCCCTGGAGAAAATATTCTTCGAAGAAAAGATCTATAAAGAACTGGAAAAAAAGCATGAGACCTGGGAAAAGGTATTGACAGCCATCGGTAAGGCCTTCGAACCTTTCCGCAAACAATTCAAACGGGATATCAGCCGGGAAGACATCGTCAAACTCACCGAAAAACCTGTAAGAAGAATCTACCGCCTGGATATCGACGAACTGAATGCGCAGATCAAAGGACTGGAAGCGGAAATCAAACAAGTGAAATTCGACCTGAACAACCTGGTGGATTTTGCGATTGCCTACTATGAGAACCTATTAAAAAAATATGGTAAGGGAAGGGAACGTAAGACGGAGATCAAACTTTTCGAAGCCATCCAGGCCCAGCAGGTGGCCATTGCCAATGTAAAGCTCTATGCCAACCGTGCGGAAGGCTTTATCGGCACCGGCTTAAAGAAAGACGAATTCATCGCCGATTGTTCTGATCTGGATGATATTATTGCTTTTACCAAGAGTGGTAAAATGAAAATTGTAAAAGTGGCGGACAAGAGTTTTATCGGTAAGGACATTATTCATGTGGCCGTATTCCGTAAAAATGATGAGCGGACCACGTATAACATGATCTACTCGGACGGAAAGACGGGTATCAGCTATGCCAAACGTTTTAATGTAACCGGCGTTACCCGGGATAAAGAATACGATCTGACCAAGGCAGATGAAAAGGCCAGGGTCTATTACTTTACGGCCAATCCTCAGGGAGAGGCGGAAGTGGTTAAGATCATCCTTAGTCCCAGCAGTTCTGCCAGGATAAAAGAATTTGATTTTTATTTCGAAACCCTGGAGATCAAGAACCGAAGCAGCTTAGGCAATCAGGTAACCAAATACCCTATCCGGACCGTTAAATTCAAAGATGCCGGAAAATCCACGCTTAGCGGGCGCAAGATCTGGTTCGACCCGCAATTCGGCAGGCTGAATACGGAAGAGAAGGGCGAGTTTTTGGGCAGTTTTGAATCCGAAGAACGGGTATTGGTGATCTATGCTGATGGCAATTATGAGATCACCGATACGGAATTGACCCAACGGTTCGATGCGGAAAAGATCCTTCAGATCCGTAAGTTCAATCCGGAGAAAATCATCACCGCTATCTACCTGGACAATGAAAAATTACAATATAATGTGAAGCGTTTCAAAATTGAGACGACGACCCTTCACAATAAGTTTTTGTTTATAAAAGAAGGGGATGGGAACCGTTTGGAAGCGGTAACTACGCATCCCGAACCGATCGCCCTGATCAAATCCGGTCGCGGAGCGCAGGCCAGAACACAGAAAATAAAAATAGCCGGTTTTGTGGAGGTCATGGGTTGGCGGGCTGTAGGAAGTAAACTATTCGATTACAGCAAAAGCGTAGAAGTCGAATGGGCGCAAAAAGAAGATGACAGCGATAAAAAACAGGCTGAGCTGTTCGGTTAATCCTTCATCAACCCTTTTCCATATTGACCCTATGAGGTTCAACCCTCATCGACATCGACTCTCTTCAATATCGATAGCAAACTCGTAATAGCGCCCTCAAGGATTGGGGCGCTTTTTTCTTTTAAGCCGGATGGTGGCATTTTCCGTCAGGCTGCTGCTCATAAAGATCTCATAGCGGTTCTTTCCATCCGTGATCACCATTAATGCCGTATTAGGAGGATATTTACCCAGGTTTTCGGCAAACATGCTGATCTCATTGACTTCCAGCGTGCTGTCCAGATGGAGATAGAGATTGAGTGCTTTGGCGGCTAATTCCTGGTGAGTAAGGATGACATTACTATTCACAAAGACAGAAATGCTGTCTCCGTCAATTTCCCCGTTGTCATAAAAACTAAGACGAACGGAATCCGATTCTATGTCAAGCGTCTTATTAAGTGTAGCCGTCCTTTTAGTGAACAGATCGGAGATTTTTTTCGCGTCCTCTTTTTCAGGGTTCACAACGGCAGCCGTTCCAGGAGTTGCAGTAGTTCCAGCAGTTCCAGAAGTTGCAGAAGTTCCAGTAGTTCCAGTAGTTGCAGAAGTTCCAGTAGTTCCAGTAGTTGCAGAAGTTCCAGTAGTTCCAGTAGTTGCAGCAGTTGCGGTAGCAGTTGCAGTTATTGTGTCCGCAGGAATGACGGCAGTGGCAACCGGTACGGGAACCTTAGCCACCGTACCAACCGTATCTTTTATCGGGCTTCCTGCCCGGTTCTCCAGGCTGTCCGCCGCGGCTTTTTTAATCGCCAGGGACTGTTTTTGCAAGCTATCTGTTGCTGAAGTCACCTGTTTTGCCACCTGAGCTGGTGCCTGTTCAGCGACAACGGGCAGAGCAGCAGGGATCTTAGCGGCCGGCATCGGCGCTTCCTGTATGGCTGGGGCGGCGGCTTCCTTCTTTTTATTCGTTTTTGCTACATCCACCACATAGTCATCTGCCTGAGGTTTCCATACCCGGGCATTGGCCCTGGCCATGTCCTGCAGGCTGTCGTGGCTTTGGTCATCCTTGTCCAGGGTATAATTCACCTTGAGATCAGGACAGGTATATTTATATTTCTCGTCGCGGTAAAAATTACCTTTCAGAGAACTTTTTACTTTGGAATTAATGAGCGTGCCGAGGAAGTTCGTATTGCATTCCACGCTGTTAACGGTGGAGTTGGAGTTGAAATAAATAATAGGAATATTCAGGATGGTAACTTCCCGGGTTTTGGGGTTATAGCGGCCATGAATAAAAAAACTTTGGTATTTATCCTTAAAATAGTAGCCAAAGATTCCCTCGACTTTGGTTCCTTTCTGTTTGATCACCAATTCCGTCAGATAATTATTATGGATACCAGCCAGCGTGACGTCAGCCCTTCCATACCAGGAGCCGGTTGAGGTTTGTGCAGACAAGTAGTGGCCGGCCAATAAAAAAACGATAAATAGAGCTCGTGTCATTTAAGTATTCAGGTTTTTTTCAATGACCGGTTGCCTTGCGACAGCCATCCGGTAGTTTTTGCGATCAGAAAAATATTGGGTATGAAGATAATACAACATGTACGAATGACGAAATACGCTGTTCCTGCACGTGAAATTATCGTGCCAGCTTTGATTCCTGGGAATTGTTTCGTAAGACATTCATTATCAATAAGCTGAAGACCATTATCGTTTCAGGAAGCTCTTGATTTCCCGCTGGGTATCCCGATCCTTGATCGTCTCTCTTTTGTCATAAACCTTTTTCCCTTTACCGAGACCGATCTCCATTTTGACATACCCTTTCTCCGAAAAAAAGAGACGTAAAGGAACAATGGTATATCCTTTCTCTTTGATCTTGTTTTCGAGTTTGCGCAATTCCCGTTTGGTCAATAACAATTTGCGGTCATGGACGGCAAGATGGTTATTGGTCGTTCCAAAGCGGTATTCGGAAATATGCATATTCTTAACCCAGAGCTCTCCCTGGTGGAAAGTACAGAAACTGTCCACAAAATTCACTTTTCCTTCCCGGATGGATTTTACTTCAGTTCCCACCAATACCATCCCTGCATCGTATTTGTCTTCGATGAAATAATCGTAATAAGCGGAGCGGTTCTTTATTTCTTTGGCGTTCGTGATCACTTAAAATAGGGTTGAGCTATTAACCCTTAAAAAGGGTTAATAGGGTGGCGAGTTTTTCCTTCAGGTCTTTCCGGCTCACGATAAAGTCCAGGAACCCATGTTCCAGCAGGAATTCACTGCGTTGGAAACCTTCCGGCAAATCCTTTTTGATCGTTTCTTTAATAACGCGCGGGCCGGCAAATCCGATAAGGGCGCCGGGTTCGGCGATATTCAGATCACCAAGCATACCGAACGAGGCGGATATTCCACCAAAAGAAGGGTCTGTCAATAAGGAAATATAGGGGATCTTTGCATCCGTCAGCTGGGACAACTTTCCGGATACTTTGGCGAGCTGCATCAGGGAAAAGGCACTTTCCATCATCCTGGCACCGCCGGATTTACAAATGATCAGCAGGGGTGCGCGATGTTTCAGGCAATAATCTACGGCTCTTGAGATCCTTTCACCCATGACACTGCCCAATGAGCCGCCGATAAATTCAAAATCCATACAACCGATCACCAGGTGATGTTCCTTCAGGTCTCCTGCCGCTACACGAATGGAGTCCGTGATATCCGTTTTCGCCCAGGTCTCTTCCAATCGTTTTTCGTAGGACTTCAGATCGGTAAAATGAAGGAAGTCCTTGGAACGGATCTCTTCAAAAAGAACTTCGTATTGATTATCGTTGAACAGGATCTCAAAATATTCGGAGCTGCCGATCCGGTGATGGTGATTACATTTGGGACAAACGAAAAGGCTTTCTCTTAATTCGGTGACCGTACATATATAGTTACAATTGGGGCATTTTGTCCAGAGGCCTTCGGGTGTTTCTTTCTTTTCTGCAGTACTGGTCAGAATACCTTTTTTGATGCGCCTGAACCAACCACTTTTACTTTCTTCACTTTGCCCTTCATCTCCAGCCAGGTTCGCCTCAAAATCGTCTTCATGCTTCATATCTTAGATAATTATAAGTCTTACTTAAATAATTCGTTAGGGTTATAAAACTTTATGGTTTCGCTTCGCGCCCCAAAAATTAAAAACAAACTTCCAACACGAAATGGCTTCAAAAAGACGTTTTCAACGTCCGAAACCCAATAAATCGCATAAAAGCTATCCGATTTAATGCGGCAAATATACTAAACAACGGTGATTTGCAGTGAAAATTGAGCGTTAGCTTATCTGTTTGTCCGGGGAGTCCGTTTGTACCAACCGGGAGATGCATACCGGGATGTTGGGGAAGCAACGGGAATATTAATTGAATCTTAATCCCCGGCTGGGAAAGGTGACAGGCGGAACAATAGGGGCAAAAAGTAGCAGGCTTTTGGGATAAGAGGTAAAAAAAGTAAACTAAAAAAAATTTGATAGCATTCCTGTGCTATTTTTGCGCAGTTGGGTAGGCGTTCCCATCAATTCGCTATCATTTTCAATAATAGAAGTTACATATGAAATGGTCTGAATTATTTACTTCTTCCGTAGGCAAAAAGTTCGTGATGGGTCTGACGGGCTTATTTCTCATCTCTTTTCTCGTTGTACATGTTGGGATCAATGCCTGTATCTGGGCGATGGATGAAGGTGTGATGTTTAATAAAGCTGCCCATTTCATGGGTTCTATGGTCGTGATCCGGATCATGGAGATTGGATTGTTCGTTGGAATCTTCCTGCATATCATTCAAGGGCTGCTGCTGACCTTTCAGAACCGGAAAAAAAGGGCTATCGGTTACCAGGTGCCTATGGGCAACAAGGGTAGTAAGTGGTATTCCCGGTCGATGGGATTGCTCGGTACGATCATCCTGATCTTTTTAGTGATCCATTGGAAACAGTTCTGGATACCCTCCCGTTTTCAGGATCTGAATGAAGCGCCGATCCCTTATGGGGCTCCCGTACACGATCTGTTCGGGCTGATGAAGGACACCTTTACTCAACTTTGGGTAGTGATCCTTTATGTGGTGGCTTGTATTTCACTGGCCTATCACCTGCTGCATGGATTCCAGAGCGCCTTCCGCTCCCTGGGCGTGCATAATAACCGTTACCTGTCCCTGCTTAATGCATTGGGAATAGGTTATTCCATTATCGTACCGCTTGCCTTTGCGATGATGCCGGTTTCCATGTATCTGAACTGGGTATAAAGTCTGAATGGAGTATAAATCCTGAATGGTATAAAGTCTGAACCGGATTTAGGAAATACGAAAGGGGATAACTAAAAAATAAATAATCGCATTAAACATAATCACTAGTCATGCTCAAATCAAACATTCCTGAGGGTCCATTAGGCGAGAAATGGGAAGATTACAAAGGACACGTGAAGCTGGTGAATCCCTCCAACAAACGTAAACTGGAAGTGATCATAATAGGAACGGGGTTGGCTGGAGCTTCTGCTGCGGCTTCCCTGGGCGAGTTGGGATATAAGGTAAAGGCCTTTTGTTTTCAGGATTCTCCCCGCCGTGCCCATAGTATTGCGGCACAGGGCGGGATCAATGCAGCGAAGAACTATCAGAATGACGGAGACAGCGTATTCCGTTTATTCTACGACACGATAAAAGGAGGGGATTATCGCTCACGTGAAGCAAATGTTCACCGGCTGTCAGAAGTCAGTGCGAATATCATCGACCAGTGCGTGGCGCAAGGTGTACCCTTCGCCCGTGAATACGGTGGTTTGTTAAGTAACCGTTCCTTTGGCGGAACCCAGGTACAGCGTACCTTCTATGCGGCGGGTCAGACGGGTCAGCAATTGTTGATCGGGGCTTACCAGGCCCTGGAAAGACAAATTGCCCTTGGAAATGTGACCGTGTATGCCCGCCATGAGATGCTGGATGTAGTAACCATCGACGGCAAGGCCCGCGGCATTATTGCCCGTGACCTGATCACCGGCGAGTTACAACGGCATTTCGGTCATGCGGTATTGGTATGCAGCGGTGGTTATGGAAATGTTTTTTATCTGTCTACCAATGCCATGGGCAGTAATGTAACGGCTGCCTGGAAGGCCCATAAAAAAGGAGCCTATTTTGGCAATCCCTGTTTCACGCAGATCCATCCTACCTGTATCCCGGTGACTGGCGATCATCAGTCCAAACTGACACTGATGTCCGAATCCCTGCGCAATGACGGTCGGATCTGGGTGCCCAAAAAACAGAACGATACACGTAACCCGGCTGAAATAAAGGAGGAAGAAAGAGATTATTACCTGGAAAGAAGATATCCTGCATTCGGTAACCTCGTTCCCCGTGACGTGGCCTCCCGGGCGGCCAAGGAAAGATGCGATGCCGGATACGGCGTAGGATCGTCGAAACAGGCAGTATTCCTGGATTTCGCGGCTGCGATCGAACGGTATGGCAAAATAGAATGTAACAAACGCAGTATCGCGAACCCCTCTGCCGAAGACATCCGTTTGTTAGGCGTCGAAGTGACCAAAGAAAAATACGGCAACCTCTTCGATATGTACAATAAGATCACCGGAGAGGATCCTTATACGAGACCCATGCGGATCTATCCTGCCGTCCATTATACGATGGGCGGGCTTTGGGTGGATTATGAACTGATGACCACCGTTCCCGGGCTGTATGCATTGGGAGAGGCCAACTTCAGCGATCATGGAGCCAACCGGTTGGGCGCTTCAGCGCTGATGCAGGGCCTGGCAGATGGTTATTTTGTCATTCCCTATACACTTGGTAATTACCTGGCCGACGAGATCCGGACGGCGGAAATTCCTCTTTCGCACCCGGCTTTCGAGGCTGCGGAAAAAGAAGTAAGCCACCGTATCAGTCAATTAATGAATATAAAAGGAAGCCAAAGCGTGGAAAGCTTTCACAAACGGCTGGGTAAGATCATGTGGGATAAATGCGGAATGGCCCGTAACGAAGCTGGATTAAAAGCAGCCATCGAAGAGATCCGGGCACTTAAGGCCGAATTCTGGCGGGATGTGCGTGTTCCGGGAGAGATCGGGGAATTTAATCCTGAGTTGGATAAAGCAGGACGCGTAGCCGATTTTATCGAGCTGGGAGAATTGATGTGCCAGGACGCCCTGCAGCGCAGAGAAAGCTGTGGCGGCCATTTCCGGGAAGAAATGCAGACCGATGAAGGAGAGGCCAAGCGCGACGATGACCAATTCTGTTATGTATCGGCCTGGGAATTCAAGGGAGAAAGCAACTGGGAATTGCATAAGGAAAACCTGGAATTCGAAGTGGCTCATCCAAGCCAGCGTTCTTATAAATAACTCCTCAACCCGCTAAAGAGGGAGGGAAAAAATAGCCTATCATTTACTAAATTTAAATCTTCGGGAGATAATATGGAACATTACAATATGAATCTCAACCTGAAAGTCTGGAGACAGAAGAATAAGAAGGATAAGGGTGCTTTCATGACTTATACGGTCAATGATATATCGTCGGAAATGTCTTTTCTGGAAATGATCGATGTGCTCAATGAGCGCCTGGTTCACGAAGGGAAGGAAGAACCTATTGCTTTTGACCATGACTGCCGGGAGGGGATCTGTGGTATGTGTTCCATGTATATCAACGGAAGACCTCATGGCCCCTGGGAGGGAACGACCACCTGCCAGTTGCATATGCGGGCATTTAAGGATGGTGATACCATCGTGATCGAACCCTGGAGGGCTAACGCATTCCCGGTCATTAAAGATTTGGTAGTCGACAGAAGCGCCTTTGACCGGATCATCCAGGCAGGGGGCTATATATCGGTTAATACCGGAAATGCGGTAGATGCCAATGCGATGCCGGTAGAAAAGGAAAAGGCGGATGCCTCCTTTGCGGCAGCGACCTGTATCGGCTGCGGCGCCTGCGTGGCAGCCTGTAAGAACAGTTCTGCTCTATTATTCGTTTCAGCCAAAGTATCGCACCTGGCCCTGTTGCCACAAGGTGGCCCGGAAAGAAAAACCCGTGTAGCGGGTATGATCGCACAGATGGATAAAGAAGGGTTTGGCAGCTGTACGTCCACCGGGGCCTGCGAAGCGGTTTGCCCTAAGGAAATTTCTATAACCAATATCGCACGTTTGAACGGGGAATATGCCGTTGCAGGGTTGACTGCGGATAAATAAGCAATTCATTCGGTTAGGCGCAAGGTAAGCGCCCTGTAGACGCCAGGTAGACGCCGAGTAAACAGATAAAGGCCTTCGATAAAAAAGATAGTTAAATCCCTGAAAATCAATTAGAAACTAATTTTTTGTGCAAAATAGTCTAAAGCCCCTCTAAAAAAGGGGTTTTTTGTTTCAATTGGGCCAATGTATCGTACCTTTGCGCCTTCAATTAAAAATCATCCATGCTCAGAGTCAACAATGTGACCTTATCTTTTGGGAAAAGGGTATTATTTGATGAAGTCAATCTCACCTTCAACAAAGGGAATTGTTATGGGGTCATTGGCGCCAATGGGGCCGGTAAATCGACCTTTTTAAAAATATTGGCCGGTGAGATCGAGCCTACTAAAGGATCCGTGGAAATGACTCCGGGACAGCGCATGGCTGTATTGAACCAGAATCACTTTGCCTTTGATGAAAATACAGTACTTCACACCGTGTTGATGGGGCATCAGAAAATGTGGAAGACCATGCAGGAACGTGATACCATCTATGCCAAGGCAGATTTTACGGAAGAAGATGGTTTACGGGCCGGTGAATTGGAAGGAGAGTTTGGGGAAATGGGGGGATATACAGCCGAAAGCGATGCTGCAGCTTTGCTCAGCGATCTGGGGGTGAAGGAATCTTATCATGAATCCCTGATGAAGGAATTGCCGGGTGCCATGAAAGTGCGGGTATTGCTGGCGCAGACCTTATTCGGTAACCCGGATATCCTGATCCTGGATGAGCCTACCAATGATCTGGACGTGGAAACCATCAACTGGCTGGAGAACTTCCTGGCCGATTATGAGAACATTGTCATTGTCGTTTCGCATGACCGTCACTTTCTCGATGCGGTCTGTACGAATGTAGCCGATGTGGATCGTCAGAAAATAAAGATCTATACGGGGAACTATTCCTTCTGGTATGAGTCTTCTCAATTAGTGGCCCGTCAGGCATCGGATAAAAATAAAAAGACGGAAGACAAACGAGCCGCCTTATTGGAATTCATTGCCCGTTTCTCGGCCAATGCCAGTAAGTCCAAGCAGGCGACCTCCCGTAAAAAAGCACTGGAGAAACTAACCATCGAAGAAATAGAGCCTTCCAATCGCCGGTATCCGGGGATCATCTTCAAACAACTTCGCGAGGTGGGGAACCAGATCCTGAACCTCGAGAAATTATCAAAGACGGCAGAAGACGGGCGTGTCTTATTCTCAAATATCAGCTTTAGTGTGAACAAGGGGGACAAGATCGCTTTTGTCAGCAAGGATCATCTGGCCCTGACCAGTTTTTTTGATATCATCAATGGTGAGCTTACGGCCGACCATGGCAAATACGAATGGGGAACGACCGTCACCAAGGCCTATCTGCCCAACGACAATACTCCTTTTTTCCAGCAAAAAGATATCAACCTGATGGATTGGCTGCGCCAATACGTACCGCCGCATGTAACGGATGTGGATGAGCCTTTTCTGCGCGGTTTTCTGGGCAAAATGTTATTCAGCGGGGATGATGTTCTGAAAAAGACCAATGTACTGAGCGGAGGGGAGAAGGTACGTTGTATGCTCAGCCGTATGATGTTGCAGGATCCTAATGTTGTCATCCTGGACGAACCGACCAACCACCTTGACCTGGAGTCGATCCAGTCTTTCAATGAAAGCATGAGCACATTTAAGGGGATCGTATTATTAACCTCACATGACCATACCTTCCTGCAAACGGTAGCCAACAGGGTTATCGAATTAACTCCCCGTGGTGTCATTGACAGGCTGATGTCCTTTGATGAATACCTGGATGATGCACGGGTAAAACAAATGCGGGAGGAAATGTATCCCAAAGAAGCGGCCGTACGGGTTTAACTATCTCATAACCGGTAATTCCTTTCCAAGATCCCAAGGGCCCAAGGGCCCAATCGGATACCAGGATGTAAGGATGCCAGCTTGAACCCGCATTCCCGTGCAGGGTTTTTCCTGTACGACCCTATTAATTCCTCCGTTGAACCCGCCATGTTAAAAAACGAAAGGCCCGGGCATTTTCGAACTGAGAGGGATCGTAAGAGCCCACGACGGCATAACTGGCTGATTTTGTCCTATTTGATACAATAAATCCTAATTTTAAGCATTTTAAGAGAAATCATGGGTTGTTGATCCTAAGGCTGCTTATACTCCTTGCGTTTTGCTGCGGTTTAACCTTCGCAACGAAGGCCCAACAGCCCGCGGTAAAGCCGTCTGCCCCTGATACTGTTGCTACAGTTCTTCTTCCCGTTGCCCATGATACAATTCCTCTTCCCGTTGCCCGTGATATTATTCCTGTTCCAGTTGTCCATGATACCATTCCTGCTCCCGTTGTCCATGACTCAGTAGCCCGCGATACCCTACAACAGGACACCAACTCTTTCAAACGGGCTGTCGACTCTTTGCTCCGCCTGGCGGAAATGGACACCCTGAAACCACCTGCTGACACTTTCAAACTTCCTGATACGCTGATACGTACAGATTCTTTAAAACGTGCGGGATCTTTGATCCAAACCGATTCCCTCAAACCAAGACCCTCCTTTGACTCTCTGAAGCGTGCTTCCGAGATAGAAAATCTGTTAACAGCGGATACCTCCCTGCAGAAGGGGGCAAATCCACGTTCCCCCTGGCCGGCTCCATCAACCATTCAACCCCGGTCTATTCCGGGGCAGCTTTCCAGTCCGGTTCCCGGTCAGCTACCAGCTCCCTTTCCGACCCAGATTCCGGCAAGGCAGGAGGCAGCTACAGTGGCTACCCCAACGACCCCGACAACCCCGACGATCCCAACGACCTCGACCACCGCTGCTTCCACAGGTATCCGATCCCCAGGTCCCGGACAGGGGCAGGGTAAGGGCCGGCGATTACCCGGGCAAGGAATTAAAACAGCGGCAGCCTTGTCCAATCTTCACCGGAAATCCATTGCCGTGGGAAAGGGGACCGTGCATCTCGATTCGGTCAGTCTGGTTCCGGGAGCCTTCTATATAAAAGATATTCCGGACAGCGCCTATTCCCTGGATTGGGTGAATGCTACCCTGACCTGGAAAAAACCTCCGGCAGGCGCGGATAGTGTATGGGTAGTATACCGGGTATTCCCCTATAAACTGAACGCGGTGGCCAGGCGATTCAACTACGACAGCATTCAAAACTACTTTCTCGCTAAGCCCTATGTATTCAACAATGGATCCCGCATGGGGAATGATGATTTCTTTAGTTTTGGCAATATCAATTACAACGGAAGTTTTGGTCGGGCGATCACCTTCGGCAATAGCCAGGATGCCGTGGTGACTTCGAATCTGAATCTCCAGATCAGCGGCTTCCTGGCCGATAGCATAGAGATCACGGCAGCCATCACCGATAACAACATTCCTATACAGCCGGATGGGACCACGGCGGACCTCAATGAATTTGACAAGATCTTTCTGCAATTCAAAAAAAAGGGCTGGGCATTAAGTTTAGGAGACATCGACATTCGCCAGAACCAGAACTACTTTCTGAACTTTTACAAACGGATGCAGGGCGCTTCCTTTGAAACAACCAATGAGATCACTCCGGGTATTACCAATAAAACCCTGGTCAGCGGGGCAATAGCCAAAGGAAAATTCACCCGCAATATTTTTCAGGGTCTGGAAGGCAATCAGGGGCCGTACAAATTGCAGGGAGCCAATAATGAGCTCTACTTCATTGTGCTGGCTGGTACCGAAAAGGTATATATCGACGGGCAACAAATGCAAAGAGGCGAAGATCAGGACTATGTGATCAACTATAATACCGGAGAGGTAACCTTTACCGCTAACCGGATGATCACCCAGGACGCGCGTATCCAGGTTGAATTCGAATATGCTGACCGGAACTATCTGAACGTAAATCTTTACCTGTCCGATGAACTAAAAATAAAAGACAAATTCAAATTACGGGTAGGCCTGTTCAGTAACAGTGATTCACGAAATTCCCCGATCAATCAGACCCTGACCCCGGACCAGAATAAATTCCTGAACAGGCTTGGGGACAGCATATCGCATGCTTATTATCCCGTAGCCAACGTAGATACTTTTTCCGTTGGCAAGATCTTATACAAAAAAATAGACACGACCTACAAAAATGCGGTAGGTACGGTAGTGCATGATTCCGCCTATGTCTTTTCCTCGGATCCCTCCAACACCTTGTTTAACCTGTCTTTTGCAAATGTGGGTATTGGTTTAGGCAATTATATTCCGGATCTGAACGGCGTCAACGGAAATGTATTTCTCTGGGTGGCTCCTGTCAACGGTCAGATGCAGGGCTCCTATGAAGCGGCACAGTTCCTGGTAACCCCCAAGAGCCAGCGGGTAGTGACAGTAGGCGCCGACTATACCATTAATAAAAATACCGTCATCAATGCCGATCTTGCCCAGAGCCATTATGACGTCAATAGCCTGTCTTCGCTGGATAAAGGCAATGATGACGGGTATGCGGCAAAATTCCAGTTCCGTAATACCCATTCCATCGGAATGGCTGCCAAAGGATGGCAGTTAGGTTCTAACCTGGGGTATGAATATGTTCAACAAAACTTCAGGCCATTGGAACGGTTGCGTCCTGTGGAATTCACCAGAGACTGGGGCCTGTCCCTGGCGGTAGCCCAGGCGGAGGAAAAGATCTACACGGCAGGTCTTCAGTTGAGTGACAAAAAGATGAATACCATCCGGTATGATATTGCCCGGTATGAACGGGGGGATGGATTTACAGGTATGCGTAATATCCTTTCTCACAAACAGGATATCAGGGGCTGGCATATCACCGACCAGTTGAGTTATACGACAAGTGACAGCATTGGATTCAAAGGTTTTTATATCCGGCCTTCCATTGATCTTTCCAAACGGTTCATAAAGCTGAAGGGATATCTGCTCGGCGCAGGCTACAGTTTGGAACGAAATGAGGGCAGGGACAAAAATACGGATACCGTTACCTCCACCAGTTTTGCTTTTCAGACCTTTCAGGCCTATCTGAAATCGCCTGAAAAGAACCCTAACCATTGGGGACTTAACCTGGCTACCCGTACCAATGCCTATCCTTATGGAAAATCGCTGATCCGGGGTGATGTGAGCAAAACGGCCAGTCTTTTTGCGGAATTCATGAAAAATCCGCACCGCCAATTCCGTATAACGGCCACCTACCGGAATTTACAAATTCTCAATACCCGGTTGACCAATCAAACGGCTGATAACAGCCTTTTAAGCAGAGCTGAATACATTGTCAATGAATGGAAAGGGCTTTTGCGGGGAAATCTGCTTTATGAAATAGGCTCCGGGCAGGAACAGAAAAAAAGCTATACCTATCTGAAAGTACCCGCAGGAACGGGTCAGTATACCTGGATCGATGTCAACAATGACGGGATCCAGCAGCTGAACGAATTTGTACTCGCCCAATTCCAGGACCAGGCTCAATACATCCGGGTATTCACGCCGACAGCGGATTATGTCAAGGCTAATTACAACACCCTGAACTATAGCCTGACAATTAACCCCAGGACCCTGATCAACCCGGTAAAAAGCGGATCCTTCACCAGATTCCTGGCCAGAATGATCCTTCAATCGTCGATGCAGCTCAGTCAAAAAGAGCTGGCAAAGGGTTTTATACAGTTTAATCCGTTCAAGGCACCTTTTGATGACACCTCGCTGATTACCCGAAGTTTGATTGTTGTGAACACTTTTTCCTTTAACCGTTCGGATCCGCATTGGGGGTTTGATGTCAGTAATACCCGTAACAATGCGAAGAATCTGCTCACCTATGGATATGAAGCCAGGCAATTGAACGAGTGGACCCTGCGTACACGGATAAACGTTACCCGTTCCGTTGCGCTGAATGCCACCTTGCGACAGGGGGGAAATCAATTGTTTCAATCCAGTTCCAATTTTGACAGCAGCAATTATAACCTGCGGCAAATTTCCCTCGAGCCGGATCTCACCTATACCCGTGGAGGAAATTTCCGGATAGGGGTGGGCTATAAATTAAGTGCAAAAATGAATAAACCGGAACTGGGCGGACAAAAATATACTTCAGGCGCCTTTAATACCGACTTTAAATACAATATCGTTCAGAGCACTTCTGTCCAGGCAAAATTCACCTACAGCGATATAACCTATCTGGTAAAAAGTGGCAACGCTACAACGGGCTCATCCATCTCCTACGTTATGCTCGAGGGTTTATCACCCGGCAAAAACTATCTGTGGAATCTTGATTTTACCAAAAAACTGGGCAACAGCCTGGAAATAAGCCTCCAGTATGAAGGCCGCAAAGCGGGTGAAGTGAATATCGTGCACACCGGCCGGGCCTCCCTGCGCGCCCTTTTATAGTTCGGGGTAGAATTTATTCTACCCCAAATAGGCGAACTGAACCTATTTTAGCAGCTTCTAAGGATAAGGTTTGATGTTAAGGCAATTGATTAGTTGAGCAAATAACCGTCCGGGGATAAAACCTGAGGACGGTTATTTTGTTTGGAACCGCACTACAAGAGAAATTGAAGCGCGGGGAGTGTTGCACACTATAATTCCAAATTTTTTAGAAGATCATCGGGATTTCTTCGATTGTCCCACAAACCGACAATTATTATCTGGTCCTGATCCAATTTATAGAAAATTGAAAAATGGCTGACCAATGAAACGCGAACGTTTTCAAAATCAGTGGGCTTTCCAAGATAATGCTCAGATTCGAGGAGGGACACTTTTTTTCTAAACAATTTCGACAAGCGTTTAGAATATGTAGCAGAACTATTGTGTTTTATCCAATACTCAAGTATATCTCTTCTGGCCTTTTTTGCAGTATGAGTCCAGACTATGCGTTTAGCCATTTATCTTCTTCTGCATTTAAGTCGTCATCTGTTGTTAAATTGCCATTGCGGATATCATCTTCACTCTTCATGAGCATTTGCCTTTGGCTTTCAGAAACCTTAAAGATTGGTTTGTTGACATCGACGTTGCCAATTAGTTCATTTATTTTCTCCAATACACTAATATCACGGATGGAAATTAGTTTATCTATTAGACTATATTTGAGATTATTGACTTGCATACTAGTAATTTTAATTACAACCTAAAAGGAAAAATTCGTCACCAATTGTTGTGCTTTTCACTTTAGCGACATGGTTGATAGTCCTTTCAGAAAATCTTTGTTTCATAACTATATACTGAACAAAGGTAAGCAATTTTTTAGAAGTTATAAAGCCGCCCTGACATCTGCTATTTTGATCGAAAATTACTTTTGAAGATTGATAATCAATTTGATATGTGTTTTAAAATTGCCAGGTATCCTTACCAATTCGGGTCGGACGACAAGCCGAATTCAATTTCTTGGGCTCGGGTAGTCTTCAACTCACCGAATAACTCACAGGGATACCCTAAAATAGATCCATATCCAACAATTCGTATAAGCAAAAAGCCGGGAACTTTTGGTTCCCGGCTTTTTGCGGTGTCTTTTTATATAATATTGGAAAATACGACTTATTTAATCTATCCGAAGATGCCACCTTTTTTCAATTCTTTTGTTCCTTCTCCGATCTTGAAACCATTGTGATAGATCTCGATCTTGTAGTTTCCTTTCTGAAACTGGCTATTCTGTTTCCAGGCGAATTGTACAGATTTGGATTTACCGGATTCAAAATCTACAGGAACCTTAGCGGTGAAAACCTTATCTCCGTCTTCCCGGCTGGTAAAAGTACCTGAACCAAGGGCTGGTACGGAAACTGGCTTGCCATCAGGACCGGTAATACATACAAATACATCTGTCTGTCCTGTCTGTGCGATGCGGTTGGCCACATCGAATCCGATAACCAGTTTATTTACTTTTTTAGCGGTGCTGGTTTCTTTATCCTTGCCATTGCTTTTTTCATGGTAAGGGATAATGGAAATATTAGAAGCGTTTAAGGTAGAAGCTACATCCACTTTCTTTTCCAGTTCCTGTTTTGCGGAAGAGGTCGTTTGCAGATCTGTAGTCAGTTTTTCCTTATCCTGGGTCAACGCAGTCTTATCTGTATTCAATTGCTGATTTTCCTGGGTCAGCTGAGCGACTTGTTGTTCCAGGTTGCTGATCTTGTCATTCAGTTCTTTGATCAGTTCTTCTGCTTTTTTCCTTTCGGCATCAGTAATGTGCTGTTTGCCGAGTAAGCCGCGGATCTGGCCTTTTAATTTGGCGATCTGGCTTTGATCTTCGGTATGTTTGCCTTGCAATTGATTCTTTTCGCCGGTTAAGCTATCTAATCTTACCAGGGCGTCATCGAAATTCTTCTGCAAAACGCCTTTGTCATCAGTAACTTTGGCGATCTGGGCCTGTTGTTGGGTTTGGACCTGTTCCTGTTTGTTGTTATTCCAAAGCAGGTATCCCCAGGTTCCCAGGAACCCAAGTGCCAGTAAACCGATCACCAGGTTCTTATAATCTTTTTTTGGAGGTTGGCTTTGCGGTGTAGCCGATGGATAGTTGGTCGTACTCATGGTTTATTGTTTTTTTCTAAAGTTATAAAATTGATTTTCCAAGCTTAGGAAATCGTTTTAAGGTTCATAGGGTCCTTTATTCTAAAACCGTGCCAAAATCATTTTATTGTGCAGAGAGCTTGATTGTTATAGATTTATGTAAGTTTGCCCCATTAAAAAATGACCGGATGTCTGTTGAAAAAATCCTTGGAGACTGGAAAAAACTGAAATTCAAACCCGTTTACTGGCTGGAAGGGGAAGAAGACTATTATATTGATAAGATCATGCAATATGCTGAGCATGAGATCCTTTCCGAGGCTGAAGCAGGTTTCAATCTGACCGTTTTTTATGGAAAGGACGCAGATTGGGCCGCCGTGATCAATGCCTGCCGCAGGTATCCGATGTTTGCCGAAAGACAGGTCGTCCTGTTGAAAGAGGCACAACAGATGCGGGATATTGACAAACTCGAAGCCTATATCGAGAAACCTTTAACCTCCACTGTTTTTGTTGTTTCCTACAAAGAAAAAAAGGTCGATGGACGCAGTAAATTGGCCAAACTCCTGAAGGATAAGGCGGAATTGTTCTCCACCAAAAAAATGTACGATAACCAGTTGCCGGAATGGACTAACGACCTGGTGAAGGCAAAAGGCTATGCTATTGCTCCAAAAGCATTGGCCCTTTTGGTGGATCATATCGGTAACGACCTGAACCGGATCAACAATGAAATAGACAAATTATTGGTGAACCTGGCAGGCCGTAATTCGATTACGGAAGACGATATCGAACGTTATGTCGGCGTGAGCAAAGAATATAATGTGTTCGAATTACAGGATGCCTTTGCGAAAAAAGACAGGGCCAAGGCCATCCGCATTATTCAATACTTCGAAGGCAACCCGAAGGCAGGTCCAATCCAGCTGATCCTTCCATCGCTCTATAACTTTTTCAGTAAGGTCTATATGATCTTTGGTCAGCCGGGGCGCGATGAAAAGAGCGTTGCCGCCGCCATCGGGGTCAATCCTTATTTTGCAAAAGACTATCTCACGGCGGTCCGTAATTATGATTACCAGGGAGTTGAAAACGGTCTGCTATTACTCCACGCCTATAATCTCAGGAGCATTGGTGTAGGCAGCGTGGGAACCGAAGATGCCTCCCTGCTCAAGGAACTCGTGGTGAAGATCATGCAGTAGTCTTATCTAAAATAATCCTGAGCATTCTGTTTATCGGTAGCTAATTGTGTTTTCAACGCCTCCAGACCGGCAAATTTTTGTTCTCCCCGAAGATGTTTTTTCAGGAAAATACGCAGGGTGGCGCCATAAATATCCTGGTTAAAATCAAAAATATGTACTTCGATCACCCGTTTGGTCCCGTCGACGGTTGGACGCATTCCGATATTCATCATGCCTTTTAGCCGTTGCCCGCCCCTGGCAAATTCCAATCCGGTCTGCGAACCGGAACCCAGGCCGGATTCGCTGATGACCTCTGCCTCCACCACATATACCCCGTCACCGGGAATCAGTTTCTCGGGATGGTCAGGTTGCAGATTGGCAGTAGGATAACCGATCGTCCGGCCCAGCTTATTACCTTCTACCACCAGGCCGGAAAAAAAGAAAGCATAGCCTAATAGTTGGTTAGCCGTTTCCACATCTGCTTTTACGATAGCTTCCCGGATGCGGGTAGAACTGACGGAAATAGCATCGGACAGGTGAACCGGAATTTCCTGCAATTCAAAACCTTCGGTCCGGGAGAATTCCTCCAGCAATTGATAATTTCCGGAACGCCCCTTGCCGAATTGATGATCGTATCCGATAATAACGGTATGGGGATGGAATTTCTCCAGCAGAAATTCTTTGACATATTGTTCGGCGGTGAGTTGAGAAAAAACTTCGGTAAAAGGAACGATCACGAGGTGGTCCACTTTTCTTCCGGCCAGCAGGGCTATCTTTTCTTCCAGCGTATTCAAAAGCCGGATTTCCCCCGAAGCTCCCCGAATGATCTTTCTGGGATGAGGATCGAAGGTGATGATCACCGTTTCGCCGTCTATCCGGTCTGCCTCCTCCTTTAACTGTTGCAGGAGTTGCTGGTGGCCGGTATGTACGCCGTCAAAAGTGCCAATGGTAACGACGGCACGGCGAAAGGAAGGTAAGGTATCTGTATTTCTATGTATTTGCATGGTTTGAACGGTCTGATTTGGTCTGGTGGCCTCTCTTTTTAGTCTGTTTACTGGTTATTTTTTTGTTTGTTGGCCATTATTATTTAGTCTTTTGCCTGGTTTGTTTGCGTATAACCGATGCAAATCTAAAGGATTAAAAAATAACCTTTAGTTTCATATAAGATACAATTGCCCGTATTCTGTTACCTTTGCTCCCTTAAATTGGCAATCATTATGTCATTGTACGCACAACGCGGAGTCTCAGCTCAGAAAGAAGAAGTACATAAGGCTACGGAAAAACTGGATAAAGGGCTTTTTCCCAACGCTTTTTGTAAGATATATCCCGATTACCTGAGTGGCCAGTCCGATTGGGTCAACCTCATGCACGCCGATGGGGCCGGGACCAAAAGTATCCTGGCTTATTTATACTGGAAGGAAACCGGAGATATTTCTGTTTGGAAAGGAATTGCCCAGGATGCGATTGCTATGAATCTGGACGATCTTTTATGCGTGGGCATCTATGACAATCTGTTATTTTCATCCACTATCGACCGAAATAAAAAGAACGTTCCCGGTGAAGTCCTGGAGACTATTATCAATGGCTCCCAGGAATTTTTTGATGAATTAAAAAGTTTTGGGGTCAACATTCATTATTTAGGCGGTGAAACAGCCGATGTGGGGGATGTCGTCAGGACCATAGCCGTCAACGGGACGATGACCGCCCGATGGCCGAAAAACAAACTGATCACCAACGATAAGATCCAGGCTGGTGATGTAATTATCGGTTTCTCCAGCTCGGGCCAGTCCACCTATGAAACGACCTACAACAGTGGAATCGGGAGCAACGGGCTGACCAGCGCCCGTCATGATGTTTTGCACAAAACCTACGGCGCTCGTTTTCATGAGTCATATGATACCTCTCTGGAGGATAAAGTAGTTTATATTGGACCACACCGTATGACTGATCCTGTGGAAGTAGCTGATAGTAAAACAAGCGGTCTTGCGGCCGACGACAATCAAAAGGGAACTGCCTTTCCCCCTTTATTGAATATCGGTCAATTGCTGCTCAGTCCTACCCGGACCTACGCGCCCCTGTTAAAGCTGATGCTGGAAAGACATTTTGACCAGATCCATGGGCTTATCCATTGCAGCGGCGGCGGACAGACCAAGTGCATGAAATACCTGCCCGGGGATTTCCGGGTAATAAAGGACAACCTATTCGAACCACCGCTTATATTTAAGCTGATCCAGGAAGCTTCGGGTTCCGACAACCGGGAAATGTACCAGGTCTTTAATATGGGGCACCGGCTGGAAGTCTTTACGGATGTTTCCTCCGCAGCAGCGATCCTGACCTTAGGGGAGCAGTTTGGTATTGAAGCCAAAATCGTTGGCCGTGTAGAAGCTTCCGATAAAAAAGAACTGATCCTGAAGGTTGGCGATGAAACGATCGTTTATTAAGACAATTCTCTAACGGATATTCTTTAACCGGTTAATCTCACTTTTCGGGTTGCTGGTTTTGGCATCGCCCTTATTTTTTCCCGTATTTCCAAAAGGAAAGGAGACCGATAAAGACAGCACCCGCGAATCCTGGGAATTGGTATAAAAATAGTCCTGGTGATCCAGCTTATTTAATTCTTTCCTGAAAACCCTGGTGTGGAAAAGGTCCCGCAGGCCCAGCGAAATCACGCATTTATCTTTTACTATCTTTTTTTGAACCGAAGTATTCATATACCAAAGGGGTTGAAGGATACTTTGTACCTGCATCATTTTGGTTTTGTAGAAACCGCTTAGTTCGCCGCTCCATCCATGACCGAACCGCAGTTGATTATTAACGGTGATCCGCCAATACTTTCCATCGGGGTTAACGTTAATTCCGGAAGAAGTATTCCTGTCCATTATGTTACCCTTTTTCTGGCTGAACAGGTTGTAGGCGAATTCTGAATAAACGATAGCCGTCCACCAGGTTTCAAGGGGAACCGAAACACCGGCATCCATTTCCAGAGAAACAACTCTTCCGATATTCCTGGGCATGGCTACAAAATAGTCATTCTCTTGCCGGAACGTCTGCATGATCAGGTCCCGGGTGTCACTATATTGAAAAGAGGTTGTGAAGTTCTGCCGGAATACATACGATAATTCGGAGGTGTAGGAGAACTCGGGCTGCAAAAGCGGGTTTCCGGAAGAAAAGTTCGATTGGTCAAAGAAAAACCGCGATGGATTCAGCGATCCATGATCGGGGCGGTTGATCCGTCTCCCGGCAGAAAGAAAGAACTGATGCGTTAAAAGACTGTCCGTATGAAAGGAAAAATAGAGCGTAGGAAAGAGGTTTGTATATTTTCTGGAAAAAGAGGTATCCGGCGCGAAAACCTGCCCCCTGGACAGGGTGTTTTCCATTCGTAATCCGGCCTGAATAGAAAAGGCCGTCCATTCTTTGCTCAGCGAGGCATAAAAGGCATGGATCGTTTCGGTGTACCGGAACCGGTTTGACCAGGCAGAATCGATAGGTGTGTTTTCGTTCAGGCGGGTGGAGTAGGAGGACTCGTTCTCCGCTTTTCCAAAGATCGAACGATATCCTGTCTCCAGTTTCAGCGCGCCCAGTTTTGTGGTAAAATCTGTTTTTGCCGTAAGGGTTTCGTCGGTAAAGGGCTGATTGGGCAGCAGATCATAGTTGCTCTTTACTGTTTGATCGGGATTGTACAACGAAGTGGTCAGGAGCTGGTTTTGTTTAACCGGGCTCGTGTAATATTCGACACCGGCAGTAAGTTCCCGGTCTGCGGAATCAAAGGAATGACGGTAAAGGATGTCCAGATTACCCATTTTATAATTATTCGATAAACGACTTTTCACTATCATGGTCGAATCCGTTTGCGCTCCGGCATTCAGAAAAGCGGAATGGTATTCTCCTTTTTCAGAATAGGGGGCGGCCGAACCGCTCCACTCAATTTCCAGATGGTCTTTTTTAAAAAGCGAATAACCCAATCCCAGTCTGAAGCCGGGACTTACCCGGTTGCTGGATTCATAATAATGCTGCACCAGGGATCCCTGCGCAGCTCCATCATCTTTGGAATACAATCGGAGACGATCGGAGATAAAATAATTGTTTCCTACGGCAAGACTGAAACTTCCAAAAAGATTCAGCCTACCATTTTTGTAATGGAAAAGGAGGTTATTATTGGAACTACCGTACACCCCTGTTCCAAGGTTGGCAGTGAGGCTTCCGTAGAACCCACTTCTTTTGTTTTTTTTGGTTTTGATATTAATGATCCCTCCGCTGCCTTCCGCCTGATACCTGGCCGGTGGGTTCGGCATGATTTCGATCCTGTCCAGTACTCCTGCCGGAAGAGATTTGAGATAGCCCGCCAGACCGGCTCCGGAAAGCCCGATAGGTTTTCCATCCAGCAGTACCAGCACGCCGGCTTTTCCTTTGAGACTGATCAGGCCATCTTCGTCCACCTGCAAACCCGGTGAATTGCCCAGTACTTCCAATGCATTGGATCCGGTATTCGAGAGGAGGGCGTCGACATGGATGATGGTCCGGTCGGCCAGTCTTTCGACTAACGGTTTTCGGGCGGTGATGATCACCTGGTTTAATACTTCCGCCTTTTCCCGGGAAAATCGGGTGGAATCTTTAGCAGGAACTGAACTCCTATTCGCCGAATCCCTGGTATCTTTTGGTTTTGCGGTGCTGTCCTGTCTGGGGGAGGGTAATTGAGCACGAACAATACTATGCAGGACAGGCATGAAAAGCCCCAGGACGAAAAATACTTTCATCAAAAAAGGTTATGATTAAAGGCAGATGTTAAAAATGAATGGCCCCCTACATTTTGTTTTTCTCGTATTGCACGATTCCTTCCAATATTTTCCGGGCTACCCTTTCCTGGTTATCCTTATTGGTTATAAATTTCAGGTCATCCGGAAGGCTCATATTCGCGCATTCCAGCAATACGGCCGGGCAGGGGGCTTTGTCCAATACCCTGATTCCTACGTCCCGTTGTCTGATCACGGTGGCGGGCGTATAGATCGAACTGAGTTGGTACAATAGGGCGGCAGCCAGGATTTCTCCCTGCTTATCTGTTCTTCTTTTTGAAATATAAGCTTCAAATCCCCCAGGATTAACAGGTCCATCGCCCCAATTCGAATGTATGGAGATAAACAGGTCGGCTTTTTTTTCAAGGGCTATTTCCACTCTTTTATTGAGCCCCTCTTCGATACTTGTTGCTTTACCCGGCAATTCGTCCCGGTCACGGGTCAGGATCACCTGAATATTGTATGCTGAACCCAGCTCGTATATTTTTTGAGCCAGCGCCAGTACAATATTTTTTTCGACAACTCCCCCGCCTGCCTGTGCGCCGGGATCGATTCCGCCGTGACCTGCATCGATGACAACCGTAACTGGCTGTTCACTGCGTGAGAGTGCAGGCCCGCCGCCGCTGGCTACAGGATGGGTCCATTTAACGGCAAAGGCGCTAAAAAGTATTAGCAGCAGAGGCAAAACCATTATCCGGCTGAAATAGCCTCCGGCCTTGCGAAAAGGATTGGGGAGCGTGAGCATCCTGATCCGCCTTTTTACCTCATGTTGGGAAAAAGGATGGGACATTCCGGTATTTTTTTGGCGGATGGCATGTATGACCAATAGTTCTGCATAGTCCAGCCGGTTGTTATAGGAGATTGCATATTCGTCAGCGAGGAATTCATGGACGACTTTCAGTTCTTTCTTAAGAAGATGAAAGAACGGGTTAAACCAAAAGATGCAGCAGAGGAACTCCATAAAAAGTATATCCGAACTATGACGCTGCTCTGCATGATATAATTCATGACGAAAGATTTGTTGTCCCTGAGGGGTGTCGAAAGGGATCGAGCGGTTCCAGAAAATAAGTTTGAAAAAGGAAAAGGGAGTACCCGGTTCGGTCGTGTCGTAAAAACGTATTTTGTCGATCAAGGTATATGGGTATTTTCTGCGTATGCGGGATATATAGATCAGCGATTGAAAAAAAGTGAAGAGGCAAACTACCACCCCGGTTATATAGCCGAAAACGGTTCCCGTGGAAAGAGTCAGCCAGGGCGTTTTTTCCTGGGTAATCTGACCATTATGATCTGCTTCTCCCCATCCGCTTAATGAGATCACACGTAGGGTTTTTGCCAGGGTAACTTCTGTGGTGGTCCGTGGTTGAATAAAAAGATCAATGGAAATAAAAGGAATTACGATAGTTACTACCGCAGTAAGCAGCAGGAAAACCCGGTTATACCGGTGGAAAAGCCTGTTCCGCAGGAAAAACCAATAATAACCAAAAAGAAGACCGCTGGCCAGGATCAGTTTTCCGGCAATGGAAAGGACGGTCATCCCTGTAATTGTGGCAAATACATTCATGGCTCTTGATTTTTGGATGATTTAATCTGAATTAATAACTCCTCCAGTTCCTGCAAACTAAGTTTGTTATCGCTCACGAACTGGGAGACCAGCTTGGCCGGGGAACCCTCAAAATACCCTTTGAGCAATTGATTGATGCTTTTATTCCCGTATTCCGATTTACCAATGCTGGGCCTGTAAAAATTATTTCGGCCCTGTACCTCATATTCGACATATCCTTTTTCAACCAGGATCTTTAAAATGGTAGCGATGGTATTGGAATGGGGCTTGGGTTCCGGCGTACGGTCGATAATATCTTTTAAAAACCCGTTCTCCAATTCCCACAAAACCAGCATAACCTGTTCTTCAGCCTTAGTGAGTGATTTTATCATAATTCATTATTAACAGTGATCTTTAGCAGAAGGTATAACTAAATATATAGTTATAGGGTAAAAGTATAACTATTTTTTTAGTTACAAAATATTTTATTGAATTTTTTGTCGGGGGAGTGAATTTTTTTCCTTCCCCTGATTGCTTTTTCTTCTCCATATTCCTTTTCCAACTTTCCGGCTGATTTTTCCTGCGGATGTCAAACGGATTTCCAGCTGATCTTTGCCGTTGATCTTCTATCCATTTTTATTTTCTTCTTTCTTTTTGAACCATCTGCCCCTTTAAATGTTAAAGAAAACCAAAACCCAGGTACAAAAACAACCAGATCCCCTGGAATTAATAACTGGAGGGGATAGCAAATAACCTTTCACAGCCTGTCCAGCCCCGTTTTCAGGAGAAAATCCTAAAATCAGGTTATTTTTATTCATTTTTAATCCACAAGGCTATGAATTTCCAACTTCCATCGCTACTTTTGCAGACGGTTCTGGACAAATTGACATTGGATATGCATTTATAACATCTTTTTTTCAACTTTCCGTGAACACTCTCTGCCTAGTTTATGTTTATTGATTAAGTACCCGACAATTATTTTGTCACCTTTTTATTATTTTTTGATATGAGGCAACTCAAAATTGCTACACAGATTACGAACCGTGATTCTCAGGCGGTTGAGAAGTATTTGCAGGAAATCTCCAAGATTCCGATGATCACTCCTGAAGAGGAGACTGTTCTGGCTCAGCGCATTAAGATGGGCGACCAGAAAGCATTGGATAAATTGGTTCAGGCCAATTTACGTTTTGTGGTTTCTGTAGCAAAACAGTATCAGCACCAGGGGTTATCACTGAGTGATTTGATTAACGAGGGTAACCTCGGCTTAATTAAAGCGGCACAACGCTTTGATGAAACCAAAGGGTTTAAGTTTATTTCATACGCCGTATGGTGGATTCGCCAGTCCATTTTACAAGCGTTGGCAGAGCAGGGCAGACTAGTCCGCCTGCCTCAAAACAAAATTGGCACCTATAACAAGGCTAATAAGGCCTACATGGCTTTCGAACAGGAACATGAGAGAGAGCCAAGTACGGAAGAATTAGCAGAATTGCTGGAAATGAGTGAGACCGAGATCAATAACATTTTCCAGAGTAACACCCGTCACAGTTCATTGGATGCCCCGGTTCACGAGGCGGAAGATGTGGCTATGGGAGATTTGCTGGAAGGTGGAAGTGAGACCGATGACGATGTAATGAAAGATTCTCTCCGCGCGGAAATCCGCCGGGTTTTGAAATCACTTAGTCCCCGCGAAGCGGAGATTGTGAATGCTTATTTTGGGTTGGATGGCGAAAATGGGGTAACCATTGAGCAGATCGGCCAGAAATACGACCTGACTAAAGAACGTATCCGCCAGATCAAGGAAAGGGCGATCAAACGTTTACAAAAGGCTCGTTACAGCAATGCATTAAAAGCTTACCTGGGATAATTTCCCGGTCAGTATATCTATGATTTAACTATTTATTTCTAGCAATAGATCCCGATATAACCTATCGGGATTTTTTTTGGTTGGGCCCGGAGCTTCCCCGTTAAAATATGTCGCCCCGGGCCCACCCAAAAAAATCATATGCGTTGCGCCAAAGGGGCGGAGCCCCTTTGTAAGCCCCTTTTGGAAAAACCATTTTATCCCCTTTAAAATCGGTCATCCAAACGACATTTGGTTTGCTCAATTAGGATTACTTTTGATCTCTTTAAATTTTTTATAGTATGACGCAGACAGTTAGCGAAAAAGTACATTGCTTGATAATAGGTTCGGGTCCGGCAGGATACACGGCAGCTATCTATGCGGCACGCGCCAATATGAAACCGGTTCTTTACCAGGGCATCCAGCCCGGAGGACAGTTGACGATCACCACCGAGGTAGAGAACTATCCCGGATATCCGGATGGAGTGCAAGGCCCGGAAATGATGGTACATTTTGAAAAACAGGCTACCCGGATGGGGGCTGACATAAGATATGGGCTGGCGACCAAGGTGGATTTTTCGGTCCATCCCCTGAAAGTATGGATAGATGAGGAAAAATTGATCGAAGCCGATTCGGTGATCATTTCCACCGGCGCCTCTGCCAAATGGCTGGGCCTGGAAAGCGAACAACGCCTGAACGGTTACGGGGTAAGCGCCTGTGCCGTCTGTGATGGATTTTTCTTCCGGGGTAAGGAAGTGGCTATCATAGGTGCCGGTGATACCGCTGCCGAAGAAGCGCTTTATTTGTCCAAACTGGCCTCCAATGTCCATATGCTGGTTCGCCGGGATAAAATGAGGGCATCCATGGTCATGCAGGAAAGAGTTCAGCAAACGCCTAATATCAAAATTTACTGGAACAGCGAGGCCGATGAAATACTTGGAGAAAGCAGGGTAGACGGCCTGCGGATCCATAATAATAAATCCGGGGACAAACATGTGGTCCCGGTCAGTGGTTTTTTCGTGGCTATCGGTCATGAACCTAATTCAGCCATATTCAAGGATTACCTCCATATGGATGAAGCCGGATATATCCAAACCGTACCGGGCACTTCCAGGACAAATATAGAAGGCGTCTTTGCCGCCGGTGATGTTCAGGATAAGATCTACCGGCAAGCAGTAACGGCCGCCGGTAGCGGTTGTATGGCCGCCCTGGATGCAGAAAGATATCTTTCCGCCAAAGGCCTGGCATAACCTTTCAAACATTTCCAATCGCTTATGATCACAGTTCGGTTACATAATCTGATCTTCTCGGGAAATCACGGCGTTTTCAAGGAAGAGCTGGCGACGGGCAATACGTTCGAGGTCCATCTGGATGTTGCGTATGATGAGCAGAAACGGAGTTTTGAAAGCCTGGAGACCATCGTGAATTACGTTAACCTTTTCGGGATCATCAAACAACGGATGCATCAGCCTTCGCCTTTACTGGAGAAGATCGCTGATGAGATCATTCTGCGGATAAAAGAACAATATCCTTTTATTAGCGAGGCCACGCTTTCGATTTATAAATTGCAGGCCCCCATTGGTAATTTCCAGGGGAAGGCCGGGATCACCCTGAATAAGAAATTCTAAATCATCTTCCCTTTCCATTTTCCGCTCTTAATATAAAAGAAGGACATCGTAAACAGGAGGGTCCAGTACAGCCATTCAGACATCCATCCGTAAAGAATAGATAACTGCCAACGCTCCAGAACAAAATATACATACAGACAATAAAAAACGAGCGTGATCAGTTCGATCAGCAAATTGATTTTTGTATTGCCGGTGCCTGTTACGGCGTTTAGCCAGGTAGTGGCAAAAGCCATCATGACCAGGGCGGTAGAGATCACCCTGAGGACCGGAATGGCAGCTTCGGTAAATGAGTCATCCTGCCCGTAAACCGACAAAAAAACCCTTGGGAATAGGTTTAAAACGAGGGCAATGATCACAGCCATGCTAACGTTCAATTTCATGATCTTGTTTATCAGTTCGAGCACCCTTTCTTTTTTTCCCTGGCCGATAACATTACTGACCATGGCATTGGTGGTAGAGGCAAAAGCCCAGGTGAACACCCCGAAAAGGCCGAATATATTTCGCATGGTATTGCTGATGGCCAGGGCCTGTCTCCCATGATGTTCCACCAGGATATAAAAGAACATCCAGGCCACAATACTCATGGTATATTGAAAGATCAGCGGGGAAGATTGAACGAGTATCAGCCGGCTGACGGAGCGATCGAACTTCCATTTTCGGGTAAGCGCCAATTCTTTACTGACGCCTTTAACATAGATCACCCCAAAAACTACGAACATGCCGGCAGCCTCTGCCACGATGGAGGCATAGGCCGCACCATTGAAACCCAGCGCCGGAAGGCCAAGATGCCCAAAAATGAGCCCGTAATCCAGGGTGATATTGACCAGCGTCTCGGCCAGGGTGCCATAAACCAGGAATTTACTCTGATTAGTACCTACCAGCAGGGCATTACGCATCTGATAGATATAGAGGAAGGGGAGTCCCCAGATACGGATTCGTAAAAAGGACATTGCCTGCTGCCGGAGTGGTTCCGATTTGAGGGAAAGGGCAAGGATGGATGGCGCAACAAAATAGGTCAGCAGGATACCGGTTAAGGCAAATCCCAGCGAAATAAGTATCCCTTGTGAAAATAAGGTTCCGATCGCCCCAATCCTGCCTTCACCAGCCCTTCGGGCGATCAGGGCCTGAAGCCCGTTGTTCATACCCTGGCCGACGACGGCGAACAGCAGGTAATACACGCCGGTAATTCCTGCGGTTGACAAGGCCTCGGCGTTTTCATCCAGATGCCCTAAAAAAATATTGTTCGTAATAAAATTGATCTGGGGGACCAGAATTGCCAGGCTGATAGGCAGCGCCATCCGGAGGATAGCCCGGTTGGTGATTTCCACTTTATAATTCTTGCCTGTTACCGTCTTTTCCATTTCGAAAAAGAGTGCAAGATACAACATTTAAAAAGAGCGGGATAGTACAATTACCGGAGCGGACCCTTTCAGGTTCTCTGTTTTCAGACTTTTATCCTATTTTTGACGCTGTGGCTTCTATGCACAATTGCCTATTATGTTAAAACCTGCTTTCCAAATCGAAGTATCGGAAATATCGGATTCGGACCTTTTGCAATCCCGTCTGCTGGTGGAGGTCAGTCCCAGTTCATTTACTTATGTACTGCTAAATCAGCGGAATATGAGCCCGATAGCGGTAAAATATTTCCAGCTTGACCATGGAAAAGACCGGCCGCTGACCGAGGCCCTGCAGGAGATCATGGATGGGGATGCGCTCCTGAAACGTCCCGTAAAAGAAACGCTGCTCATCTACAATTTCCCGGAAAGCAGCCTGGTTCCCGAAGCGCTTTTCAGCACGGACACGAATAAGGAAATCATAGATATTGTTCATGGCAACCTGAACAAGGGACTGATCCTTACCGAAAAGATCCCCTGGTGGGAGTTGTTTAATGTATACCGGATTTCACCGGATGTACATCAATTGCTGCAACAACAGTTCACGGCCGGGAAATACTGGCATTATTATAGTTTGCTCCTGAAAAGCTATAAAATGTTCGATGCTACCGAAGAGGTGGATTGTCTGAAAGTGATCTTTTATACGGACAAAATGGTCGTGCTGGTTATCCGGGAGGGAAAGGTTCACCTGATGCAGACCTTTCATTATCAGGATGCCAAAGATGTCGCCTATCACCTGCTGAACTGCTGTCATTTGCTCGGCCTTAGCCAGGAAAAGGTAAAATTGCAGGTAGGAGGGCTGATCGACAGACAATCAGCCCTGAGTACGGAACTCTATAAATACTTTCTGCAGATAACTTATGAGGAGATCGATGAGAGCATCAAGGTTACCGATGAATTAAAAGAACTGCCCCTGCATTATTTCTCATCTATATTGAAAATGGCCGTATGCGCATAATCGGAGGAGAACTGGGAGGCAGGAGATTGTCGCCACCGGCAAAGATGCCCTATACCCGCCCTACAACCGATATGGCGAAAGAGGGGCTTTTTAATATCCTGGAGAATAATCTGGAACTGGTTCAGTTAAGGACGCTTGATCTTTTCGGAGGAACGGGCAGTATCAGCTACGAACTGGCATCCAGGGGAGTAAAAGACCTTACCGTGGTGGAAAAAGATCCGGCCATGTTTGCCTTCATCCAAAAAAGCGCCAAAGAATTGGGCCTGGAGAACTATAAAACGATCCGGATGGACGTATTCCGGTTTATTGCCCAATGCACAGAACAATTCGATTTTATATTTGCCGGACCCCCTTATGCGCTTGAAACGATCGATGACCTCCCCAAACAGATCGTCAGCAGGCAATTGTTAAAGGCGAATGGCTGGTTTGTCCTGGAACATACCCCCCGCAATCATTACGACGGATACCCTTTGTTTGTAACTATGCGCAACTATGGGACAACCCAATTCTCGATCTTTGTGAATAAATAATATGCAACCCATTTTTATAACAGGAATAGGTACCGATATCGGAAAGACCGTCGTAGCAGCCGTTCTGACGGAAGCATTACAGGCAGGCTACTGGAAACCTGTGCAGGCAGGTTACGGACAAGGCACCGATAGTGAGTGGATAAAGGGGACCATCACTAATCCGGCAAGCAGGATTTACCCCGAGGTCTACAAACTGTCCCTGGCTGCTTCTCCGCATAAGGCTGCCCGCGAGGAAGGAGTGGATATCCGTCTGGATGAAATATCCTGGCAATATCGTAAACTGTATACCGCCCACTATCATCTTCCGGAGGTAATGCCCGGTCAGCCGGCCATTCCTCACCACGGGGCAGGACCGGAAGAATTCCTTATCATAGAAGGAGCAGGAGGGTTGATGGTCCCTTTAAATGACCGGGAATTCGTACTGGACCTGATTAAGGAACTGGATGCCACGGTAATCCTGGTAAGCCGTAACTATTTGGGTAGTATCAATCATTCCCTATTGACCGCCTCGGTATGTAAGATGCATGGTCTGCGGGTTGCCGGATGGATCTTCAATGACGATCAGTACCCGTCTTACGAGGAAGAGATCGTGAATTGGAGTGGTATTCCGGCTATCGCTTCACTGCCATACCGGAAGGATCCCGGAAAGGAATTTGTGCTGGAGCAGGCAATAAGGATAAGAGCGGCCGCGTTGGAGGCAATCAGGGCGGTCAATGGTTAGTTCACTGAATTTGACGTATCTTCATGACACGGACCCGAGTCGAATATCCGATTGTACATTATGAATTTTAATATTCCCTTGTTAAGACCTATACGCATCCTTTTATTTCCTTTGTCCCTCCTCTATGCCCTGGTTATCCGAATACGAAATTGGTGCTTCGACAAAAATATTTTCTCTTCCACGGATTTTAACCTCCCCATCATTTGTGTTGGCAATCTGGCGGTAGGAGGAACCGGTAAATCCCCGATGGTGGAATTATTGATCCGGATGCTGAAAGACCGGTTTGAAATAGCCATATTGAGCAGGGGATACAAAAGAAAAACCAGTGGCTATGCGCTGGCCAGCCCCCAAACCACGGCCCTGGATATCGGAGATGAGCCCATGCAGTTTCACAGTAAATTCCCCGAAGTGGCGGTGGCGGTCGGGGAGGAACGGATCGAGGCCATTCCGCAATTATTGCATGACAGGCCCGGCACGCAAGCCATCATCCTGGACGATGCGTTTCAGCACCGTTCAGTAAGGGCAGGTCTGAATATCCTGTTAACGGATTATTCGAACCTGTTCACGCGGGACTGGTGGCTCCCCAGCGGAGACCTGCGGGATGCGCCGGGAAGTTACAAACGGGCCGATATCATTATTGTAACCAAATCAAAAGAAAACCTTAGCCTGGAAGAAGGACGGGAAATAATCATCGAGATTGATCCGCTGCCAAATCAGGAGGTTTTTTTTACGGCGATCCATTACGGGACTCCTTACCATATCACCCGGGACATGGCCGATACTATGGAAATCGACGATCAGGTAGAGGTGTTGTTGGTTACTGGAATTGCCAATCCTGCTCCGTTAAAGGAATGGCTGGACGAAAAATCGAGGACCTATTATGAGATCTCTTACAACGATCATCATATATTTTCGATAGATGATCTGAAGAACATCATCCGCCGGTTTAACGGTATCACAGCCGGCAAAAAAATCATCCTGACTACTGAAAAGGATGCCGTCCGTCTGATCAAATTCAGACAGGAGCTCGAAGACTGGCCTGTCTATGTACTTCCTATCGAGCCCCGGTTTTTATTCGATGAACAACCCCGGTTTAATGATTTAATCGGTACATTCATTACACAATTCAAGCCGCCGGTCCGGTCATCCGGGCCTGTCGGTTAAACAAACAAACACTTATCATTGAGACAGACATCTCAAACACAGAAAAAAAGAAGAATATGAGCGTGCGTAAACACAAAAAGAACAAACACAAAAATTCAGGCCCGCAATCACCAAATTTATATCAGGGAAGACTCGATGTTACCCGTTCGGGTATGGGTTTTGTCATCGTAGAGAACCGGGAACAGGACATCCTGATCCGGCCTTCAGATTTTAATACTGCCCTGCATGGCGATACCGTAAAGGTTCGGGTACTGAATAATTCCGGCAAAAGCGGCCGTCAGCAAGGTGAGGTCGTGGAGGTAGTGACCAGAAAACAAATGGAATTCCTCGGGCGGGTGGAACTGAGCCAGAACTTTGCCTTTTTTATTGCAGAGACGGACAAACCGATCCCGGACATCTATATCCCTTTATCCCGGCTCAAAGGAGCCATTAACAACGATAGGGTCATTGTCCGGATCGTTCAATGGGAAAAAAACAAAAAACCTCAGGGGGAGGTCATCCAGGTTATGGATCAGGCCGATGAGAATGATCGTGCCATGAAGGAAATTCTACTGGAAAATGGTTTTCCGCTGTTTTTCCCGGAAGGCGTGCTGGAGGAATCGGAAAGATTGCCCGACCTGATCGGCGAATCGGAAATTAAAATACGAAAAGACGTACGGCAGCTCCTCACCTTCACCATTGACCCGGTGGATGCCAAGGATTTCGATGATGCTATATCCATAAGAACCCTGAAGAACGGGAACCTGGAGATCGGCGTGCATATTGCGGATGTAAGTCACTACGTGGAACCTGAAACGGCCCTGGATCAGGAGGCCTATTCCCGGGCAACCTCCGTATATCTTCCGGATCGTGTCAATCCTATGCTGCCCGAAAGGATCTCGAATGAACTTTGTTCCCTTCGGCCACACGAAGACAAACTAACCTTCTCCACCATCTTCGAGATGACGCCAAAAGGAGAGGTAAAGGAACATTGGATCGGCAAAACGGTCATTCATTCGGATCACCGGTTCTCCTACGAAGAAGTTCAGGAGATCATAGAAAAAAAGGAAGGATTACACCAGCCGGAAATAGAGATCCTCAATGATATCGCACAGCGGTTGCGAAAACAACGGTTCAAAAAGGGCGCTATCAATTTTTCTTCCACCGAGGTGCGTTTCAAACTGGACGAAAAAGGAAAGCCGATCGGGATCACGGTCAAGGAAAGCAAGGAAGCCCATCAGTTGGTAGAAGAATTTATGCTGCTGGCCAACCGGACAGTAGCCGAGGATGTAGGCAAGATCAAACTGGATAAAAATCCTATTCCTTTCCCTTACCGGGTGCATGATGTTCCGGATAAGGAAAAGTTGTTGCCTTTCATTGAATTTGCCAAAAAGTACGGGCATAAATTCGATACCCAGACTCCGCAGTCTATTGCTGTCTCCTTTAACCAGATGTTGCTCGATGTCAAGGGAAGGCCCGAACAGCACGTTCTGGAGCAATTAGGAATCCGTACGATGGCCAAGGCGATCTATACTACAGATAATATTGGTCATTACGGCCTGGGATTCGAATATTATTGTCATTTTACTTCCCCCATTCGCAGATACCCGGATGTATTGGTGCACAGGATACTGCAGGAATGTCTGGAGCAAAAAATTGAGATCGATAAGAAACTGGAAGCGAAATGCCGTCATTCCAGTGAGCGGGAGCGTGCTGCCATGGACAGTGAACGTGCTGCCAACAAATACAAACAGGTAGAATATATGCAGGACTTCCTGGGCGAGGAGTTCGAGGGCGTAATAAGCGGGGTAGCCTCCTTTGGTTTTTGGGTCGAAACAGTGCTTTACAAATGCGAAGGATTGGTTAGTATCAACAGTTTGCTGGAATACGACGATTTCCAGCATATCGAATCCGATTACAGTCTGGTGGGAAGACGAAGCGGCCGTCAGTTCCGGATGGGCGATAAAGTAACCATTAAGATAGTTGCCGCCAACCTGGCCAAACGTCAATTGGACTATGAGTGGGTAATTACCGAAGCCCGAAAGCCGGAAAGTCAGCCGGCTCCCAAGGCAGATAAACAGTCACCTGGTGTTGAAGGTATTGATGAAGGTAATGACGGTAACCAGCGGGCAGAAAAAGTTCACCAGCTGGCAAAAAAAGATCACCGGATGCCTGTAACGGAAGACAAGAGTAATCATAAAGAAAAAAACAACATGGAAGAAAAGGGGAGAAGGGAAGATAAGCATCGTAAAGAAGAGAAAAGCCGTAAAGAAGAAAAAGCCAGTAAAGAAGAGAAAGCCAGAAAAGAAGAAAAAAGGCAAAAAGAAGACAAAGGTAAAAAAGAGGAAAAAGGAAAGGAAGCAGACAAGGGCAGAAAGGAAGAAAAAGGTAAGAACGCAGATAAAGGCAAAATAGAAGACAAAGCCAGAAAAGAAGAAAAGAGCGGAAAAGAAGACAAAGGCAGGAAAGAAGACAAAAACAAAAAACAGGAAATCGGTAACAAGGGAAAAAGCAATAATGAAAAGCCTGCCGGAGACAAAATTGATAAAGCGGTGAAAAGTGGTAAAGACGAAAAAAGAATTAAAGAGGAGAAAAGCAGGAAAGACGTGAAAAGTGGCAAAGAGGAAAAACGCGGTAAGGACCAGAATAATAAGATAGAGGAAAAGGGTAAAAAAGAAAGGAAAGACAAAAAAAACGCCAAAAAGAAAAAATAGAAGAGACAGATTTTATGCACAGTTTTGAAGAATTATCCGCATTATTTGCGACCAGGTTTAATATAACCCATTTCCCGGGTCATCCAACAAGTCTGTATGAACCGGCTGGTTATTTCCTGGGTATTGGAGGCAAACGAATAAGACCGGTATTGTGTTTAATGGGCAGTGAGTTATTCGGCGAGATAGGGCCGGATTCCTGGGAATTAGCCACTGCCATTGAACTCTTCCATAATTTTACCCTTGTTCACGATGATATCATGGACAAGGCACCGCTTCGGCGGGGCATGCAAACCGTTCATGAAAAATTTGGCGGATCCACCGCTTTACTGGTGGGGGATGTGATGCTGGTAACGGCCTATGACTATATCGGCAAGGCACAGACCATTCATATCCGGGATATTCTCCAGCTCTTTAACCGTACCGGAAAAGAAGTCTGTGAAGGGCAACAGATCGATATGGATTTTGAGAGCCGGGACCAGGTCGGTCTAACGGAATATCTGCACATGATCGAACTAAAAACTTCCGTTTTATTGGCAGCAAGTCTGCAGATCGGCGCCATATTGGGAGGAGCCGGTTTGGGGAACCAGGAACACCTTTATGCTTTCGGCAAGAACCTGGGGCTGGCCTTTCAAATCCAGGACGATTACCTGGATGCTTATGGGGATCCAACCAAATTTGGCAAACAGGTAGGAGGGGATATCGTAGCCGGCAAAAAAACCTTTCTGTTGATCAAGACACTGGAAGTCGCTTCCGAAGCACAACATAGACAGATCCTGGAGCTCCGGAGTGCAGAGGCATCGACGAAGATCGCCGGGATGCTGGAGATCTTCAAAGCCTGCGGAGTGGATGCATGGGCGCGGGAATTAAAAGAAAAATATATGCAAAAGGCCTTTCAGCACCTGGAAGACATAGCGGTCCTGAACAAACGAAAAGAACCGCTTCGTCAGTTGGCCGCCTTTCTTGTACAAAGGGAGTATTAGGTACGAAGAGCGTATTAATTTCGATTCTTTCGTTTCAACAGGTAACTTCGTTTCAACTGGTAACTTTGTTTCAATAGGTAACTTCGTGTCAACAGGTAAAGAGGAGTTACGATGACAAAAAGTAGTATGGTTATTTTCCACCACAAGAAAGGTATACGGAGTATGCCTTTCCCACCTCCATCTTCACTGCGAAAGTTGCCCCCGAGCGGTTCCGGGTTTCCCTGGTAATGTAAGGCTGCCCAGTAATAGGGTAATTTATGCAGATAAGGGATCTGAGGGTCGTTCAGCCAGTTGAGTTTGGCATCCCGTAGGGCACCTGCGGCATATTGCGTAGATACCAGGGATTTATAAAACTCCCCCATAAGTCTTGCCGCTGCTTCATCATGAAGATTCCAGGAACCTGCAATCACGGCACCGGCCCCGCTGGCGGTGAAGGCACGGGCCAGGCTTTGTGCGCCCTCCCCGGTCACTAACCGTCCGTCGCCGGTTCGGCAGGCGCTCAGTACGATCAGGGAAGGATGGTGTTCCATACCCTTCGATTCGAATACATAATAGGGCTCATTATAGAGCTCAATATGGGGTAGGTCCAGGGTATCCTTTCGGGAAAAAGCATGAGAACTGATATGAACTATAGCGGATTCACGCAAAGCCGTTCTGAAAGCGTCTGTGGTGGCCTGCTCATCGGTGAACCAATTTCCCTTACCCATTGAGCGTGCGACACTTTCCCGTTCCCTGGCAATGGCCTGAAGGAGCGGGAGGTGCCGGGTGTTACCGGAAATAAAAAAACCTGCAAAGCCATTCTTATTTCCTGGGTTTTGGATTTGTTCCTGTAAGGTCCGTAATGACCAGGCATAGGAGATCTGAGTCTGTTTGATAACAAACGGCCATTTTTCAGGGGAGAGTTGATAGACCGGCTCCGTCACCAGCGCCTCTACCGGCAGTTGGCTTAACGTGCCATCGGGAATAAGAATATATTCATTTTCCGGTGAGAAAGGATGTCCGCCGAAAAATTGCCGGTAGATCCTATAGGCTTGCGTATAATAAGCACGGGGCTGATTGATCATACTATTAGGGCCTTCTTCAAAATAGGTATGCATAAAATTCCGGATGCTATCCTGCCACAGTCGGGGCAAAACCAATCTCTCCGCGAACCGGATGCCTCCCTGCCATAATTCAACGACATACAAAGCCGTTGAACCGGCAAAAAAAGACCGGATAATTTGTTTTTTCGTAAGGATCGATGAGGTAACGGAAAGATCCAGATCCTCCGTCCCCGAAGGGCCTAACGAACCGGGTACCTTGCCTTGGCCCCTTTCCGGCACAGCGCCAATAGCCCTGGCCTTTTTCTGTAAGGCTGCCAGATCCCAGGCTACCTGCTTTTCCTGGATCGACCGTAGTGCCTTAGTACTATCTCCGCTTCCAGCTTGTAAGGCTTCCTTTTGATAATAGATCAGGGCCCTTTCCAACAGCTTTATCCTGCCCGTGAGCGTATCCGAAGGGTCAATGGCGGTTTGATATTGCTGTTGCCGTATGTCTTCCAGCAATAACCGGGATTTGCTGCTCTCCATGAACTCCAGCATGACCTGCCGGTACTTATCGGACCTTGTTCCTTCCCAGGCATTCCAGGCGGCGCCGATAGCTGCCTCGTACCGCATACGGCTATCCGATACGGACTTTTCTTTGGAGGATCCCGTGATCAGTTCGTTACGCAATTTTTTTTCGGTGGAAAAGCACCATTTATAAAGGATCAATGCCTTGTCGACGCTGTCTTCCTGCTGACAAAGGGAGGCGCGGGTGAACAAGAGATCGACCAGGGTATTTTCTGCGTATAGATCCGGTTCCCGGATGGAGTCGAAATGTTTTCCCGGGATCAATACCGACAGGCATTTGTTCAGCCAACCAGACGCCAGGGGGATTTGTCCCATATGAAAATACAAATCTCCTAGTCGTTGGCAGAGTTTAGCCTGTTGCCGCCTGCGGATGACCCCTTGCTGCTTTAATAAGGTATTCTGCAGAAGCAGGGCTTTTTTATAAAATTCCAGGGCGACCGTGGGCTGCTGTAAAAAAATGTCTCCTGCCTGCTGGTAAGCGGTCATTAACCAATATCCGGACTCAGCCGTTACCTTCTTATCCAATCCGTCCATGGCCCTTGCCCGTTCGAGCTCCGACAGGCTTGCCAGGATACTTTTCCGGGCTTCCGCGGTTCGTTGTAATTGCCGGCAGGCATCGGCCTGCTCGGACAGGAGGAGGCCGCGAAAAGCCGAATGAGTGCCGGCCACAGCCAATCCTTGCCGGCAATAGTCCAGTGATTGTCCCGGGAGGCCCATATTGCTGGTCGTATTGGCCAGGTTACTATATGTACCAGCAAGTGCAGTCTTATCTCCAAGCGCTGCCGCAATGGACAGCGCCTTGCGATGAATGAAGAGGGCTTGTTCATAGTCTCCCAGGCGGGTATAATTATTTCCCAGGGGCTTTAAGATATTTTCTAATACCTGTGATTCATCGACCATTTCCCGGTATTGTTTGGCCCATTGAAAAGCTGCCGTATACGCATCGGTGGAATGAACGATATCGCCGCCGAGCAGCAGTGCATAGCCTTCATTGATCAGCAGGTCCAGCCAGGCCTGTCGCTCTTCATCGGTCCGTGGATTTCGCCAAGCCTCCGTTTGGGCCATTTTTAGGAGGCCGGCCCTTGAAGAAGGCGCTTTGGCCACCCATTGGATCTGACTATATATCCATCCGGACAGGTCATCTTTTAACCGGATTTTTTTTAACCCTTCAGCCATTTCTTCGGGGATAGAGAACATCCGGTCTGGCGGAGAAGGATAGGAGGGTGGAAGTTGGCTATCGGACGGAGATTGATTTTTGTCGGACGGAGATTGAAAAGATAGAGACGGATAGGATAGAAACTGCAGGCAGTACATCAATAGGACAGCCTTGGTAAATTTTTTAAATATTATTTTATAGTCGTTTGCCTGCATGCCCTGGTCAAAGTCCTTCCGGTCATTAGTCTATCGGGGCCTGAAGATAGGAATCGTCCATGACAATATTTACTTATACTATATTCACTGATATCCTATTCCACGATACCCTGTTTCGCGAAATCCTTTTCCCGTAATCTTATTCCCTATTTCGGTATTCCATTTCCCGCTATCCCATTTCCCGTTATACAATTTAATATTTATTATTTATTGATTATTAATCACTATTGTCCGACTAAAGTCGGGGTTTAAAAATAAAAAGGGCAGCTCCGAAGAACCGCCCAATGGTTAATTTTG